>NZ_JBTNCY010000003.1:0-387057 GCF_054511255.1 Arthrobacter monumenti | reverse complement strand
AAAATCGACCCATCGAAGAACTACCAAAAAGCAATTTCCCGCCTGAACAGGTGACTCGTTAAAGACTAATGTCTCGGGACATCGTTCTACCGATGTCCCGAGACATTACACAGCGGAGGATGGGGGATTTGAACCCCCGAGGGCGTTAACCCAACACGCGTTCCAGGCGTGCGCCATAGGCCGCTAGGCGAATCCTCCTTGAATGAAGCAGGTTCCAGACTACCTGAACCCCCTCCGTGTGCCGAATCGGAGCCAACCAGTGCACCGCCGTCGTCGTGCCACACTATTGACATGACCGAGATGGATTGCCTGGTTGTCTATGTCCCTACTGATTCCGTTCCCGCTGTAATGGGGGCCCTCGACGCGGCCGGTGCCGGACGGATCGGAAACTATTCGCAGTGCGCGTTCCTCTTCCCGGGCACCGGCCAGTTCAAACCCAACGACGGCGCCGCCCCGGTGATTGGAGACGTCGGCACCCTCGAGCAGGTGGCGGAGACGAGAATCGAGACCAGATACCCGCGAAGCCGCCGGGACGACGTTCTCGCCGCCATGGCCCGCGCCCACCCCTACGAAGTTCCGGCCTTCATGACCTTCCCGATTGGTGCTCCCGGCAAGGTGTTCGACGACGACGGCCGGCCCCTTTCGGGTACCCAGCCCCAAGGTCGGGACAACTGATTCATCGCCTCACTGCCGCTCCTGTTCGTCCATTCACAGTGGACTTCGGCGGGTCCTCAAATCGGGTAGACTATTCAGCGGCCCCTCACGTGGCGTCATCCTGTGAACTCCCCCAGGACCGGAAGGTAGCAAGGGTAAGCGGGCTCTGGCGGGTGCGTGAGGGGTCTTCAACTTTAACGTCCTTCGGTGGCCCGCCGGCTGCCGCCACCGGTGGAAGACCGCCGCTGTCAACAAGTCCATATTTGAGGTGCATTCTGTCGGCCAGTGCCGATAGGGTTTTACTGTGACTGGAGGAACGCCGTGAGCTCTGCTGATATCCAAGCGATCGATGAGATCCCCGTGGACAGCCCTGCCCCGGAAACCGCCCATTTAGGTGCCGCGGCCGGAGCGGCGGCCCAGTCGAACGTTGCGCTGTACCGGCGGTATCGTCCGGAAACCTTTGCCGATGTCATCGGCCAGGAACATGTCACCACACCGTTGATGACTGCCTTGCGCAAGAACCGCGTCAATCACGCCTACCTCTTTTCCGGACCGCGTGGCTGTGGAAAAACGACGTCCGCCCGCATCCTGGCGCGGTGCCTGAACTGTGTCGAGGGCCCTACGGATGTTCCCTGCGGTGTCTGCGGCAGCTGTGTGGAGCTTGCCCGTGGCGGCAGCGGCAGCCTTGACGTTATCGAGATCGACGCGGCAAGCCACGGCGGTGTCGACGACGCGCGCGATCTGCGCGAGCGTGCCACCTTCGCGCCGGTGCGCGACCGCTACAAGATCTTCATCATCGACGAGGCCCACATGGTGACCTCCGCGGGATTCAACGCCCTGCTGAAGATCGTTGAAGAGCCGCCGGAACACATCAAGTTCGTCTTCGCGACGACGGAGCCGGACAAGGTCATCGGCACGATCCGGTCCCGCACCCACCACTATCCCTTCCGGCTGGTTCCGCCCGAACCGTTGATGGCGTATCTGGAGCAGCTCTGCAACCGGGAATCCGTACCGGTTGCCCCCGGGGTGCTTTCCCTGGTTGTGCGTGCCGGCGGTGGCTCGGTCCGCGATTCGCTTTCCGTGCTGGACCAGCTGATGGCCGGGGCAGGAGATACCGGCCTGGACTATGAGCTGGCCGTCTCGCTGCTTGGCTACACGCACGCATCACTGCTTGACGACGTCGTGGACGCCATTGCCGCGGCTGACTCCGGCACCGTCTTCCGTGCAGTCGACCGGGTCATCCAGACCGGACACGATCCGCGCCGCTTCGTTGAGGACTTGCTGGAACGGTTCCGGGACCTCATCATCATCAACGCCATGCCGGACAGTGCCCAGGCAATCCTGCGCGGAATGCCCGAGGACCAGATTTCCCGGATGCGGAACCAGGCCAACCGGCTCGGCTCCGCCGAACTGTCCCGCGCCGCCGACATCACCAACACGGCTCTCACCGAGATGACCGGCGCCACCTCGCCGAGGCTGCACCTTGAGCTGCTGTGCGCCCGCATCCTGCTGCCCGGCGCAGATATGAGCGAACGCGGCGTCGCGGCCAGGGTGGACCGGATCGAACGCCGGCTCGAGTACGGCGGCACACCGGTCGCCGGAGTACAGGCTGCACAAAGGGACGCCGACGACGGATCTGCCTCCAGTACCCCGCGACCACGGCCTGACGCAGCGGAGGCACGCAGGCCGATGCCGGACCCCGAGGAGCCCGCCGCGCAAAGCCCGGCACCTGGACCTGAACCTGCGGAGCCGCAGCCACAATCACAGCAACAGGGCCCACCTGCCCAATCACCGTCAGCACCTGCTGAATCCGGACCCTCCCAAGACTCCGCTGAGCCTGCTTCCCCTGACGCCGCCGAATGGGAGGGCAGACCGGAACCTGCGGCCGACTGGTCCAGCGCGCAGGCCGATCCACCCTCAGATCCGGCACCGGAAGCTGCGGCGGCGGGAGCCTCCCGGAGCGTCGAGTCTTCCGGCGGCGGCAGCGGGAGTGTGGAGATGGTCCGCCGGGCCTGGCCGGAAATCATGGACGAGCTCTCCGGGATCCGGAAAGTCTCCTGGATGATGGTCAAGGATTACGCTTCCGTGAAGTCATTCGATGGTTCCCTTCTTGAGCTTGGCTTTGACTCCCCGGGACGTGCTGCCGGCTTTAACCGTCAGGACCACCTCGACAATCTCAGCCGTGCCATCAATAAGGTGCTCGGAATCAATTGCGCGATCAAACCGGTCCATGATGCTCCGGGAGCGGGTGACCCAAACCCAAAAGCATCTAGCCGGCCAACGCCGGCGGCGGGGACCAGCAACGATTGGGACGCGCCGCCGGCTGCCAACACCGCTTGGACAACTCCACCCTCGGACGACCCTGCCCCGGCAGCCCCAACCCCGGCAGCCTCAACCCCGGTTGCTCCACCCTCGGACTGGGACAGCGATCCTGCCGAAGAACCGCCCGCGACCTGGGAACCCGAACCGGAGCGCGATGACAGCTGGGATGCCAGTGCCGTTCCCACCTCGGACGGCGTGGAAGCAGGACCGGACCCCGCTGCTGGTGCAGGCGACTGGCAGGATGCCAACCCAGAGCCTGCAGAACCCGTCCCGGATGCCGAAGCCTCCAATGGGCAACGCCCCTCGCCGGAGCGGCTAAGCCGGTACCAGCAGATGTCCCAAAGGGCAGCCGCCGAAGTTCCGGCTGCACCGGTCCCGGACAGCAGTAACTTAGACTTTAGGGACATCGAGGATATCCCCAGCGCCGATGACGAAACGATCGAGGACTCGGGGCTGGTCGGCCGTGCCGCCGTCGAACGGATCCTCGGTGGCCGGCTGGTGGAAGAGCGCAGTGTCGGCGGTCCTTAACCAACGCCGTTTCAACTATTAGATTGAGGTTCCGTGTACGAAGGTGCCGTTCAAGAGCTTATTGACGAGCTCGGCCGCCTGCCCGGGGTGGGTCCAAAGTCGGCCCAGCGGATTGCCTTCCACATTCTGGAAGCCGATCCGGAAGACATGAAGCGGCTCGTCGCCTCCATCACCACGGTGAAGGAACGGGTGAAATTCTGCGAAATCTGCGGCAATGTCACGGAGCAGGAAACCTGCAGCATTTGCCGGGATCCGCGCCGCGACCCCAGCATCATCTGCGTCGTCGAGGAATCGAAGGACGTTATTGCCGTCGAGCGGACCCGTTCCTTCAAGGGTAGGTATCACGTGCTGGGCGGCGCCATTAATCCGATCGCCGGTATTGGGCCCGAGCAATTGCGAATTCGTGAATTAATGACCCGGCTCTCGGATGAACAAATCCAGGAAATCATTATTGCCACTGACCCGAATCTGGAAGGCGAGGCAACCGCGACTTATCTCGGACGGCTGCTCAAAAGCATCGGTATCACCGTCAGCCGGCTGGCCTCGGGGCTGCCGGTCGGCGGCGACCTGGAGTACGCGGACGAGGTCACGCTTGGCCGCGCCTTCGAGGGCCGGCGCAGCGTTAACAGCTAACGGCAACGTCCATAGTTTGCCGTCGGGCAGCTTGTTCAGCGCTGCGCAATCCGCTCAAGGGTGATAGCCCCGGTGTGGTGTGGTTCCTCGACCGTCTCTACATCAAGGTCGTCCGGATCACCTCCGGTCAACCGCGCTACCGCCTTGTCCATCAACGCCCGGACAGCGGCGACGGCGGCCTCGGCATCACCGGCCCGGATAGCCTTCAGAATCGAGTCATGGGATTCCGCGATATTCCGGCGGACAACGTAGCCCTGGCTGACACTGAAGCTGGCAATCCTCGTTTCGAGCACCAGCGTGGACATGTATTGGCGAAGCCGCTGACTGCCTGAGGCATCCACGAGTGCCCAGTGGAAATCCAGATCCGAGTCGCCAATAGTGCGCGGATCCCGCCCCTGGCTTGCGGTCACAAGTTTTTCGTAGGCGGCTTCGACGGCGGCCACCGCGTCAGGGTCCCCGGTCTCAATCAGCAGCCGGACAGCCTCTGATTCCACGGCTTTCCGTGCCGAGTAGAGATCATGTATTTGCCCGCCCTCGACGACGCTGACGCGCAGCCCACGCCCGGGGGTCGCGGTCAGAAGCCCCTCCTGCACGAGCCGTTGGGCCGCTTCACGCAACGGGCTGCGGCTCACACCGAGCTGCTGGGCAATTTCGATTTCGCCCAGTTGTGTTCCCACGCTGAGGGCGCCGGAATAGATTGCGTTACGGAGCTCCCTGGCAATCAGATCAACTGTTGAGGCACGGGGAACGCGAAAGACTGCTGGAGCTCCGGCAGGCGATATATGTTGGGCCATCTGCGTCCTAACTTTCGACACCACGGCCGCTGAACGCCGCCAACCGACGGACCTTGCTGGTCCGCACTAACCGTAACCGAATCGTTATCCCGGAAAGAAATCGCCTACCAGCGCGAAACCTTAATCATTTTGTGCTGGTGACCGGGCGAAAAAAGGTCTATAAGTTGTATTTGTAGACAATTCTACATACGGATTTAAATATTGTATGTGGTGCCAATCATTGTTTACCGTAGACCAAGATCCATGACCGTTTTTCGGGTCGGGTCGGCTGGGTCAAGCCTTTGGGGGCAGGCTCGGTGGCTTCGTCCCATCGCAACGACCGAAAGAGGCACATGATGAAATCACGTTTTAACTCCGCTGGGCGCATCGGCGTCGCAGCCTCCAGCGTTCTTGCGCTGGGGCTCCTCGCCGGTTGCGGTTCCGGCTCAGGCTCTGACGGTGGCGGCGGGGGTGCGCCCGAGGGCGGTAACACGCTTGAGCAGATCAAGGAAGCGGGCACCGTCAAGGTCGGCATTGCCGGCGAGGCTCCGTACTCCTTCCTCGATGATGGTGATCTCAAAGGCGGATCGGTGGCCATCGCCAAGGAAGTCTTCGCCGGCCTCGGAGTGGAGAATGTCGAAGCCGAACTGGTCGATTGGGACGCACTGATCCCGGGGTTGAACGCGGGTCGGTTCGATGTCATCAGTGCAGGGATGTCCATCCTTCCCGAGCGGTGCGCAGAAGCCGACTTCAGCCTGCCGACCATTATGTACACCACGGCATTGATGGTTGAAGAGGGCAACCCACTTGGCCTGAGTGACCTGCAATCGGTCGTCAACTCCGAGGAAGATGTTCAACTGGCCGTGCTGGCCGGCGGCATTGAATCCGGATATGCAGAGTCCCTGGGCATTGAAGGCGTGACCTCCGTACCCGACGCACAGACTGGTATGGATACCGTAGCCAACGGCCGGGCGGATGCCTTCGCCATGACCGCGATTTCGCTGAATTACATGGCAGATAACAATCCTAACGTGCCGATTGAAGTCACGCAGGCCTTCACAGCCGTCATCGATGGCGAGGAGCAGGTTGGCTCGGGCGCAACGGTATTCCGCCCGGGCGACGACAAGTTACGCGAGGCATACAACAAGGAACTGGAGAAGAACGTTCTCGCCGACGAGGACACCTACCTCGGGGTTGTTGGAGAATACGGCTTCACCGCCGAAAACCTTCCACCCAAGGACCTAACCACAGAGGAATTGTGCGGAGAAGCAGGATAACCTCTCTTCCCCATGGCTACTAATTTCGAAGAGCTGTCGGAGGCGCTGCCGCGCATTCTGGACGGGGTTTGGGCGACCTTGGGCCTGACTATCGGTGGCGCCGCCGCGGCCATAATAATCGCTATTATCCTGGGATTGATGGCCCGGCAACCTAATATCGTCCTACGCGGAATTGCGCGCACGATTATCGAACTCTTCCGCGGTACATCGTTGGTCGTACAGCTCCTGTGGTTCTTCTATGTGCTGCCGATTGTCTTTGGTATCCGGATGGATCCCGTCACAGTCGCTATTCTCGCACTTGGATTGAACTACGGCGCCTACGGAGCCGAGGTGGTCCGCGGTTCGATCAATTCCGTAGCGAAGGGCCAGTGGGAAGCCACCCAGGCTCTGAGCATGTCGAAGATGCACCGGATGCGGCGGATCATATTTCCCCAAGCGTGGGCACTGATGATCCCGTCGCTGACTAACCTGCTGATCCACATGCTCAAGGGCAGCGCCATCGTCAGCTACATCCTCATCAATGACCTAACATTCCACGTGGACCAGCTACGGCTGGACACCAGCACCTGGTTCGCCTACGGGCTGGTCGGACTTGGCGGCTACTTCATCATCGCCTACCTGCTGACGCTGTTGATGAACGTGCTTGAGGTGAGGGCCAAGCACCGCTTGGGACGCGGAGAATCATTGCGCGAGATACTGAGTTTTAAGCCGCCACGTACAACAGCGGGAACGGGGGAACCGGCGTGACCGACTTCAGCTGGCAATGGTCAGCCGTTTGGGAAGTGCTGCCCGAACTCCTGCTCTCTTTTCTCCAGGTGACTCTGGTGGTCACCGTGGCCAGCACCGCCGTCGCAGCTGTCCTCGGCCTGATTATCGCTATGCTGAGGCGGTCAGTGCCCAAGCCGGTGGACGTGGTGCTTAAGTTCACTGTGGACTTCATCCGGATGACGCCCATCGTGGTGCAGTTGTTGCTTGTCTCTTACACCTTTACGAATCTGACACTATTGACAGTCGGCATCGTCGTCTTCGCCATTCACTACTCCACCTACATGGCGGAGGTCTATCGAGCGGGGATCGACGCCGTGCCTGAAGGACAGTGGGAAGCCACAACTGCGCTTTCCATGCCCAAGGGCCGCACATGGCGGGCGGTGATCATTCCTCAGGCTCTGCGGAACACGGTACCCGCGCTGGGTAACTACGCCATCTCCATGTTCAAGGACACTCCATTTCTGATCATTATTGGATTGGAGGAACTGGTGCGGACCGGTCTCAACTACGGCGGCAATACCTTCAGGTACACGGAGGCCCTGACGCTAATTGCCATCATTTTCCTCGCCGCCAGCTATCCCACCGCTCTGCTTATTGGAAGATTGGAAAAGCGCCTTGCCTTCAAGTACTGATATCAGTCCCGCCATCCTGTTCGAGGATGTGGAGAAACGGTTCGGCGATAATGTCGTCCTCAAAGACCTCAACTTCTCTGTCGCCAAGGGCGACCGTGTCACCCTGATTGGCCCCAGTGGCTCCGGCAAGACGACAATCCTCCGTTTGGTCATGACCTTGGAGGAATTGAGCGGGGGGTATATCTACGTCGAAGGTGATCCGTTGACGTACGAACTGCGCGATGGCAAGCGCGTTGCGCTGAAGGAGAAACACCGCAACGAAATCCGCAAGCGGATCGGCATGGTGTTTCAGCAGTTCAACCTGTTCCCCAACATGACGGTGATTGAAAACATCATCGAGGCACCGGTCCACGTTTTGGGGATATCCAAGGCTGAAGCCAAGGAGAAAGCCCATGGACTGCTGAAGCAGGTTGGACTGGAGGACAAGGCCGACCAGCATCCGCTGGAACTTTCCGGCGGTCAGCAGCAGCGTGTTGCGATTGCACGTGCTCTGGCTATGGACCCGGATATCCTCCTACTCGACGAGGTAACTTCGGCACTGGACCCGGAAATCGTGGGTGAGGTTCTGGGCGTGCTGAGGAAGGTCGCCGAAACCACAGACATCACCATGCTGATCGTCACCCACGAGATGCAGTTCGCCAAGGACGTCTCCAACCGCGTGATGATGTTCGACGGCGGTCGCATTGTCGAGGAGGATACGCCCGAAGTGCTGTTCAGCAACCCCAAGGAAGAACGCACCAAGAAGTTCCTCCACGCCATCGTATAAACGCCTGAATTGTGGGCTCGGCGGCCGGCGTGAGGCCGATCGCCGTGCCCACGTTACGTCTTCTAATTCCTGCGCCACCAACAGTCACCGCTAGAATGACTGTGCAGCGCCGTCGATGGCGCCCTGGCTTCCATTTCCTACACTCAGCGAGAATGTGTCTATGAGCTTGATTGTCCAAAAATTCGGTGGATCCTCTGTGTCCGACGCCGAGGGCATCAAGCGTGTCGCGCAGCGGATCGTCGACAGGCAGCGTGAGGGAAACGAAGTAGTCGCTGTGGTTTCGGCCATGGGAGACTCCACCGATGAACTCCTTGACCTTGCCGCCCAAGTCAATTCGGCTCCGCCGGCCCGCGAACTGGATATGCTCCTGACCGCAGGGGAACGGATTTCGATGGCGTTGCTCGCCATGGCTATCGACTCCCTGGGTGCAGTGGCCCAGTCATTCACCGGCAGCCAGGCCGGCCTGATGACCGATGCGATCCATGGCAAGGCGCGTCTGGTTGAAGTGGACCCGCACCGGGTGCAGACCGTTCTCGCCAAGGGCCATATCGCCATCGTTGCCGGCTTCCAGGGGATGAGCCGGGAAACCAATGACATCACCACCATGGGCCGCGGCGGATCGGATACCACTGCCGTGGCCTTGGCTGCCGCCCTTGACGCCGACGTCTGCGAGATCTATACGGACGTCGACGGCATCTACACCGCCGACCCAAGAATCGTCTCGACCGCCCAAAAGATTGACCGGATCTCCAGTGAGGAAATGCTGGAGATGGCGGCCGCGGGCGCGAAAATACTTCACCTGCGGTCGGTCGAATATGCGCGCCGGTTCGGCCTGCCGTTGCATGTACGCTCATCATTCAGCCGGAATGAGGGAACGTGGGTCATCCCCAATCCCGGCGACAAAATCACCATCTCAGAGGGAGTTGCCTTGGAACAGCCCATCATTTCCGGCGTGGCCCATGACCGTTCCGAAGCCAAGGTCACCGTCGTCGGCGTCCCGGATATTCCCGGCAAGGCAGCGGAGATCTTCGGAGTCATCGCCGGCGCTCACACGAACATCGACATGATCGTGCAGAACGTGTCCACCAAGGGCACCGGACGGACGGACATTTCGTTCACGCTTCCGATGGTCGAAGGGGCCGAGGCCCTGGGAGCGTTGGAAGCGGCGCAGCCCGGAATCGGCTTCGATTCCATCCAGTACGACGACCACATCGGCAAGCTGTCGTTGATCGGTGCCGGCATGCGCTCCCACCCGGGTGTTTCGCACCGCTTCTTCAAGGCGCTGTCCGACGCCGGGATCAACATTGACCTGATTTCAACGTCGGAGATCCGGATTTCCGTCGTTACCCGTGCCGATCTGCTCGACTCCGCGGTCCAGGCCGTTCACAAGGCGTTTGACCTCGACGGCGAAAGCGAAGCGACGGTCTACGGCGGAACCGGGCGGTAGCCGGACGTTCCGGGGCGGTAGCCGGACGTTCCTGGCAGGACGTGCTGGGAGGCGATCCGTACTATCGCAGGTTCGATCCGTCTGTCGGGTCTTTGGCCACCAGATAGACCTGGCCGTTCGGCAATTTCTCGACCGTGAACCGGGACATTTGATCGTCGTGTTCCCGTCGCTGCTCATCCGTCGGCGCCTTCACCGGCTCACGCAAGTCGCCCACAGCCGCAGGGCCGAAGATGTGCCGGAGGACGCCGGTACGGCGCATCATCCGACTAGCGAAACTCTCGCCTTTAGCCATGTCGCTGGATCCTTTCACGCAACGCTCCCTGACCTTCAATGATACGCTAACAATTAGTGCCCTAACTAATCCGTGAAGCCATCGCCTGCTTTCCGCAGCGCGGTAGAATCGAAAGCCATGACACAGACCACGCCCGCCCAGGACGAAGACGACCTGCTTCTGGAACGCCAGCTCTGTTTTGCGATCTCCGTCGCGTCGAGATCAATCATCTCCGCGTACCGTCCGGTGCTGGCTGAGCTCAACCTCACCCATCCCCAGTACCTGGTAATGCTGGCACTGTGGGAACGGAGTCCCAGAACGGTCAAGGACCTGAGTTCGGCACTCATGCTGGAACCGGCAACCATTTCCCCGCTCCTGAAGCGGCTCGAGACTTCCGGTTTGATCACCCGCCGCCGGCTTCCAGCCGACGAGCGGTCGCTGGCGGTGCAGCTGACGCCGGAAGGCGCGGCATTGCGGCAACGCGCCTTGGCTGTGCCAGCGATCATGGGCGAGCGTTTGGGGCTCGACCGGTCCGACGCGGAGGAGCTGCATGCCATGATGCGGCGGATTATTGCCGCCACGCACTCCACCAGGGAGCGCCCGGATACCGGGGAGGACCCGGACAGTGGGGAAGAGCTGGATGCCGCCAGCTGAGACGCTTTCCGCCACCGTGCTGAGCCAGGACGGATGGCAGCAACGCGAGCGGACACACCACGAACGGGTCCGCCCGTTTGCCGATCCCTACCTGCAGCGGCGCTCGGCGGGCCGGAAGCATCCGGTGGAAGATTTCCTCTTCACCTACTACAACCACAAACCAGGCCAGTTGCGCCGCTGGCACCCGGGTCCCGGCGTCGTACTTACCGGTGATGCTGCCGCTGAACGCGCTGCCTGGAAACATTACCGCCGGCTCGACGACGGCGAATTGCCCGCCCTTGGACTGGCTCCCGGCACGACGGCGGTGGTCCTGGACCTGCCCCGGTTCACCATCGACCGGAAGGAGGCCGTCGATTTCAGCCGGATTATTCTGGGCCGCACAGCGGCGAGGAAGGCCAATCTCGGATGTTTCGGGTTGCACGAATGGGCCATGGTGTACAAGCTGGACGCCGACGACGTGCGGCACGAGTACCTGCCGCTGCGGCTCGGCGCCGACGGCACCGATCAGGTGGTGGAAAAGAGCCGGATCAAGTGCTCTCACATCGACGCGTTCCGCTTCTTCACGGACAAAGCCGCTCCGCAAAATGAGCTGCAACCGACGCGCGAAACTCAACGGGATCTCGAACAGCCTGGCTGTCTGCACGCGAACATGGACTTGTACAAGTGGGCCTACAAGCTGTCGCCGGCCGTTCCGAGTGAGCTGCTGATGGACTGCTTCGAGTTGTCCTGGCGGATCCGGCGGATGGACATGCAGGCCTCTCCGTACGATTTGGCCGAGTGGGGGTATGGGCCGATCCGGATTGAAACGCCTGAGGGCAAGGCCGAATACGTCGCAGCGCAACGCGGATTTTCCGAAGAGGCGCAGATCTTACGCGCATCGTTACTCAAAGTTGTCGAGGAATTTCCTGATCCTCGTTAGGCTCTAATCCTAGGGACAGGAGAGCTCGATGAAACCAGCCTCGGCCGTGCGCCATCTTCGAGCTGCTCCCCGTTTTGCCGTTGCCGCCGTCACCGTCCTGTTGCTGGCAGGCTGCGGTGGTTCCCTCGGTACCGAACCCGCAAGCAAAGCTCCGACGCCGAAAACCCCGGCCACCGCACCGACGTCCCCGGCACCAAATTCCCCGCCGCCCAGCGAAACTGCTGCCGTTCCGACGTCGTCCCCATCTCCTGCAAGCCCTGCCCCCGAGCCGGACGACGGGAACTTCAATGTCGAGCTCCGGATCACGGTGATTCCGGAGCCCGGCGCCACGCCACAGGAATACCTGCTGCAGTGTGATGGGACGACGCCGGGGAGCGCCTCCAACGTTCCCGATCCCAAGGAGGCCTGCGTCCTGATGGAAGAATCCGCGCGCGCTCTCTTCTTTACGAAGCCTGACCCCACCCTCCAGTGCACACAGCAGTACGGCGGACCACAGACCGCCGTGGTCCTCGGAACGATCGACAACCGGCCTGTGGAGGCAGAGTTCGCCCGCACGAACGGCTGCGAAATCGACCGCTGGGAAGCCATGGAGCCCGTCCTCGGTCCCGGTGGCGTGATGTAAGCAGGTCACGATTCCTGCCTTCAGAAGGGCGGCCGGTAGACTGGGATCGCACCTTGGCCGGCTTGAGCCGTTGCCGCCTGGAACAAAGACCCATACAGGAGTGACCGGATGCCCCGGATCGTTGTCGATGTCATGCCCAAGCCTGAAATCCTGGACCCGCAGGGAAAGGCCATCGCCGGAGCTCTGCCCCGAATCGGCCTGTCCGGTTTCAGCGAAGTACGTCAGGGCAAACGCTTTGAACTGACGGTCGACGGCGAGATCACCGACGAGGTCCTGGAACACGCCCGCACCGCCGCCACCACCCTGCTGTCCAACCCCGTGATCGAAGATGTCACCCGCGTTGAGGTCCTCGACGACGCATCCCCCGCGGACGGCAGCGCCGGAGCAGCAGGAGCCGCCCGGTGACATCAACGGCTCAGGAAACAGGTTCGACGGCGTCGCCTGTCGAGGACTCGGTCAACGCGTTCGAAGGCTCCATCTCCGGGGCCCGGATCGGCGTCGTTACTTTTCCCGGCACACTGGATGACCGCGACGCCGCCCGTGCCGTCGCGCTGGCCGGCGGAACCGCGGTCAGCCTCTGGCACGGCGACGAATCCCTGAAAGACGTGGACGCCGTCGTACTCCCCGGGGGCTTCTCCTACGGCGACTACCTGCGCGCGGGCGCAATCTCACGGTTCGCACCCTTGATGGACGAGATCATCGACGCCGCGAAGGCCCCGTCTGCGCCGCTGCCGGTGCTGGGAATCTGCAACGGTTTCCAGGTCCTCACGGAAGCGCATCTGCTGCCCGGCTCGATGATCAAGAACGAAAATCTGCACTTCATGTGCCGGGACCAGCGGCTCCGCGTGGAGAATGCCTCGACGTCCTGGACCAACCAGTTCAGTGACGGCCAGGAGATCGTAATTCCGCTGAAAAACCAGGACGGTCAGTTCATCGCGGACGAGCACGTACTCGACGAGCTCGAGGGCGAAGGCAGGGTGGTCTTCCGCTACGCCGGCGGCAACCCGAACGGTTCACGCCGCGGCATTGCCGGCATTTCCAACGCCGAGGGCAACGTCGTCGGTTTGATGCCGCACCCCGAGCACGCCGTCGAGGCCGGCTTCGGTCCCGACTCTTCCGGGTCAGATAAACGCTTCGGTGACACGCCACTGGCCTCCGGCACCGACGGGCTCGGCCTGTTCACCTCTGTACTTCATTCGCTCGTCACTCGGTAAGGGAAGCATGACTGAGAAGTTCAACCTCGACACGGTCAAAAACGCCGCCACCACTCCTGAAACCGAGCTGCCATGGGCGGAACTTGGGCTGAAGGAGAACGAGTTCCAGCGGGTCGTGGAGATCCTGGGCCGCCGTCCCACAGCCGCAGAGCTGGCGATGTACTCGGTGATGTGGTCCGAGCACTGCTCCTACAAGTCCTCCAAGGTGCATCTGCGCCAGTTCGGCGACAAGGTCACCGAGGCGATGAAGGAACACCTGCTGGTCGGCATTGGCGAGAACGCCGGCGTCGTCGATATTGGCCATGACTGGGCGGTGACCTTCAAGATTGAGTCGCACAACTCCCCCTCCATGGTCGAGCCCTTCCAGGGTGCGGCCACCGGCGTCGGCGGCATTGTCCGCGACATTATCTCGATGGGCGCCCGCCCGGTTGCGGTGATGGATGCACTGCGTTTCGGCGCGATCGACCACCCCGACAGCCAGCGGGTGGTGCACGGCGTCGTCTCCGGCGTCGGCAGCTACGGGAACTCGCTGGGCCTGCCCAATATCGGCGGCGAAGTGGTCTTCGACTCCGCATACCAGGGCAACCCGCTGGTCAACGCACTGGCCGTGGGGGTGATGCGGCATGAGGACATCCGGCTGGCCAACGCTTCCGGTGTGGGCAACAAGGTGGTGCTGTTTGGCGCCCGGACCGGCGGCGACGGAATCGGTGGAGCATCGGTGCTGGCATCGGAATCCTTCGACGACACGAAGCCGTCGAAGCGCCCCGCCGTTCAGGTCGGCGACCCGTTTGCCGAAAAAGTCCTGATCGAATGCTGCCTCGAACTGTTCAAGGCCTCCGTCGTCGAAGGCATCCAGGATCTCGGCGCCGCTGGCATCTCCTGCGCGACGTCGGAACTCGCCTCCAACGGCGAGGGCGGGATGCACGTCGAGCTGACCAACGTGCTCCTGCGCGACCCGACTCTGACACCGGGCGAGATCCTGATGTCCGAGTCGCAGGAACGCATGATGGCCGTCGTGACGCCGGAGAACGCTGCGGCGTTTGAAGCCATCATGGACAAATGGAATGTCGAGTACTCCTGGCTCGGCGAGGTCACCGACACCGGCCGGCTGATCATCGAGTGGGAGGGCGAGGAAATTGTCGACGTCGACCCGAAGACGGTTGCCCACGAGGGCCCGGTCTACGATCGGCCTTTCCACCGGCCGGAGTGGCTCGACGGGCTGCAGTCCGAATCCTTCACCGCGAGCGCCCAGTACCGCGACCGACCGCAGTCCGGGGCGGAGCTCTCTGCAGCCGTGCTGGAGCTGATCTCGTCGCCGAACATGTGTTCCAAAGACTGGGTGACGAACCAGTACGACCGCTACGTGCAAGGCAACACCGCCCTGGCCATGCCCGACGACGCCGGTGTGATCCGCGTTGACGAGCAGACCGGTCTCGGCATTGCCCTCTCCACCGACGCGAATGGCCGCTACAGCTACTTGAACCCCTACGAGGGCGCCCGCCTGGCACTGGCGGAGGCGTACCGCAATGTCGCCACGTCCGGGGCGAAGCCCATGGCGGTCTCCGATTGCCTGAACTTTGGCTCCCCCGAGGATCCGGAAGTGATGTGGCAGTTCGCCGAATCCATCCGTGGCCTGGCCGACGCCTGCCAGGAGCTCGGCGTGCCCGTGACGGGCGGAAACGTCTCCCTCTACAACCAGACCGGCGGCGTTGCCATCCCTCCCACCCCGGTCGTCGGTGTCCTTGGCGTGTTCGACGACGTCGCCCGCCGCACGCCGTCGGGCTGGCGTGATGATGGGCAGGCAATCTATCTGCTCGGCACCACCGCCGACGAGCTGGACGGGTCGGAATGGGCAAACCTGCGAGGCCATTTGGGCGGCCAGCCGCCGGCCGTTGATCTCGCCGTGGAGAAGACACTGTCCGAACTGCTGATCAACGCCTCCCGTGACGGCATGATCGATGCCGCCCACGACCTCTCCGAAGGCGGCCTCGCCGCGACGCTGGCCGAAATGGCGCTGCGCTTCAACGTGGGAGCTCGGGTCGGGATCGACGAGCTCTGCGAACGGGACGGCATCGACGCGTTTACCGCGCTCTTCAGCGAGTCCCAGGGACGCGCCGTCGTCTCGGTTGCCCGCTCGGAGGAGGTACGGTTCACCGACATGTGCTCCGCCCGCGGCTTCCCGCATCTGCGGATCGGCGTCGTCGACAACCCGCCAGTGGGTCCGGGAAGCACCGCCCCCAGTGGGACTAGCCAGCCGGGTGCCGGTGCGTCCATGACCGGTAACCACCAGCAGAGCACCGCCGAACCCACCCTCGACGTTCAGGGATACTTCACGCTTTCCCTCGCCGCACTGCGCGAGGCCCACGAAGGAACTCTCCCCGCTTACTTCGGCTAGGCCCGCGGGGTATTGATGGCGCGGTATCCGCCATCTTCTCTGCGGCGTTTCCTTCCGGTCGGAAGGAAACGCCGACGCCGCCGTAGCCGGTCGGTTGGGGATATCCTGTCCCCGCCCGTCCAGATCCACCTCTGGTGAGCAATAAGTGTTCGTTTCCCGCCCTTGAGGGATCTGGTGGACAATATGTGTTGCTCTCAATGCCGATTCCCACCACAACTGTCAACCACAAGGTTTCAGGAATGGCGATAAACCAGCTATCGAGTCTCTTCAGGAGGTAACGCGTGGTTCTGAGGATCCGCCTCGGAGGAATCGTCTCCGGTTAGCCCATTCATCTCGGTGCCCAACCCCGACTTATCAGCGCTGTTCTGACCTTTTCGCAAGCTGGCCGGGCGTCATCGATCATGTGCCGTCTCGACACACGCACCTCGATCCAACCAGCCGCCTCCACCCGTTCTGTCCGGGCGATGTCCCGCTCGACCTGCCGGGGATCACTATGGCCAGCGCCCTCGTATTCGACGGCGATACCGTAAGCGCGGATCGACAAGTCAGGTTCAGGAATGGCAATCCCGGATGCATCAATAATCGGCTCGTTCACTTCTGGAATCGGAAGGCCCGCCCGCACGATGGCGAGACGTAGCTTGGTTTCAGGAGCTGAATCCGATCCAACCCTACTGAGGCTGAGGGCCTTACGCGCGAGCGGAACACCTTTCTTGCCTGGATGAGATGCGACCATTTTCGAAAGATATTGCTTGTCCGTATATGGCAACTCCCTGCCTTCGAAATATTGCCGGGGAATGCGGATGAGGTGATCAGTGACAGCGGTGAGATCATCGAGGCCGAGCATCTCTGCCAGATCCAGCCAGGTTCGTTGCCGTGTCGTCATGTACGTCCCGTTGATGCAAACGACTTCATTCGGAAGTATGCGGGATAAGTGGCCTATGACGCCCTCGCGGCGAGGCAAACTGGCGCCCAGTTCGCGACTAATATGAAACTTCTCCACCGACTCGGCCCAGGCGGGCAAGGGGAACTGCCACAATCGAGCGGCTGTCAAATGAGAAGCGGCTGTCCGGTCGGTTATGCGGGTGTATGGACGAACCAGTTCGGCATACGGGTCCTCGCCCGATTCACCGCCGGAACCAGAAATGGCGTGCAGGCGGATCCCCCGGCCAGCAATGGTAAACCGGCGGTTCCGCAGTTGATTCCTCGACGCTCCGCGTGCCAAGCCATCACGGACTGTGAATGATTGGGAGTTCAGTGGTTCAGGCAGAGGATCCGGCCGGCGCATTCCGCCAGTATGCAACAGTCGACGAGGCCGTGCAGGAGTTTTCCACAGGTCGCGCCTGCCCTGTCAGCCGGACGCACCACTCAGATCTGGTGAACAGTACGTGTGGGATACGACATCCGGACAGACACATATTGCTCAGTAGGGTTCGGTGCATCCTGGGACGAACACATATTGTGCACCAGAATCCGTCCTACCCGAGTTTGGGCTCCGTCGATGGGCCTACCCATGGTGAGCTATGCGCCGGCGCCGCCCTCGGAATCCGAATCTGCCATGGCCCGGAGGAGCTCGTTCAGTTCGTCCTTCACATACGGATCCTCGGGGTCGTTCGCGTCGAGCTCCTCCTGGATTTCCAGTGCATCCTCGTACCGTCCCATCGCCCGAAGACACCGGCCGACGGTCCATTGAGCAATGTGTTTCTGCGCATCTGTGCCGCATTCATCGGAGGCGATTTTAGCCAGCCGGAAGTGATGCAACGCGGCCCAATGGTCACCGGCGTCATCGAAATGCCAGCCCAGGTTATTGTGCAGGGAGATAGACCATTGGGCGGTACGCGGGTCCTGCGCGTTGTCGGCCAGATCGAGGGCCTTCAGCGTCCAACCTTCGGCGTGCGCGGGATCGGCGATAGCCAGCATGTGCAGGGCATCGACTCCGAGAAATATCAGGTGGTGCAGAGCAGTATGGTTGGCCGCACGCTCAAACAGCGTGGTGGCAAGTGTTTTGTGTCCGTAGGAGTTCAGTATCCGGCCGCGTTCGAGCAGCACGCGTGCCCACACCACCGGCTCCTGGCTCGCGGGCGATTCGGAGACCTCGTCCAGGACTTCCTTCGCTTCATCGAACAACCCCTGCCGGCCCAGCGCCCTGGCGATCTGGGTTGCCAGTTCAGCCTGCTCGACGTCGTCGTACCTGCCGCTGAGCAAGGCCCGTCGAAGCCGGTCTTCGGAGCCAGCCGGGTCGGAAAAATCCCACAGGATATCGAGCAGTTCCTGGGTCAGCATGAGGTATCCCGGGCAAGTCCGCTCCATTTGAGCGATTCGCGGTCTTTACGTGGGAGTGAGGCCACCACCAGATCGTAAGAGTCTTCAATCATGTCCCGGATCATATCCGCTGGCAGTGCTCCGTCGCAGCGCACGCCGTTCCAATGGGTTTTGTTCATGTGGTACGCACCGGTATTTTCCGGATGAGCAGCGCGTAGCTGTTCCGCCAGCGCTGGCTCACACTTCAGGCTCACGCTCAGCCCGGGGGCATCCAAGTCGGCGAGTGCGAACATTTTGGCCGTTCCGCCGGGGGCACGTACCTTGAACACGGACGCGTCCGGTCCGAAGGGAAAATCCTCATAGGCTCCGGGCAATGCCAGACATGCGCTTTTCAAGTCGGCAGCTTCCATATCGAGAGCTTATCGCGGCACTCATTCCGCCGCATCGCGTGGCAAAATGGAGCCACAACAGAAAAAGGAGGGGCCAGTGGCTTCAGCGGCCGAGCAGACCAGGCGGGCTTCAAATTCGCGTCCATTCGAATTGCTTGCCCGGGCGGGATTTATCGTCACCGGCCTGCTGCATCTGGTGATCGGCGCCATCGCCTGGCATATCGCCGTCGGCGGTGCCGGTGAGGCCGACCAGGGCGGCGCCATTGGCAGACTGGCCCAGCAGCCATTCGGCGAAGCGCTGGTATGGGCAGGATTCGTCGGCTGTGTGGCGCTCACCCTCTGGCAGGTCAGCGAAACCGTGTTCCAGGGCATCAGCACAGATCCTCGCGTGCAAAAGAAAAACCGGCTCATCGCCGTCGGACGGGCCATCCTTTTCGCGGCAATGGCTGTCTCCCTGGCACAGTTCGTTCTTGGCGCGCCGAAGGACAGCGGCGAGGCCACGAGCGACTTCAGCGCCGCCTTGATGAAGTCGGAGACCGGGTCGATCCTGCTCATTGCCATCGGGGCGGGCATCATCGGCATGGGCGGCTACTGCGTCTTCAAAGGTGTCAGCCGGAACTTCCTTAAAGACCTCAAAACCACTGGTCCCCACCACATCGGCAAGGCCACCGTCCCGCTTGGCATCACTGGCTACACGGCCAAGGGAGTCGCGCTTGCCGCCGTCGGCCTGCTGTTCATTGTGGCCACTGTCCAGTCCGATCCGCAGGAAGCAACGGGCCTCGACGGAGCCCTCAAAGCACTGGGTGAGCAGCCGTTCGGGCCATATATTCTCGGCCTTGTCGGGATAGGACTGATCTGCTTCGGAATCTACTCGATTGCCCGCGCCAAGTTCGCCAACATGTAAGACGGCCATTGCTGGTGGTCAGCATGCAGGACGGTGGTGGAACGCGCGCCTGCCAGGAACCGCATCGGGAGCACCAGCGCCCTCGCGCGGTCAGAGCCCCAGCCGCGGCGCCTCTATCGCAGGACAAGTATCCATCACGACGTCGAGACCCGCTTCCGCTGCCCGTGCGGCCGCCGCTTCATCTATGACCCCGAGCTGAAGCCACACCGCCTTCGCGCCGACCTCGATTGCCTGGTCCACCACGGCGCCGACCCGCTGGGAATTGACGAAACAGTCGACGACATCGATCCCGCCGGGAATGTCCGCGAGCTTCTTGTAACCCTGTTCGCCATGGACGTCCTCGCCCTTCAGGTTTACCGGGATGATTTCCATCCCCAGATTCCGCTGCAGGAACTTCGACACCCCAACGGCCGGGCGGGCGGGATTAGTGGAAAGCCCGACGACGGCCCACCGCCCCTCCGTCGTCAGTAACCTCTTGATGGTGTCGCGATCATTGGTGTGAGCCATGACTGTTCCTCCTCATCCGCGGAACCGCTGCCCTGATGCGGCCACGGCGTCGCAATATTACGCGCCGGATTTGTCGCCGGGACGCTTTCTCCAGTTTAGTAATAGTCAACCCGTCCCGGGCCGGACACCTGGACCAACTGGAGTATCCATGAGCGAAGATGTGGCAGCGGCCCAGGAGGCGGCGCCCACCCAGGTAACACCTGCCACCGGCCGTTCAGGCACTTCCGCACCGGCGCTGGCCACTCCCTCACCATCCGCGCCTGCATCCTCAGGTCCCGCGCCGTCCTCTCCCTTTCGCATCGCTCCACCCCACGCGCTGCCCATTTCGTTCAAAGCCGTGGACCGGAACTTCGGCACGGGCGATGCCCGCCGGACGGTGTTGCGGGATATTAATTTGGACGTGCACGCCGGCGAGATCGTAGCGATCCTCGGGCCGCGCGGATGCGGCAAATCCACTCTGCTGCGTGCCACCGGCGGTCTCGACACTGCTGGAACCGGAACTGTTTCCATCGGCGGCACCCCGGTTTCCGCCGTCGACAACCGTTGTGCAGTCGCGTCACATGAGGCGCAGCTGTCACCCGAACATACCCTGCAGGCAAACGTGGCGATGGGGCTGCCGATTGGAACCAGCGCCAAGAACGGCAAGGCCAGGGTCGCAGACCTGCTGAAACTGCTGGGACTCGAACAGTTCGCCAAGCACTGGCCCCGCGATGTGCCGGCCGGGCTGGCCCAGCGTGCCGCCTTGGCACGCGCACTGGCACGGAATCCAGGCGTGCTGCTCCTGGATGAGCCTTTCAGCAAGCTCGATGCAAAGACCCGCGCGAAGATGCAGGACCTGCTGCTGGACATTCACCGCGTAGCCCGCACCACCGTCCTGCTCGTGACCGACGTCGTGGACGAGGCGCTGCACCTGGCGGACCGGATCATCGTGCTCGGAAGCCCAAAGGACGGAAACGGCGGCAAGACGGGCGATGGCGGCACAACGGAAACAGGCAACGACGACGGCGCGAAGCCAACCACGGCGGACGGCGCCGGGTACGGCTCGAGCATTGTCCACAT
This sequence comes from Arthrobacter monumenti, assembly GCF_054511255.1. Taxonomy (NCBI): domain Bacteria; kingdom Bacillati; phylum Actinomycetota; class Actinomycetes; order Micrococcales; family Micrococcaceae; genus Arthrobacter; species Arthrobacter monumenti. The sequence goes on along the minus strand of NZ_JBTNCY010000003.1, from coordinate 366,064 downwards.
GGTCGATGTTCCCGAGGAGCGGCCACGGAACAGCAACTCGTCCGCCTTCGTCCGGGTCCGCGACTCCCTCCTGAATACCATTGGCATTGGCAATCAGCCCCACTAGCCCCGCTGCTCCAACCGGTCCCGCCTGCCCTGCTGCTTCACGTTTCAGTTTATGACGTCCGGAAGTTGATCCCGGCACCCTCTACCCGTCTAAACTTGAATATTGACCATCCCGAGCGGCCGAGAGACCTGGATCGATGAAGCCGCAGCAACCACCTGGTGCCCCATAGAGGCACAGGACGGTGCTACCGCCAGGACCGATGGAGACGACTATGACTATCGAACTGGACGCCGTACCGGCCCACCCATCCCCCAACGGGGAGCCAGACGAATCCGCCCGCATCGCCTACTGGGAGAACGCCGCCCGGAAACTCGACTGGGACGAACCCTGGCACACCGCGCACACGTTTGAGTCCGCGGCTCCCCTCAGCGGCCTCGACTACGACGCTGCCCTTGCCGCTGAGGGCGAAGACCTTGCCCTCAGCGTGCCGAAGATCGAGTGGTTCTCCGGCGGGAAGCTCAACGTCGCCGCGAACTGCGTGGACCGGCACGTCGCTGCCGGGCGCGGCGGCAAGGTCGCGCTGCACTTCGAAGGCGAGCCCGGCGACCGCCGCTCAGTCACGTACGCCGAACTCCAAAAGGAAGTCTCCAAGGCCGCCAACGCGCTGATCCAACTTGGTATCGGCAAGGGTGACCGGGTTGTCATCTACCTGCCGGTCCTGGTCGAAACCGTCGTCATCACCCTCGCCTGCGCGCGGGTCGGCGCGGTCCACTCGCTGGTGTTCGGCGGCTTTTCCGCCGCGGCGCTCCGCTTCCGTGTCGAGGACACCGGCGCGAAGCTGCTCGTCACCACGGACGGGCAGTTCCGGCGCGGCAAGGCTGTGCCGGTGAAGGAGAATGCCGACGCCGCGGTGGCCGGGGACAACGCCGTCGAACACGTCCTGGTCATCCGGCGCACTTCCAAGGCCGGGACCGCGACCTCCGGAAAGGGCCGCCGCTCCAATCAGGAACTGTCCGTTCCGTGGACGACCGGCAGGGATGTCTGGTGGCACGACGTCGTCGATTCCGCTTCCGACGTCCATGAGCCGGAGGCCTTCGACGCCGAGACTCCGCTGTTCATCATGTACACCTCCGGGACCACGGGCAAGCCCAAGGGCCTGGTGCACACCTCCGGCGGTTACCTCACCCAGGCGGCGGCCAGCCACGAACTGCTGTTCAGCAACCCGGACCCGCAGAAGCGCGATGCAGACGTGCATTGGTGCACCGCGGATCTGGCCTGGGTCACCGCCCACACCTACGAAATCTACGGCCCGCTCGCCAACGGTGTCAGCCAGGTGATCTACGAGGGAACCCCGGACACCCCGCATCCCGGCCGGCATCTGGAGATCATCGAGCGCTACGGCGTCACCAGCTACTACACCGCGCCGACGCTGGTCCGTTCGCTGATGGGCTGGTTCCCGGACGGCGTACCCGAGCACTACAACCTCTCCTCCATCCGCGTGCTCGGCACGGTCGGCGAGGCCATCAACCCCCCGGCCTGGCGCTGGTTCCGTGAGAAGTTCGGCCGCGGCGAAGTGCCGGTGGTCGACACGTGGTGGCAGTCCGAAACCGGCGCCACCATCCTCTCGCCCCGGCCTACCGATTCCGGATTCAAGCCTGGCTGCGCCAACCGCGCCTTGCCTGGAGTCAGCACCAGGATTGTCGACGACGGCGGAGCTGAAGTGCCGACCGGCGAGCAGGGCTTCATCGTCGTGGACAAGACCGGACCGGCCATGGCGCGGACCGTCTGGGGTAATCCGCAGCGCTATCTGGACTCGTACTGGCGCCAGTATGCCCGGCAAGGCTGGTTCCTTGCCGGCGACGGCGCAAAGTACGACGACGACGGCGACATCTGGATCCTCGGACGGGTGGACGATGTGCTGAACGTATCGGGCCACCGGCTCTCCACCATCGAGATCGAGTCCGCCCTGGTCTCGTACCCATCGGTTGTCGAGGCGGGCGTGGCGCCCATCGCGGATCCGAAGACGGGCCAGGCGATTGTTGCGTTCGTCGTGCTTGCAGCCAACGCCTCCACTGATTCCCAGGCTGTGACGAACGAGCTCCGTGCCCACGTTGCCCGGGAGATTGGGCCGATTGCCAAGCCGGCCGCCGTCGTCGTCGTGCCTGATGTCCCCAAGACCCGCTCCGGCAAGATCATGCGCCGGCTGCTCACCCAACTGTACGAAGGCGCCGAACTTGGCGACACGACGTCGCTGCAAAACGAACCCTGCATCGACGACATCCAACGGGTGCTCGCCGCAACGGACAAGGAAACACCATGAGCGAGACCCGCACCAACACAGCAACACCAGTAGGAGCAATTAATTGAGCGACCGCACCTTCGGATTCCGCACCCGGGCCCTGCACGCCGGCGGCACTCCCGATGCCACGCACGGTTCACGGGCCGTGCCGATCTACCAGTCGACGTCGTTCGTCTTCAAGGACACCAACGACGCCGCCAACCTGTTCGCCCTGCAGAAGTACGGCAATATCTACTCCCGCATCGGCAACCCCACCGTCGCGGCCTTTGAGGAGCGCATCGCCTCGCTGGAAGGCGGCATCGGAGCTGTTGCGACGGCGTCGGGCATGAGCGCCGAGTTCATCACCTTCGCCGCGCTGGCCGGTGCCGGCGACCACATTGTCGCCGCTTCAGCACTCTATGGGGGCACGGTTACCCAGCTTGACGTGACGCTGCGCCGCTTCGGTATCGAGACCAGCTTTGTCCCCGGAACGGACCCTGCCGACTACGCCGCCGCGGTGCAGGAGAACACTAAGGCGGTCTACGCCGAGGTGATCGCCAACCCCTCGGGCGAAGTCGCGGATATCGCCGGCCTCGCCAAGGTGGCGCACGACGCCGGTGTCCCGCTGATCATCGACGCCACCTTGTCCACGCCTTACCTGGTGCGGCCGATCGAGCACGGAGCGGACATTGTCATCCATTCCGCCACCAAGTTCATCGGCGGGCACGGCACCACGTTGGGCGGCGTCGTCGTCGAATCCGGCCGCTTCAACTGGGGCAACGGCAACTTCCCGTCAATGACCGAACCCGTCGCCTCGTACGGCAATGTCAGCTGGTGGGACAATTTCGGTGAATACGGGTTCCTCACCAAGCTGCGCTCGGAGCAGTTGCGCGACATTGGCCCATCGCTGTCCGCGCAGTCGGCCTTCCAGCTGCTGCAGGGCGTCGAAACCCTGCCGCAGCGGATCGACGAGCACCTGAAGAACGCGCAGGCCGTAGCCGAATGGCTCGACGCCGACGACCGGATCGAGTACGTCACCTACGCCGGCCTGCCTTCGCATGTGCACTTTGAGCGGGCGAAGCAGTACCTGCCCAAGGGCCCCGGTTCCGTCTTCAGTTTCGGCATAAAGGGCGGGCGCGACGCCGGTCAAAAGTTTATTGAGTCGCTGCAGCTGGCCAGCCACCTGGCCAATGTCGGCGACGCACGGACGCTGGTGATCCACCCCGGATCGACCACCCACCAACAGTTGAGCACCGAACAACTGGCCGACGCGGGTATTCCCGAGGACCTGGTTCGGATTTCCGTCGGGCTGGAGGATCTGGAGGACATTCTCTGGGACCTCGACCAGGCACTCGACGCCGCGGTTGAGGCCGATGGAACCTCGCCGGTTGACGAATCCGCCGACAGTTGCGCCACGGACCCTGCCCCTGCACCCACCGAACCGAGCACGATCGGAGCGACACTATGAGCATCACCGCTGAAAAGCCGGAATCCGCCGCATCAGCCTGGCTGCCGCCGTCGGCCCCGGAACGCCTGGGAATCCTGCGCAACACCAAGTCGATCGCGATCGTGGGCGCCTCGAACAAGCCCTCCCGCGCATCGTACTTCGTGGCGACCTACCTCCAGTCTTCGTCGCCGTACAGGCTCTATTTCGTCAATCCTGTGGTGGACGAAATCCTGGGTCAGAAAACCTACGCCTCGCTGGCGGACCTGCCGGAAAAGCCGGATCTGGTGGACGTGTTCCGGAAGCATGACGATCTTCCCGGCGTCCTGCAGGAAAGCATCGACGTTGGAGCGAAGACGCTGTGGCTTCAGCTCGGTTCCTGGCATGAAGACGTCGCCCGCGATGCCGAAGCCGCCGGGCTGAAGGTCGTGATGGACCGGTGCGTGAAGATCGAGCACGCGCGTTTCCATGGCGGATTAAACCTGGCCGGATTCAACACGGGAGTGATTTCCTCCAAGCGCCAGGTCACGTCCTAAGCTCCCCGCGCCAGGCTTCGCTGCATACTGATCCTCGGCCTTAGGTCACGTCCTAAGCCTTGTTCCGTGCGTCTGCCGACCGTGTCCCGACGGCAGACGCAGGTTCTCCCGCGACTGCCACACCAGCAGCAGCGAACCTGCGATCAGGACCGCGTTAAGGATCACATAATCGGGATGGCCGTTGGCGAAGTTGGTGAAGGCAGCGCCGATCATGATGAGCGTCAGGAGCAGCCCGCCAAACGGACGCGTGCGCGGAATGATCAGGGCTATGGAACCGATTATTTCGCCGGCGGCTGTCAGGTACGCCATCCACATAGGCCAGCCGAACTCCTGGAACGGCTCCAGCGCGACGGGAACTCCCATGACTTTCTGTATCGCTGCGCGAAGGATCACCGCTGCGACTATTACGGCAAGAACTGTCCACAGCACTGAAATCACGGTGGACTTTCGCCAACTCCGGTCTGACTTTCCCATGGCTGGAACCCCTCCTCATCCGCGTTGACGGGATTCTTTTAGAGCTCTTGCGCCAATCCTTCCACCTGCGGCCGGATCGCGGTAGATGCTTGCCGGTTTTACTCGTCAGGGAGCCTCGCTATCGGCAGCCGGCTGGAAGCCACCACTATAAATGACACCAGCAGGATGAAGGCTGCCAGTAACGCCGCATAAATCGAAACCACCTGGTATCCCCCCACCAGATTGGGATCCAGGAAGAAGTATGGATACCAGTCGGCCACCTGCCCGCGGATCAGAGTGTAGACCGTCCAGATCAGCGGAAACACCATGGAGAGCCAGCTGACGCTCCAATGCAGCCGGTGCCGCGCGGGAACGAAGAGAAAGTCCAGCAGGGCGTAGCCGGGCAGCACAAAGTGCAGGAACTTGGACGAGAGCGGCACCAGGAACAGGTGGCCCATCAACTCCGCGTTTATGAGCAGCACGCCGAAGGTCACGCCGGAAACAATCATGTACGTGGTGGTCAAGGCACGCACCGCCGTCAGCCATTCCGGCTCATGCATGGACAGAGCCCCGTAATACATCGCGATCATGAGCACGAGGACGAAAATGATGTTGCTGTGGATGGTGAAATAGCTGAATAAATTCGCGGCCAGGCAGGTTCCGGTGGCAAATACACAGTCGGCGCGGGAGATGAGGGCTGAAACGGCGGTGACGAGGAAAGTCACGCGCACGATCAGGAAAAACATCCGCACCGCGTATCCTCCATTTGCCAGCTCGACACGCCGTTTCCCCCCACCGGCGGATGATCATCCTACGTGCCTAGAATACTTTGCGCGTAGGGTGTTGATTAATGGAATGAGGCCGATATGGAGGCGAAAGGCGGCGACCGGTGAGACATTCAGCAGCCGGAAATCCGACTTATTCCGCAGCCCGGCTCCCGGCGACTTATGCAGCCGCGTTGGTCATCCTTGTCATGCTCACTGGGTGCACCGATGATCCCTCCGACCCCGGCGGGGATGAAGGGGCCAGCGCGTCCGCAGGACCCTCCAGTTCTGCCGGGACGACTCCAGTCGAGCCATCGCCGGTGTCTCCCGCATCCACTGTCCCGGCGACCGCCGAGGGCGAATGGGGCTCGTATGAAAGCCGGTCGGATGCATGCGCAGCCGTTGCGGCCGATGTCGTAGCCATCGCCTTGCTTCCAGTGAGCTTGGGCCTCGGTGGTAGTGAACGCGACGTGGCGAACTCCGAAGGGAAAATCGAAGACATGAAAGAAGCTGCCCCACCTGCGCTGACGTCTGAGTTTGCTCACGTTCAGCTGGTGATTGACTCCTTCGGGGAACGCCTCGCCGCAGGTGAACGGGGCGGTGGCAGGGACGTCGGAGCCGGCACCAGCGATGCCGAAGATCCCACCACGGCAGACGCACGGCAGAGTCCACGGCTCGACGACGACGCCCTCGACCAGGCATTGACGCCGGTTAAGGATTGGCTGAGGGAAAACTGCGAGAACCAACCGGAAGCCTGACCCACTTCTCCTCCACATGTGTCCTGCACTGGCACTTGTCCACAAAACCGCGATGCACACTACCGGTAGCCTCTGCGTCCCTGAAGAGTGAAGTCAGACAACCAACCGTTTTGACTTCATCCGGAGGATCCTTGCTGCCGCATTCCACTGTCCCATCGCGGACCTATGATTCCGTCCCCCCGTTGCGCTGGACCAGCCGGCTGGCTGCCGCTCTCGCCCTCATTATGTGCGCCTGGCTGCTCATGCCCGGAGCCGCTGCCGAGGCCACGCCTGTCGCCGGCGGCTGGACGCAGGGGCCCGGGCTTGCGGGCGACAAACATTTTGTTGGACAGCACCGCGACAACGCCGGAAGGATCGCCTATTGCACTGACTTCAAGAAACTCGCGCCTCCATATGCCGGCGGCTACGACGGGGGCCACAACGGCGGTTTCATCCGAAGTGACGGACAACCGCTCGATGATGCCGGCAATGCCGCTTTGTCTTATCTACTCAACCGTTGGGGCACCACTTCCGACGACCGGACTGCTGCAGCGGTCCAATTGGCCGTTTGGGCTATGACGTCGCCCGATATGGCGTGGGGAGCAGTTGGAATGAACGCCATTGTCGATGAGGAAAACCTTCCGGAGAACGTCATCAGGAACGCCAAGTGGATGACCGAAGAATAACGTTCCAATGCGGGCCCGTACACCATCCGCTTCGAACTTGGGGACGGTCACGAAGCCGGGCTCATTACCCAGGCAGGGATATCTGTTCTCGGCTCGGCCGGCACACCCGTCGACGGTCTGACCGTTATGGCCGACGTTTCGAATGCATTCACCTTTGAGGACGGGCGCCGCTCCATCAGTTGGACCAGCGGCACAAAACCCAAGCTCATCGATCTGCAGCGCACCAGCCTCGGCCAAGGACAGTTGCGTGTCACCGTTTCAGACACTCCGGCGGCCGGTGTCCGTTGGCTTGAACCCGACCAGCCAGACGCGCAGCGGCTGCTCACGGCAGCCGTACTCGAACCGCAGAAAGCCACCGCCGCGCTGGCGGCCTTACCGGCGTTCCAGCCCACTGTGGCCACCCGGACCTCAGCACAGACGGCCGAAGCGGGAAGCCAACTGCATGACGTGCTTCAGATTGGAGTCGCGGACACCGCGGATAATCCGCTGGACCGATGGCTGCACCATCCCGCCACAGGCGAGCCGTTGTCGGTGGAAGTCACCTCCACGCTGTGGGGCCCGCTGCCCACGAAGCCACAACCGAGCAACACCATACCCGCTGGCACTCCGGAAGTCGGCAAGGTGACCACACGCGTCAACGGGCCCGGTGAGTACAGGACACCGTCGCTGACACTCGAAAGCAGTGGCTACTACGTCTGGACGGAGTCGATCAACCCACAAAACACGAAGCCGGAAAGCGCCTCCGCATTCATTCAACCCTGGCAAGGAAAATTCGGTATCGCCGAGGAGACGACACTCGTTCCCTGGCAGGTGGATATCAGCACGAACCTGTCCCGTAACGAGGCAAAGGTCGGTGACGTCGTGACCGATGAAGTGACCGTAACCGGTTTTCCGACGGCCTCCAGCGGCGGGGAAGTCATTGAGCTAACGATGTATGGACCGTTGAAACAGAGGCCGGACCGGAGCGCAGAGGTTCCTGAAACAGCACCGGTCTACGCCACATCCACAGTTCCCGCCGCCAATGGGACGCACGAAAGTGGCAGCTTCGGGCCGTTTTCCGAGGCGGGATGCTACACGACCGTGGCGCACTACCCCGGTGATGGACGGACATTGTCGTTTACGTCCGCCTATGGTTTGCCGGATGAAACGGTCTGCGTCGCTGAAGTTATCCAACCCGTCGTGGATATAGAACCGGCGACCTCCGGCGAAGAATCTCCCGCTTACACCGCAGACGCGCCCGTCCCGACCAGTTCCGCCCCGGCTCCGGCGGCTGCTCCGGCTCCGGCGGCAGCTCCAGCTCCGGCATCCCGGCCAGTTGAACGCCAGCACTTGGCCGAAACGGGTTACAGCGCCCGGGCTCTTGCGGCTGGCGGAGTCATTGCACTCGGCCTGGGACTCTCGTGCGGAATCCTCACCTGGCGCCGGCGGGCGTAACCGCCGTTAGTGGCTCTCGACGATGTCCAGCGAGCTTTTCAACCGGCGGTTCTTCAAAACCGGCAGGAATTCGCGGACCTCGTCGATGCGCCGCTTGGTTACATCAACGGTCACGACGCCTTCCGTCTCGTCGTTGAGGTATCCATGTGGCACGCCCATTGGATCAAGAATCACCGAATGGCCGATGCAGTGATCGCTGGAAGTCCCGGCCGCCGCGACCCATACCGTGTTTTCGATGGCCCGGACTTTGAGGATGGACTCCCAGTGTTCGATTTTGTGATCGCCCTTAAACCAGGCTGCTGCTACGGCAATGAGGTCAACGTCCATATCCGCCATTGCTCGTCCGAGTTCCGGGAACCTGATGTCGTAGCAGGTCATGACGCCGACATTCAGGCCGCCAATGTTGACGGTCTTGATGCCGCCGTCCCCGGGCTTGATCCGCTTCGATTCCTGGTAGGAGAAGGCATCGTAAAGGTGCAGCTTCCGGTAGGTATCAACGATCCGCCCCTCGGTGTCAACGACAACCAGCGTATTGTAGGGACGCTCCTCGCCACTGGACTCATATCCGCCGGCCACGATCGCGATCTGGACTTCGCTCGCCACAAACGAGAGTTGCTGGACAAACCGGGCCCAGTTGTCATCAACAGCAGCTATGAAGCTCCCCTCAACCAAACCCACAGTGAACATGGATTCCTCCGGGAAGATGACCAGACCCGCACCGTCGGCTTTGGCCTCCTCTGCGAGACGGCGCATCGTGGCGAGGTTCTCGTCCATAATCCCGCTCGGATTGAACTGACCAACGCTGACTTTCATGCCGGGCCCCTCTGACTGCAGACGTTCTGTTGGACTTCAAGCCTACAAGTTGAGTCCATCCGACACGAGGAGCGCCGTCATTCACAGAGTCTGGACTGCCGGAACCGTTAGTCGGTGATCAGGTCGTGCAGCACAATCGTTTGCTCGCGGTCGGGGCCAACGCCGATGGCAGAGAACCGTGTACCCGACAACTTCTCCAACGCCCGGATATAGGCTTGCGCGTTGTCCGGCAAGTCCTCAAACGTCCGGGCCTTGGTAATGTCCTCGGCCCAGCCTTCGAAGTACTCGAAGATCGGCTCGGCGTGGTGGAAATCGGTCTGCGTGATGGGCATTTCGTCGTGCCGTACGCCGTCGACGTCGTAAGCGACGCAGACCGGAATCCGGTCGAGCCCGGTAAGCACATCAAGTTTGGTGAGGAAGTAGTCGGTGAACCCGTTGACCCGGCTGGCATACCGCGCGAGAACCGCGTCATACCAGCCGCAGCGGCGTGGCCGGCCGGTATTGACACCGAACTCGCCACCCGTCTTCTGCAGGTACTCCCCCATCTCGTCGAACAGTTCCGTCGGGAACGGTCCGGCGCCTACGCGGGTCGTGTAGGCCTTCACGATGCCAACGACTCTGCTGATCCTGGTCGGTCCAATGCCGGAGCCGACGCAGGCGCCGCCGGAGGTGGGGTTCGATGACGTGACGAAAGGGTAGGTGCCATGATCGACGTCGAGGAATGTGGCCTGGCCCCCTTCGAGCAGCACAACTTTGTCCTCGTCCAGCGCCTGGTTCAGCATCAGCGAAGAGTCGACGATCATGGGTTTGAGCCGCTCGGCAAAGCTCAAGAAGTACTCAACGATTTCGTCGACGCTGATGTCGCGCCGGTTGTATACCTTGAGCAACAACTCGTTCTTTTGCCGGAGTGAGCCCTCGACCTTCTGGCGCAGGATCGACTCGTCGTAGAGGTCCTGTGCCCGGATACCCAGCCTGGCGACCTTATCCATGTACGCCGGACCGATGCCGCGGCCGGTCGTACCAATCGCGCGTTTGCCAAGGAACCGCTCGGTGACCTTGTCCATCACCTGGTGGAAGGGAGCGACCAAGTGCGCGTTGGCCGAAACCCGAAGCCGGGAGGTGTCAGCTCCACGGGCGTCAAGCCCGTCGATTTCCTCGAACAGGGCCTCAAGGTTGACGACGACACCGTTGCCGATGATCGGCACCACGTTCGGGCTGAGGATGCCGGCGGGAAGGAGTTTCAGCTCGTACTTCTCACCGCCGACGACGACGGTGTGCCCGGCGTTATTGCCGCCGTTTGGCTTTACAACGTAGTCGACTCGGCCGCCGAGTAGATCGGTTGCTTTGCCCTTACCTTCGTCGCCCCACTGGGCACCGACAATCACAATCGCGGGCATGGAAACTCCTGCCTTCTGCTGCGGCTTTCGCCAAGGGCCCTGCACGGATGCAGGGCACGAAAATGCCCCTTACGAGTCTTACCCGGACGGTATCAACCTTCCGTTCTGTAAGAGAAAAAGGGGCTCTTACCAACCAAGTCTACCGGAGCAGCGCCACGGTTTCGAGTCGCACGTCACAGCTGGCGGCACGTGGGGTTCGTCGTTGGGAATTAGCCTTGGATGGTGAAGTCTTTGGACCGCTTCGACGGCCTGATCGCCGGCGTGGGCTCAGATTCTGGAGTCCGGGTTGTTATTGGCTTGTGGAATCGGTCGCCATTCGGGCCCTTCACGGACGTAATGCTCCAACAAGCCGATGGCGAGCGCGTCCTGCTTGCTCCAACCCAAGCCATCGCTGATTACGTCAACACGATCTACCGGTTCGATCGGATACAAGTCACCGAGGTGACCGTCGTTCGTTCCCAGCCGAAACTAAATCTACAGGCAGGGCCGCTGTCGCTCGACGTCGAAATTGGTGGTCGACTCCTGCTGGGCCGGGCACTCTCCTTGCTTCCGGGAAGCATCGCCGCCCATCCTGCCTGGCTTCGGCTTGTAGATCCTCTTGCCGCAAGGGTGATGCCTGGCGTGCGGACGGCGGGAACAGCCGGTAACGGCTTCCGGGAATACTACGGGGTACGGGACTTGCACCGGATCACGGGAATCTCCGGAAGTTGGGAAGGAGCGCCGCTTGGCGGGCTCCGGCCGGTCGCGCCACCGGTTGGCTTCAGTTTCGGCTCCACCCCCTCCCGGCCGATGCTTGCCACCGTGGCCACGAGCATTATCGGTGGGCGTTAGCCGCCGCGGACGTCCTTGCATGAGTCCTGAACTATGGCCTGGCGTCCCGCTGGTGTTGGTCCCAACTCTTGCGCCAGAGTGAACTACGGTGCAAGATCAAGGCTAGGCGGGTCATTGTTGGGGGAATCACTCCGGAGGAGCCATGGCACAATCGAGAACTCTTATCCAGCATGCACGTTTTGGGCGACGCTCTGTGGCCGGTATCGGGGCAGGTGCGATCATCATCGCCGGTACCGTGATGGGTCTGGGAACCAGTACCGCCGACGCCGATCCTCGCTATCCTGACAAAACCCCCACGAGTGTCGGATACGGCGGCGCAGTCACCTCGGTCGATCCGGAGGCGTCGAAGGTCGGCCTCGACGTCCTCAAGCGCGGGGGTAATGCGACCGACGCGGCGGTGGCCACGGCCGCAGCCCTGGGCGTGACCGAACCGTACAGCGCGGGTCTCGGCGGTGGCGGCTACTTCGTCCACTACGAGGCATCGTCCGGCGAGGTGGAGACCATCGACGGGCGCGAAACTGCACCGATGGCTATGCCCGATGATGCGTTCATCGATCCGTCCACCGGTGAGCCATACAATTTCACCCCGGAGCTTGTGACGAGCGGCGTCTCGGTCGGCGTGCCCGGTACGCCGGCGACCTGGGAGTCCGCCCTCGATCAGTGGGGAACGTACTCACTGGCCGAGGCCCTCAAGCCTGCCGCCAAGCTGGCCAGCAGGGGCTTCGTCGTCGACGAAACCTTCCGCCAGCAGACGCTGGACAATCAGGAGCGGTTTGAGGCGTATACGACGACGCCGAAACTGTTCCTGCCCGGCGGCCACGCGCCCGAGGTGGGATCGGTGTTCAAGAACCAAGCACTCGCGAAGACGTACCGGATGCTCGGCCGGACCGGAATGGAAGCCTTCTACACCGGCCCTATCGCCGATGAAATCGCCGACCTGGTACAGAATCCGCCCAAGAGCCCAACAACCGAACTGCCGGTCCCCGCCGGCTTCATGAAACCCAGCGACCTGGCGGACTATGAAGCCCTGATCCAGGACCCAACCCATGTTTCGTACCGCGGTTACGACGTGTACGGGATGGCGCCGTCCTCATCGGGCGGCTCAACAGTCGGCGAATCGCTCAATATCTTCGAACCCTACGACCTCAGCTCAATGGACGACGGCGCGGCGCTGCACCATTATCTGGAGGCCAGCGCACTCGCGTTCGCCGACAGGGGCGCCTATCTCGGTGACGCTGCATTCGTTGAGGTTCCACTCGATGATTTGCTTTCCCAAGAGTTCGCCGACGAACGTGCCTGCACAATCGATGGAGACACCGCCGCCGAAAAACCGGTGGCACCGGGCGCTGTCGACGACTATGACGGAGTGTGCGACGCGCCTGACCGTTCCGGCTCTCTCGACGAGGACACAGAGAACCGGTCCACCACGAATCTGACCGTCGCGGACCGGTGGGGCAACGTCGTGGAGTACACGCTGACGATCGAACAGACCGGCGGATCGGGAATGCTGGTTCCAGGTCGCGGCTTCCTGCTGAACAACGAGCTCACGGATTTCACGACGGTCTTCGAAGCAGGCGATCCTAACCGGATCGAGGGCGGGAAGCGGCCGCGTTCGTCGATGGCTCCGACGCTGGTGCTGGAGGAAGGTAAGCCCTTCCTCGCCCTCGGAACGCCGGGAGGCTCCACGATCATCACCACGGTCTCGCAGATGATTTTCAACCGGATCGACCGTGGCATGACGATTCCCGAGGCGATCGCCGCTCCCCGCGCGTCACAGCGGAATACCCCCGAGGTTACAGCTGAGCCGGAGTTCATCGACCGCTACGGTGCCGTGCTCGCACCCTTCGGACACGACCTGGTGGCCTCCGGCGATCAGTTCACCAGTGCCGCGGAGATCGGGGCGGCCACCGCGATCGAGTTCGGTCCAAACGGCCTGCTTACCGCGGTCTCCGAACCGACCCGTCGTGGCGGCGGCTCGGCCCTGGTGGTCCACCCAACTCAAATTTTCCCCATGCCGGAAGGCGGCGTTGATACCGGTGTGACAAAAGACAGCAAATCTGAGCACCGGTAGCCGGCAGGTTCGTGTCGTGGCGGGGTACTGGGCCCAGGCGCTTGGGCCGGGCGCCTGGCCCAAGCGGCAATTACCGCCCCGGCTATTTGGAACCCGACACGTACCCGCGTTCCTTATCGACGACGTTCGCGAGCTCGCCGCCGTCGAGCCACCGGATGGCGTTTTCCTTGAACTGCTCCCCTAAGGATTCCCGCCAACCGATTACGTCCCCGGACATGTGAGCGGAGACGTGCACCGAGGGAAGATCCCACAGCGGGTTTGCTTCGGGAAGCGGTTCCTCTTCAAAGACGTCGAGTGAGGCTGCGGCAATCGAACCGGACATCAACGCTTCGATCAGGGCGGCCTCGTCCACCAGCTGACCCCGGCCAACATTGATCAGGTGCGCCGACGGGTCCATGGCGGCGAGCACTTCGGCGTTGATCATGCTCCTCGTCTGCTCTGTCAGCGGAGCTATGACGACGACGTGGTCCGCCCAGCCGACATGCTCGACAAGATCGGAACTCGCGACCACGGTTCCGAAGTCGTCGTCGTTCTCCCTCGCGGTGCGGCCCACTCCCCGCACCTCAATTCCGGCCGAACTGAGCAGCCGTGCCGTTTCACGCCCAATCCCGCCGGTACCCACCACGAGGGCCTTTGAACCTGCAACCAGCCGCGTTTCCCGGTGCTGCCAGGTGCGCCCTCGCTGCAGGTCGTGGCTGCGGTACAAGTCCTTGTTGTGCGCGAAAACCGCTGCCAGCACGTATTCGGCGATCGGCCGGTCGAAGGTGCCGTGGGCATTGGTGATCACGACGTCGGACGCGGCAAGTTCGTCGAAGAGGATTGCATCCACGCCTGCCGCCGCGACGTGCACCCACCGCAGCTTGTCCGCATGCGGCCACGCGTCCTTCAGCGCGGAGGAAAAGAAGTCCCACAGCAGCAGCGCATCGGCTCCCTCGATCACCCCGGCCAGCGAGTCCGCATCGGCGTAATGCACATCCGCGCGCGCCTCTATCTCATCCATACCGGCGGGCTTGGGATGGTCTGCGCCGCCGAGGACGACGAGTTTCGGTTTGTTCTGCATGGCTGCCACCTTCATGACTCTAGGAACGCGTATCCACAGTGTCAATGCGGATTGTTGACAATCCATCATGGCGGCACAGACGATGTACCCATAATGGTTGTGACTGGGGATACGGAAAGGCAGGCCCGATAGCGGCAATGGCATCACTGACGACCAATCCCGGCATCACCGCCGACGGCACTTTCAGCGAACTTGAGGCGGCGGGAGTCGACGTCGACACCAGCGCACGCTGCCTGGCCGAGTATTCCTATGACGCCTCGAACTACCGCGTTCGGCCACTCGGAGTGGTGTTTCCACGCCATGCCGGCGACGTCGCGGCCACCGCCGCGTTCTGCACCCGCAGCCGCACTGCGCTGATCAGCCGGGGCGGGGGAACTTCCATGGCGGGCAACGCCGTCGGCCCTGGTCTTGTGCTGGATTTTTCCCGCTATATGACGGCCATTACCGCCATCGATGAAGAAAACCTCACGGCTGAGGTGCAACCCGGGATCGTGCTCTCCACCCTGCAGCGCAAATTGCAGGAAGCCACCGGCGGCGCCCTGACGTTCGCGCCGGATCCGTCCAGCAAGAGCCGCGCCACCCTGGGCGGATCCATCGCCAACGACGCCTGCGGGAACCACTCGGTCCGGTATGGACGCACCTCGGACCATGTCATCAGCCTGGACCTGGTCACCGCCGATGGGCTCAGGCTGACCGCCACGGAGAGTGGACTGACGGCCACGGACCCACAGGATGAAGAGGCCGTCCGGCGGGCCGAATCCCTTACCGACGAGCTGAAGATTCTGACCCATGACCATCTGAAGGAATTCAGGCTGGAGCTGGGACAGATTCCGCGTCAGGTTTCGGGTTATCACCTCGCCCATCTGCTGCCGGAGAACCACTTCGCAGCTGCCAGGGCGCTGGTGGGCAGCGAGGGGACGTGCGCCATCGTGGTTTCCGCCAAGGTGAAACTGGTCCCCTCCCCCAAGGCCGCACTGCTGGTCAGCCTCGGGTACGACGACGTCGTGGCGGCTGCCAGGGACGTCATGACGATCTTGGAATTCAAGCCTGCAGCGATTGAGGGCATCGACGAGGCGATCGTCAAAACCATGCGGGTCCGCCGGGGACCGGATTCGGTGCAGGGACTGCCGGAAGGCAAAGCGTGGCTGTATGTCGACCTGGACGGCGACGACGCCGGTGACGTCGCGGCGCAGGCGGAGGAACTGTTGGCCCGGCTGAAGGAGAACGGCCGCCTGATCGAAGGCAGGACCGTTCCGGACACCGCCGAACGGGCGTCGCTGTGGCGCGTCCGCGAGGATGGCGCCGGCCTGGCCACCCGGCTCTACAGCGGCGGGGAATCGTGGGGCGGCTGGGAAGATGCCGCCGTCGCGCCGGAAAGGCTGGCCGACTACCTGGCCGATTTCCAGGACCTGCTGGACTCGTTCAAGCTCAACGGCGTGCTGTACGGGCACTTCGGAGCCGGCTGCACGCATGTGCGGATCACCTTCGACTTGCGCACCGACCACGGGCGCAATGTCATGGCCAGCTTCGTTCGCGCCGCAGCCAAACTCGTCGTGAAGCACGGCGGCTCGCTGTCCGGCGAACACGGCGATGGCCGGGCGCGCTCGGAACTGCTGCCGGTGATGTACTCAGACCGGATCCTGGCCGCCTTTGCCCGGTTCAAGAAGATTTGGGATCCGGCCGGGGTGCTCAACCCCGGAACGCTGGTGAATCCGGACAGCATGATGGACAACCTGTGGCTGGAGGGTGTTCCGGACCGGGAATGGCGTACCAGTTTCGATCTGCGGCCGGTACACGGAGAAGTGGTCCAGCCCGGAACAGATATGGCGGCCAGCGGCCGGTCCGGCCAAGACGCGGCCCTGCTCAATGACGGCGCCGGCAAGGAAAAACGTCAGCTGGACTCCTTCGTGCACGCTGTCCAGGGCTGCGTCGGAATTGGCAAATGCCGCTCGGAATCCGGCGGCGTGATGTGCCCGAGCTACCGCGCAACCCGCGACGAAAAGGACTCGACCCGTGGCCGTGCCCGCGTGCTGCAGGAGATGGTGCGGGGAGCGAAGACTGTCAGTGAAGGATGGAAGTCCGAGGAGGCCCGGGAAGTCCTCGACCTCTGCCTCTCCTGCAAGGCCTGCTCGACGGACTGCCCGGTTGGCGTCGACATGGCCACGTATAAGTCGGAGTTCTATGACCACTACTACGCTGGCAAGCGCCGCCCGATGTCGCACTACTCCCTCGGCTGGCTGCCGTGGTGGCTGAAAATCACCACCCGGACAGCGCCACTGGTCAATCTGGTGCTGGCCACGCCGTTGAAGAATGTTGCGGCCCGGCTGGGCGGACTCACCACCAAACGGACCCTGCCAAAATTCACGACGACGGCAGCCCTGCGCCGGGCACTAAGCTCTGACGGCACCGCCACCATGCCAGCCGACGTCGTGCTCTTCATCGACACCTTTACGCGCGGATTCCGCCCGGAAGTCGCCGGTTCCGCCCAGCGGGTGCTGCAGAGCGCCGGCAAGACAGTGCAGTGCAACGCGGAATCCTGCTGTGCGCTGACCTGGATTTCAACCGG
This sequence comes from Arthrobacter monumenti, assembly GCF_054511255.1. NCBI lineage: Bacteria > Bacillati > Actinomycetota > Actinomycetes > Micrococcales > Micrococcaceae > Arthrobacter > Arthrobacter monumenti. Next base: position 348,948 of record NZ_JBTNCY010000003.1, on the reverse strand, counting down.
CCAGCTCGGTACGGCGAAGAAGATCCTCACCAAGACAGCCCAAACGCTCGACGACGGCACCGACCGGCCCATCGTCGTCGTCGAACCCAGCTGTGCGGCCGCTCTAAAGGAGGATCTACCCAAACTGGTGCAGACCGAGGCGGCCCACCGGGTTGCAGCACGGATCAGCAGCTTCGCCGGCGCCGTCTCCGAGCTGGCGTCCGGTGGCTGGAAGCCACAATGGAGCGGTGGACAGGCTCCGGCCGCCGTTACCGTCCAGACGCACTGCCACGAGTATTCGGTCTTCGGCGACGCCACTCAGCGCTCGGCGCTGAGGGCCCTCGGCGTCGGCGATGTCCGCGAAGCGACAGGGTGCTGCGGCGTCGCGGGCAACTTCGGGTTCGAGGCCGAGCACTATGACGTCAGCATGCAGGTGGCCGAACAGGCGTTGATTCCTGCCCTGCGCGCCACGGCCGACGATGTTCCGGTGCTGACCGACGGTTTCAGTTGCCTGATGCAGGTCAACCAGGTCGAACCAAGACGCGAAGGCCTGCACCTGGCGCAGTTGTTGGACGGAAATTCCGGCGCCCGCCATCCAGCAGAGGAATGACATAGCCGGACCGACCCTTGTTACGGCGGTAAAGGCAGACGTAGCGTGAGTATTGTGACCGGCGAGTGAGAGAAGGTTTTCCGTGGACTTTTCGGCGGAAGAGTACGCTGAGCGGCTTGCGGCCACCCGGCGTCGGATGGCGGAGCAGGGGTTATCCGCGTTGCTGATCGCGGATCCAGCCAATATCAATTACCTGACCGGCTACAACGCCTGGTCCTTCTACACGCCGCAGATCCTGTTTGTCCCCGCCGTCGGAGAGATGATTTTCTTCGCCCGGGAGATGGACGCCAGGCCCGGCTTCCGCACCTCCTGGCTGCCGGTGGAGAACATCATCGGCTATCCGGAACGGTACGTTCACCGCCCGCACCTCCATCCCTTCGACTGGGTGTCGTTCATGCTCCGCGAGCGCGCCGTCATTGCTCCTGCGGCGTCCGGGTACATCGGCTTGGAAATGGATGCGCACTTCCTCTCCCCTAAGGGCTACCGGGCCCTGGTGAACGCGATTCCCGAGTGGGACTTCGTGGACTGCTTCGAGCTGGTGAACTGGGTCCGGCTGATCAAATCCCCTGCCGAAATCGAGCTGATGCGAAAGGCCGCCGTCGTCGCCTCGGCAGCGATGAGCGTCGCCCTGGACACCATCCGCGTGGGCGCGCGCCAGTGCGACGTCGTTGCTGCCGTCAGTCAGGCACAAATTGCAGGAACACCCGACGTCGGCGGAGACTACCCGGCGATTGTCCCGATGATGCCCACCGGCGAAGCATCGGACGCGCCACACCTGACCTGGACGGAGGACCGGTTCGAGCCCGGGCAGGCCGTCGTCCTGGAACTGGCCGGCGCGTACAAGCGGTACCACACGCCACTGGCCCGGTCCGTGATCCTGGGCGAGCCGTCCGAGGAGCTCGTCCGGGTTTCCTCAGCCGCCGACGAAGGCATCAACGCGGTGATGGACGCCATCCAACCCGGCGTGCCGATCCGCGACTTGGTGCGGATCTGGAACAACGTCCTTTGGGCACACGGATTGGAAAAACCCTCCCGGCTCGGTTACTCGATCGGCCTCGGTTACCCGCCGGACTGGGGCGAGCGGACCGTCAGCATCCGCTCCGAAGACGACACGGTCCTCGAAGAAAATATGACGTTCCACCTGATCGGCGGGATGTGGATGAAGGGTTACGGCTATGAACTCTCGGAACCTTTCCGCGTCTCTGCCACCGGCGTCGAACCATTTACCAGCTTCCCCCGCCGACTGACCCAGATTAGGAGTTGAGATGAATCCGAAGACCCTGCCCCTCGCACGGCGCGCCGACCAGCTTGTGGGGTCCGTCATTGACTCCAGCACGTCACTGCTCGCCGCCCAGAAGCACGATATTGTCCGTTTCGCCATGGGCGCCCCCGCGGATGAGGCGATTCCGATGGAGATCTTCCGCGAAATTGCCGGCACCAAACTGGATCACAGCTCCTTCACCTACGGCGCCACCGAGGGTGAACCTCAGCTGCTGGAACAATTACTCGGTTACTTATCGACGACGGCGGAGCCCACCTCGGCCGAGCGGGTCTCCATTACCGCCGGCGGCATGCAAGGGCTGGACCTGGCCTGCAAGATTTTCGTCGATCCCGGCGACCTCGTCGTGGTCGAAAGTCCCACCTATACGAACGGCAGCGCCACCGCGCTCAGCTACGGCGCGGAACTGCTCGAGGCGCCAATGGACCAAGACGGCATGGTGGTCGAAGCCCTGCCGGACCTGATCAAGCAGGCTGGGCGGAAGCCGAAGGCCATCTACGTCATCCCCAATTTCCAGAACCCGTCCGGAACCACCATGTCGGCGACACGACGGGAACGACTGCTGGAACTGGCCCACGAGTGGGACTCGGTCATCATCGACGACGACCCGTATGGGCTACTGCGCTTCGCCGGTGAGGACATTCCCGGTTTCCACTCGATCAGCCCGGAGGATCCACTGCTGTTCTCGGTGCGGACATTCTCGAAAATCCTCGCCCCGGGCCTCCGTGTGGGCTGGGTCAACACCGATCCGTCACTGCGCCAGCTGGTTATCAACGCCAAGCAGGCGATGGACACCTGCACCAACGTACCGAGCCAGCACATCGTCACGGAGTTCATCCGCCGCGGCGGCCTCGACGACCACCTGACCGAACTGCGCTCGGTGTACCGGGAACGGAAAATCGCCATGCAGGACGCCCTGCAGCGTTACCTCGGTGACCGGGTCCGGTGCACCGATCCGGAAGGCGGCTTTTTCCTCTGGGTCACGCTGCAGGGTGAGGACGCGCAGATCTCAACGAAGGCGTTGTTCGAAACGGCGCTCGCCGAGGGTGTCGCCTTCATCCCGGGACCCTCCTTGTCGCCGTCCGGAAAGTTCGACGACGCTTTGCGGCTGTGCTTTGCCTCGTCCACTCCGGAACGAATTGATGAAGGCGTGCAACGCCTGGCGAACGCGATGGACAAGGAACTCGCAGCAGGAAAGGCAGGCCGTTGAGCCCCGAAACGTTGACCCCGGCAGAACAGCGGGTACTGGAATATATCGACGAAACGGAACTCATCCAGCTCGCGTCCGACCTGATTGCCGCTCCCAGCGAGAATCCCGGCGGCACGGAAGCGTCCGCCGTCGAAGTCCTCCGCCGGGCCTGTGAGCAGTATGGGCTGGAAGTGGCGGTCTCCGAGGCCGCTCCCGGCCGTCCCAACCTGGTGGCGACCCTGCCGGGTGGAGAAGCGGGGCCGGTGATGTTCCTGGGCCACTCGGACGTTGTTCCCGCCGGTGAAGGATGGACGCGCGAACCGTTCAAGCCGGTAGTCGATGCCGGACGGCTCTATGGCCGCGGCTCGACGGACATGAAAGGCGGGCTTGCCGCCGTCGTTCTGGCCATGGCCGCCCTGGCACGGGCGGGGAACCGGCTGTCCGGCCCGGTCCAGCTGGTATGCACGGTCGACGAGGAGGATCTCGACCTCGGCATCCGTGCCTTCGTCGAGCAAGCAGGACAGCAGGCGGGACTGCAAGCGGGACAGTCAGCGGGACAACAAGCCGGGCAGGCAGCGGGAAATCCGTCTGGTCAGATCGCCCCGCAGTCGTATTCCGCCTGCATCGTGGCCGAGCCGACTGACCTTGAAACCGTGATCGGCTGCCGCGGAGACAGTTATCTCGAACTGACAGTCACCGGCATCCCGGCCCATTCCGGAAAGCCCGCCGACGGCCGCAACGCCATCGACGCCGCCTCGAAAATCCTGGAACTGATCCGCCGGGACGGCGAACGCCTGGCCCAGGACCCCGATCCCTTGTTGGGCTATGGAACCTGGAACGTGGGCCGAATCGAAGGCGGACATGGAACGGCAATTGTCGCTGGGACCTGCTCCGTTTCGCTCGACCGTCGCCTGATGCCGGGCGAGGATCCGCAGCAGCTCGCGGAAACGTTACTGAAACAGATCCGCGCCGCTGAAATCGATTCCGACGGGATCAGCGTCGACCTCGAAGTCACCATGGAAATGCCCGGTTTCCGGACAGACCCCGACAGCGCCGTCGTCGCTACGGCGGTTAACGCCATTGCTGACGCGGGTGGCGGGGAAAGTCCAGTGGGAGGTTGGACGGCAGCCTGCGACGGCGGGTTCATCGCCCGCCACTTCGGCGTCGACACCATCGTCCTCGGTCCCGGCGGCCTCAATGATCAAGCCCACCAACGGGATGAGTCTGTGGGAGTTGATGAATTGACGACGGCGGCCCGCGCCTATGCGCTGATGTGCATGCGGCTGCTGCTACCCGCTTAGTTCGGCCAATGCATTCGGATCGGAGTCGTTGAGGAACTTCGCAATCCGTTCGGCTTCCTCCGCCTCGTTGATCGCACCCGCGGCCCGTCCCAGCGCATACAGCGCCCGCAGGAACCCACGGTTGGGTTCGTGCGTGTACGGTACCGGCCCATGGCCGCGCCAGCCGGCACCGCGCAAGGCATCAAGCCCGCGGTGGTAGCCAACGCGGGCGTACGCGTAGGACTCGATGGTGCTTCCCTCGTTGTAGGCTTCATCGGCCAGGATGGCCCACACCAAAGACGACTTGGGGTACTTGGCCGCCAGATCCACGGCCTCGTCGCCGGCTTCGAGGCGGGCGACGACGTCGGGCTCCTCCGGAAGCAGCGTGGGCTCCGGACCGTCCAACAGATTCTTGCCCAGCATGTCAGACATACAGGTCCTTCCTAGAGCTTTTTGCCGGCGGAACCGAGTGACTCGGCTGCTTCGACGATGCGGGCAGCCATGCTCTTCTCGGCCGAAGCGCCCCAGACGCGCGGGTCGTACATCTTCTTGTTGCCGACCTCGCCGTCGACCTTCAGGACGCCGTCGTAGTTGGCGAGCATATGGCCGGCCACCGGACGGGTGAACGCGTACTGGGTGTCGGTGTCGATGTTCATCTTGATCACGCCGTAGGAAACCGCATCGGAGATTTCCTGCTGGCTGGAGCCGGATCCGCCGTGGAAGACCAGGTCAAATGGAAGCTCCTTGCCGATCTTCCGGCCAACCTCGTCCTGAATCTCCTTCAGGATCTCCGGGCGAAGCCGGACGTTGCCCGGCTTGTAGACGCCGTGCACATTACCGAACGTCAACGCGGTGATGTAGCGGCCCTTGTCGCCGGCGCCCAGCGCGTCGATGGTCTTCAGCCCGTCATCGACAGTGGTGTACAGCTTGTCGTTGATCTCGTTGGCGACGCCGTCTTCCTCGCCGCCGACAGTGCCGATCTCGACCTCGAGGATCATCTTGGCCGCAGCGGTGCGGGCCAGCAGATCCTCGGCGATCCGCAGGTTCTCCTCCACCGTTTCGGCCGAACCGTCCCACATGTGCGAGTTGAAGATCGGGTCCTCGCCGCGCTTCACGGCCGCCTCGGAGGCCTCCAGCAGCGGAATCACGAAACCGTCGAGTTTGTCCTGCGGGCAGTGGTCGGTGTGCAGGGCTACATTGACGTCGTACTTCTTGGCGACCTCGCGGGCGAAAGCGGCGAAGCCGAGGGACCCGGCGACCATATCCTTGACGGAGGACCCGGACCAGTAGGCAGCACCGCCGGTGGAAACCTGGATGATGCCGTCCGAACCGGCGTCAGCGAAACCCTGCAGGGCAGCGTTCAGCGTCTGGGAGGACGTGACGTTGACCGCGGGGTACGCGAATTTGCTCTCCTTCGCGCGGTCGATCATCTCGGTGTAAATCTCTGGTGTCGCGATGGGCATACGAACTCCTCGTAACTTGAAGATGGAGATATAGCAGGGGCTGACTCCATCCTAACGAGTCCTGCCCGTTATTCAGACTGTGTGAAGCTCACCGCCACATCAGGACACCAGCTGTCCAAACACATTCCGCCTGACCCAGGCATGCATCGCAATCGCCGCGGCCGCAGAGGCATTCATCGATCGGGTGGAGCCGAACTGTGCGATGGAAAGCGTGGCATCCGCCGCTTCATGAATCGCCGGCGTCAGCCCCGGGCCTTCCTGCCCGAACACCAGCACGCAGTTCTCCGGCAGATCGTAGCTTTCCAGCGGCACCGAGTCCGGAAAATTGTCGATCCCCACAACCCGCAGGCCCTCACCGGCGGCCCATTCGACGAACTCTTCAACCGTCGGGTGGTGCCGCACATGCTGATAGCGGTCGGTGACCATCGCGCCCCGGCGGTTCCACCGGCGTCGTCCAATAATGTGCACTTCCTTGGCCATGAACGCATTGGCCGTCCGGACGACGGATCCGATATTGAGGTCATGCTGCCAGTTTTCGATGGCGACATGGAAGTTGTGCCGCTTCGAATCCAGGTCGGCGACGATCGCGTCATGCTTCCAGTAGCGGTATTCGTCCACGACGTTGCGGGTATCCCCGTTGGCCAACAACTCGGCGTCGTAATGCTCCTCTTCCGGCCAATGACCCTGCCATGGTCCGACGCCGACAGTCAGGGCCGGCGCGGCCCGGATAGTCAAGCCAGACGCCTCCGGTGGGTAAGATGCGGTTGTGGCGGGTGCGCCGCCGTCGTTCTCTTTCACGCTTTAACCCTAAGGTGCAAGACTTGAGCTGATGTCCATACCTAGCGAAGGGACCACGATGCGGGAAAACGAGCACATTGAGTGCTGGCTGACGGATATGGATGGCGTCCTGGTGCACGAGAACCAGGCGATCGAGGGGGCCTCCGAACTTATCCAGCGGTGGGTTGACACGTCCAAGCGGTTCCTGGTGCTGACCAACAACTCGATCTACACCCCACGCGACCTGCGCGCCCGCTTGAAGGGCTCAGGACTCGACGTGCCGGAGGAGAATATCTGGACCTCGGCCCTCGCCACCGCCCAGTTCCTGAAAAACCAGCTCCCCGGCGGACGCGCCTATGTCATCGGTGAAGCAGGATTGACGACGGCGCTGCATGAGGCCGGCTTCGTCCTCACCGACCAGAACCCCGACTATGTTGTGCTCGGCGAAACACGCACCTATTCGTTCGAAGCCATCACGAAGGCCATCCGGCTGATCATCGACGGTGCCCGTTTCATCGCGACGAATCCGGACGCGACCGGCCCTTCGAAGGATGGTCCGTTGCCTGCGACCGGAGCAATCGCGGCCCTGATCACTACGGCCACCAAGCGCGAGCCTTATGTGGTTGGCAAACCCAATCCGATGATGTTCCGCTCGGCGATGAACCAGATCGATGCACACTCCGAAACGACGGCTATGGTCGGCGACCGGATGGATACCGACATTATCGCCGGCATGGAGGCGGGGCTTCATACGGTGCTGGTGCTGACCGGGATCACCCGCAAGGAAGACATCGACGCCTTCCCGTTCCGGCCGAATCAAGTAGTCCCGTCAGTGGCCGAACTGATCGAGCAGGTCTAGCAATCAGGTCCGTTGCGGGCGGTGCTCGAGCATCGCGACCGTCACGGTGCCGCCCTTGGTTGGCTGCGACCCGACCTCGGTGAACCCCAGCCGGCCGTGGAACTTCAACGACCCGGGATTCGGCGGATCGGTGTTTACCTCGCACGTCACGGAATCAGCACCGATGGACCAGGCATGGTCGAAGACGGCGGCGTAGAGCGACTCCCCCACTCCGCGCCCGCGTGCACCGTCGGCTACGACGATCCGGTCCACGTAGAAGTGTGATCCGCCCCGTTTCTCAAACCACTGGAAGTTTTCGCTGTCATACGGCGAACCGGCTGAAAACGCGAAGACGAAACCGATAACGGCCGCACGGTTTTCGTCCGGGACCGCGACCAGTTTGAGGGCGGCACCGTCGACCAGGGCGGCAATACCATCCTCATCCGTAGTGGGAACGGCCGGCACCGCCGAATTATTGATGACGGTGATCGCCGGAATGTCTGCATCGGTAACGGCGCGCAGAAGGACAGACATCGTTAATCCAACCCCAGTTCATCTTTGCCGAATGCGAACAGGTACGGAATATCGGCTTCCTTCTCGATGCGTTCCTTTGCCCCTGTATCGCGGTCCACGATCACGGCGACCGCTACAACGTCGGCCCCTGCCTTGCGTAGTGCTTCGACCGCGGTCAGAGCTGAGCCACCCGTCGTCGAAGTGTCCTCCAAGGCGATCACCTTGCGGCCCTTGACGTCCGGGCCCTCTACCTGGCGGCCCATTCCGTAGGACTTTTGCGCCTTGCGGACCACAAAGGCGTCGACAGCACGGCCAGCGTCCGCCGCAGCATGCATGACGGCCACTCCAACTGGATCCGCGCCCATCGTAAGACCGCCCGCGGACTGAAAATCGTTATGTCCCGCGCGGTCGAGCAGGTCCAGCATCACCTGGCCGACGAGTTTGGACGCTTCATGGTGGAGCGTGATGCGGCGCAGGTCAATGTAATAGTCCGCTTCTTTACCGCTGGAAAGAGTCACTCGGCCCCGGACGACGGCGAGTTCCTTTATCAATTCCAGGAGGCGGGCACGGGCATCGGATACATCGGGAAGCGCTGAGGTCATGGCTTCAAGCATATAGTCCGCCGCTGGTTCAGGACGGCAGTGCTCTTTCAGCGCCGATTATTTCGGTGACGGAGAGAAAGCCCTATGGTTGGGGCGGGTTCCGAGGTGAGTATCGTGCCTCCAATTTGGCCAGTCTCCAGTAGCCGAAGGCCACCAGCCAGCTGAGCAGCAGTATGGCCACGATGATGTATCCCAGGTTCTCCAGATTGATGGCGGCAATCCAGGCCAGCGGTCCGGTATCGGCGCGGAGCCACTGGGCGAGCAGGGAGGTGAGTCCTACTCCGCCGACCAGGAAGGCAACCGCGATGGAGATGATGGTGACGGTGAGGTTGTAGTAGATCTTGCGGACGGGCGCGGCGAAGGCCCATCCGTAGGCATGGTTCATCACCACCCCGTCCAAGGTGTCGAACAGCGTCATTCCCGCGGTGAAAAGGATGGGGAGCACCAGTACCACGTACCAGGGCGCTGTGAGGGCGGCCGTTCCACCAACCACGAAGAGGCCAATAGTGGTGGCCGTATCAAACCCGAGCCCGAAGAGAACACCGACCGGATACATCTTCCATGGCTTATCCACCTTGCGGGCCACCGGGCCGAGCACCCTGTTCAGCACGCCGCGGTTGTCCAGCAGTTTGTCCAGCTGGGCTTCATCGAAATTGCCGGCTTTCATACCGCGGAAGATTCTCAGAATCCCAATCAGCGACAGCACATTGACCGCACCAATGAGCAGCAGGAAGAGTCCGGAAATCAATAGGCCCCACATGCCGGCCGCCGATAGGAAAGCTGAATCGTCCGCCGTTATCTGTTGGGTGAGTACGTTGAGTCCTGCCGCCAACAGAACCACCGTAACGACGACAACTGTGGAGTGGCCGAGCGCGAACCAGAACCCCACCGATACCGGGCCCTTGCCGTCGTTGACCAGCTTCCGGGTCGTGTTGTCGATGGCTGCAATGTGGTCGGCGTCGAAGGCATGGCGGACCCCGAGAGTGAAGGCGGCCAGCGCCAATCCGGTCCCGAATACTGCGTTGCTGCCCATCACGTAACGTCCAGGAAGGACGACGGCGAAGAACATGCCCCACCCGCCGGCCAGCAGCAAGACAATGACTATCCCCATCCCGATCAGCGGCTTCCCGGTGCCCGGGGCGGACATCCTGACCACGTTCATGGCCGCTCCTGTGAAGGTTATTCCACTGATTTTGCGGGTTCGCCGGCCGAAGCTCCCTCCTCGTGAGTGTGGAAGTAGCCTCCTCCGTCCTCGCCGGCATGGAAGTGCGGGGCCATTGGACCTGGGTCCGTAGGGGTATGGTCGCCGGCGATGTGTTTGGAGTGGAGCCGGCGTACCCAATCGCAGAGTTGGTCCACAGTGTCCTGTTGCTTCCTGGACATCGGCAGCACCGGGGCACCGTTCCGGGCGGCGGTCGCGTCTTTGACCATTTGTTCGACGTCGACCTCAACGTAGGGGGCAAGGTCGATTTTGTTGATTACCAGCAGGTCCGCCCGGGCAATCCCCGGTCCTCCCTTACGGGCGACATCACCGCCGCCGGCAACGTCAAGTACGAATATTTGCGCGTCGATCAGGGCAGGGGAAAACGTGGCGGTCAGGTTATCGCCGCCGCTTTCGACGAAGACGATATCCAGGGGTGCGAAGTCTTTCTCCAGATCTTCGACGGCGATCAGGTTCATGGTCACATCGTCGCGGATGGCCGTATGAGGGCAGGCGCCGGTTTCCACCGCCCGGATCCTTTCGGCGGGCAGCACGCCGGCCGAACGCAGGAACCGGGCATCTTCGTCGGTGTAAATGTCATTGGTGATCACGCCGATGTTGAGTTCTTCGCTCAGATTCCGGCACAGAGTCGCAATCACTGAACTCTTTCCGGTGCCTACTGGTCCGGCAATGCCAAGGCGCAGCGCGCGGCTTTGGGCGGAGTTGGTTTCAGGCATTAGGCTCTCCTCGTTCTCGGATCATCGGTCTGTTCTGGTCATCGGTGTTCGGGTCATCGGACTGCTGGTATCGGTGCGCGGACTGTATCCTCGTATCCGTTGCCCTTTGGCATCGGGGCCCCTGGCTCTCCGTCCGCCTGTTGTTGCCTGGCGGCCGGCGACCACGGCGGGCCGAGAAGTTCCATACCCTGATCCAGGTTCCGGCGCAGCCGCAAACTATCCGCGGCAACAGTGCTGACCATGGCGGCCGGACCGTTCAAGGGCAGCACGGCGGCGTCTGGAGCGAACGGACGGGCGGCGATGGGCTCATCCTCCCAGTCGGGGTCGACGACGAGGACCGACCCAAGTGCCCGGTGCTGTCCAACCACTGCAGGGCTGTCCCCTCCGGCTGACGCCGGTCCCAGATCAAGTTGCTGGTTGAACAGCGGCTTCCCGCCCCGGCGCACCCGGATATGCTGGCTGATGCTCCCGGGGACTTCTCCGGAGCGGCCGAGCAGCAGTTCCTCCCGCATCATCAACCGCGCCTCGAGGTCCAGCTCAACACGGATATCGTGCAGGTGATCGCAGCCGTGAGCGGCAATTACCGGCTCCGGCAACCAGACCAGCGTGGCGCCGTCGCCCACGTGGATGTTGATCTCCATCCTGGAGCGGCCGCCCCTCGCTCCCGGCAACAGCAGTGTCGCCGAGACCTCATTGAGGATCAGCGTGCTGCCTGCTCCGACGTCGATATCCAAGACCAGCCGGTCGCCACCGAGAGGGCCGGCTGCCCCTGATGCCAGCGACACCCTGGCAAGCCGGGCGCCCGCACCCGTCCACGGTTCCCAACCCTTCTGTATGGTGGGCCGAAGCACCAGCGGTGCCTTGGAACGGAGACCGCTCACCCGGCTGCGTGCTTGTCCCCCGCTGCCGATGACTTGTTCAATGACCAGGGAGGCCCGGGCGTACATCGATCCGTGCTGGTGCGGGTTGTCAGGAGGCAAAGAGACGCACATCCCAACGTGCGTGGTGCTCCGCGGCGATGTCCAACAACGGTGCGCCGGCGGCTGGAAGCTCCTCAGGCGGCGAGCCGGCGTACCCGGCGGCTTCAGCGGACAGCCGGTCCAACAGGGGTGTCAGGTGGGCCAGTGCCGCGTGGACGCTGAAGGGATCGAGGCTGAGCAGCTTCACGGATGCCGCAGCCGGGCCAGCGACCGACTCATGCAGTACAGCCAGTGCGGCATCGTGGGCGGTGAGGTCGAAGGCGGCGGCGGCCACCCCGAACACGATTGGTTGGTGAGGCGCGGTTGCCGTGCCCGTGAGTGCCTCGAACCGCGGATGCGGGTGGATGGCACTGGCTGCGCGCAGCAGTTGCCGGCCCAGTGTCCGCGATACTGACCGCAATGACGCTGAGGGGATCCGTGCGTCCAGTTCCGGATCGAGCTCGTGCAGCCGATCCATGTCCGAGGCGGTAGAGGCGTCGCATGCGGCGGCGGCGAAACTGGCCGCTACGAGTCCCGAGGTGAGGGCCCGCCCGGTCAGGAAACGTTCCAGGCTGTCCGCATCACGCACTCCCTGGGTATGGATGATGGCCTCCAGCCCGCCCGAATGTGCGTAGCCGCCCGCGGGCAGGCGTCCGTCGGCGAGCAGGAGAAGCGCTGCAGCGTTGGGCGGCATTTCGTTGCCTAGAACAGGAAGTAGCGTTGGGCCATGGGCACTTCCTGCGCCGGCTCGTGATCGATCAGCTCGCCGTCGATCTTCACGCCGTAGGTGTTCGGGTCCACCTCGATATGTGGCATTGCGGCGTTTTCCGGCAGGTCCTGCTTGGTGCGTCCGCGGCAGTTTTCGATGGCGACCAGCCTGCGGTTGATATTCAGCCGCTCCGCGAGATTATCCTCGATGGCGGCTTCGGACACGAATGCGACACTGGTCGATGCTGCCGCCCGGGTGTGGGAGTTGAATCCCTGCCGCGGAAGCACGGGTTGGGGTGTGGGTATTGAGGCATTGGGATCGCCGAGGGCGGCAACGGCCGCGACGCCGCCTTTGAAAACGGCCGTGGGCCGGACGCCGAACAGCGATGGCTGCCACAGGACGAGGTCCGCCATTTTTCCTGGTTCGATGGAACCTACCTCGCGTTCCAGACCGTGCGCGACCGCCGGGCAGATGGTGTATTTGGCGACGTAGCGCCGGGCCCGCCGGTTGTCGGCCGTGCCGTCGCCGGGCAGCGAGCCGCGGACCTTCTTCATCTGGTGCGCGGTCTGCCAAGTCCTGCTCACCACCTCGCCGATGCGCCCCATTGCCTGCGCGTCGGAGGACATGATGGACAGGGCACCGAGGTCCTGCAGCACATCCTCGGCGGCGATGGTGCCGGCACGGACGCGGCTTTCGGCGAAGGCGAGATCGTTGGGCACCTGCGGGTTCAGGTGGTGGGCCACCATCACCATGTCGAGGTGCTCGTCGACCGTGTTCACTGTGAACGGCCTGGTGGGATTGGTCGATGCCGGCAGTACGTTGCGCTCGGCGGCGATCCGGATGATGTCGGGAGCGTGTCCGCCGCCGGCGCCCTCCGTATGGTACGCGTGGAAGGTGCGGCCGTTGACCGCCCGGAGCAGATCCTCGACGAAGCCGGCCTCGTTGAGCGTGTCGGAGTGGATGGCGACCTGGACGCCGGATTGATCCGCGACCTGCAGGGCAGCATCGATGACGGCCGGAGTTGCTCCCCAGTCTTCGTGCACCTTGAACCCGCCGACGCCGCCGCGCAATTGCTCCCACATGGCCTCGTGCGAAACCGTATTGCCTCGCCCCAGGAAGAGGACGTTGACCGGCCAGGGGTCGAACCCTTCGAGCATCCGTTCCATCCACCAGGATCCGGGCGTCGCAAGGGTCGCCTTCGAGCCCTCGGTCGGGCCGGTTCCGCCGCCGACCACCGTGGTGGTGCCGACCGCCAGCGCCTCCTGCAGCATGTCGGGGCCGACGAAGTGGACGTGTGTGTCGATGGTTCCTGCCGTCATGATCAGCCCATTGCCGGCCATGATCTCGGTGGAGGGCCCAATCACGAGGTCGGGGTGGATACCGTCCATGGTGTCCGGGTTTCCAGCCTTCCCCAGGGCGATGATCCGCCCGTCCCGGATGCCGACGTCGGCCTTAATGACGCCCCAGTGGTCCAGCACGATGGCGCCGGTGATCACCAGGTCCGGCGTACCTTCCGCCCGCGTGGCGCGGGATTGGCCCATGGATTCGCGGATGGACTTACCGCCACCGAATACTGCCTCGTCGCCGCCGGAACACCGGTCCTCCTCCACCTCGATGAGCAGGTTCGTGTCGGCCAGCCTCACCCGGTCCCCGGCCGAGGGCCCGTAGGAGGCAACGTATTCTGAACGGGAAATCCTACTCATCGAGTTTTCCTCCACACAGTCCCCGTAGCCCGGGAACAATACGTCTGCCGCGGATCGGAATCAGTTCGACTTCCTCGGCGGCACCGGGCTCGAACCGCATCGCTCCACCTGAAAGCACGTTCAATCGCTTGCCCCACGCCGCGGACCGGTCAAAGTCCAAGGCGGCGTTGACCTCGGCGAAATGGAAGTGTGAGCCGACCTGCACGGGTCTGTCAGCCATGTTCTCAACCCGCAGTGTGGTGACTTCCAGACCTGCGTTGATCTCGACATCGTCCCCGCAGTGGATAACTTCGCCGGGGATGAGCGGATCGGACTCGCTCAGCCGCTCATCGGAGTGGCGCCGCGGTGCCTGCCGTTCACCGGTGCCCGAGCGGCGCGGTTCACTGGGACTGCTCGGTCCCGAAGAGTGGTGCGGTTCATTCTCCTGCGTCTTTTCGCTGGGGTAGTCCCGGCCGGGGTCATCTGAGGGGTGCACCGGCTCGACATGGCGCTTTTTCGGCTTCAGCTTCGGGTTCTCGAAGGGATTATGGCTCTTCGTCATTGGATCGGCCCCGTCACCGTTACGAGCTTGGTTCCATCGGGAAAAGTAGCCTCAACCTGGACCTGGGCCAACATCTCCGGGACGCCTTCCATCACATCGTCCCGCCCGAGAACGTGGCGTCCGGACTCCATCAGGTCAGCCACTGATTCGCCGTCGCGGGCACCTTCGAGCAAGTACGAGGTGATGATGGCGGTGGCCTCTGGAAGATTTAGTTTGAGGCCGCGTTCCTTGCGTTCGAGGGCGAGTTTTCCGGCGGAGTAGACCATCAGCCGTTCCTGCTCATGCAAGCTCAGAAACACCGTATTCTCCCACTTGAGTGCGGATATGCGGCACTAATTCAGCCCCGCAAAACAGCGCGGATTCGTTAGAAAGAGAGTCGCACCAATTTCGGCGACTTGATACTAAGTCAACTTAGCACCGGCCTTAAACGCCGTCAATGGAAACACCGTCAACGGGCGGCGAGCGCCGCAGTAGCCCGGTCGACCAGTTTTGACGCAACCTGGACGAGCCGCTCGGCAAGTTCCAAGGCGACTTCAGGGACTTCCCGCCGCAATCGCTGATACTCGTGCGGCGTCAGCACCTCCAGGGAGGTTTCTCCATCCGCATGGACATCCGCTACGTGCGGAACTCCGCTCATTGTCGCCACCTCGCCGAAACTTGTTCCTGAGGTCAACACGTTGATCGTCTTCGTTCCACCCGCGTCCCGCGGAATCGTCGAATGCGCCTTTCCCGACATGACGAGGAAGATCCCGGCCGGTTCGGCTCCCCTCGCAACTATCGTTTCGCCGTCGTCGTAATCGCGTTGCTCTAGGTAGTCCCGCAGGATGCCGACCGTTTCCGGCGATAACTCCTGCGCCAGAGGGTGCTCGTCCAGTGTCAACCGCCCCTCCCCGCCGGTTGGCTCGCCGTACTTGGTGATAATCCAGTCCTCGCACCATTGTGTTGCTGAATCCACGCCGTCGAAAACGGCCGGACCGCCATCCTCCTGCGGGCTATGCGCTCCCCGGTTCCCGCCCGACGTCCTGGAGCGACTGTTCCCGGAGACGAGAATCCCATCCGGATCGACGACGACCGACCGGCAGTGACTGGCGGCAATATTCTCCTGGAGCTTCGAGAACGTCCGCCGGGCAACCGCGCTGAAGTCCTCAACGGAACTGACATCAAGGACGATCAGGTCGAGCGACCCCGTCAGCTCGGTGACCGTCCGCGCGACACTCTCCGCCCCGGAAAAGTACATATCGCCGTGCAGCTCCAGGATCCGCACCTTGTTACCCTTTTCCTCCAGTATGTGCTGCTCCTTCGGAGTCCGGAGCCGGCGCGACGGCGCTTGATCCAGGGTGAACGTGGCACGGACGGCGGACCGCGCGCTGCGCGAGACATGCATGAAGTGCAGTTCCATCTCGGATGACAACCGCCGGCAGGTGGCGACGCCCCGGACGCTGTTGCCGTGCTGATCCAGGCGCGGCGAGAAGACGGCGATGCCAATCTGCCCCGGGAGCACGGCCAGTATTCCGCCGCTGACGCCGCTCTTGGCAGGCAAACCGACCTCAGCAACCCACGTCCCGGCGTCGTTGTACATGCCGCAGGTGGTCATGACGCTGAGGACATGCTCCACCAATTCCGGCGCGAGCACCCGCTCGGAGGTCACAGGGTTTACGCCCTGGTTCGCCAGCGTGGCGGCCATGATGCTGAGGTCCCGGCACGTTACATTGACCGAGCACTGCTTGAAGTACAGCTCGGTGGCCGCGTCGACGTCCTCTTCGATGATGCCTTGGTTCTTCAGCAGATAAGCGATGGCGCGGTTGCGGTCACCGCTGCGGCGTTCGGATTCATAAACCTGCTCGTCGAGCTGCAATTCCCGGCCGGCATAGGCGGAATAGGTGCTGCGAAGGCGCTCGAACCTGTCGCCGTCGGAAGATCCGGTAATCAGTGAGCTGGCGGCCAGCGCGCCCGCGTTGATCATGGCGTTACGCGGGCGGCCGGTACCGCGCTCAAGGCTGATCTCATTGAAGGCATCACCGGAAGGTTCGACGTCGATCTTCTTCCGCACCGCTTCGGTTCCGTGATCTGCGAGCGCCAGGCCATACGTGAAGGGTTTGGAGATGGACTGGATGGTGAACTCCGACTGCGCGTCCCCGACTTCGTAGACGTTGCCGTCCATCGTGGCCAGGCACAATCCAAACTGGTCGGGGTTTTCGTCCGCGAGTTCGGGAATGTAGCTTGCGACATTTCCGGAATCGTCCGGGGCGATTTTCCTGAGGAGGGACTCCAGATATTCCTGCACAGGTGACTGCATGATTGAACACTACGTCACGACGTCGTCGGCGGGTTTTAGTGGTGCTGGACTCTTGCCGCTGGGTGTCTGCGCTGTCGGACTCCTAGACTGGGTGAATGGTGGATACAGAAGAACGTCAAGAGATGATCGCCCGTACCCTGGTGAACGCATTCAGTTCCCTGATGGAGGCCGACCCCCATGGTTTCCGCACCAAATTCCGCAAGATGGCGGCCGACCCATTCGCCTTCTACCGGGGCAGTGCGTGCTTGTTCTACGCGGACATGAACGCAATGGAGGATCCCTGGGCGGACGAGCGCACCGACAGGATCTGGATCCACGGAGATCTCCACGCCGAGAATTTTGGCACCTACATGAGCAGCATGGGTTCGCTGACCTTCGACATCAACGACTTCGACGAGGCGTATTTGGGCCACTTTTCCTGGGACCTGCGCCGTTTCGTCACATCATTGGCTCTGCTCAGCTGGCAGAAAGCGCTGCCAGAGCGGGCTGTGCGCGACCTGGCCCGGACCTATCTGACGGCTTACCTGGAGCAGGTAAGCTACTACGCCGACGCCGGCCAGAACGACTTCGCGCTGCGCCTGAACAACACTAAGGGCACCATCCACGACGTCCTGCAGGCGGCCAAATCCTCGCGGCGGACAGATCTGCTCGATGCCATGACCCTGGTGGAGAACCACGAACGGCATTTCCGTGAAGATCGCAAAACACGGCGCCTGGGCGAGGACGAGTATGCCAAGGTCGAGGCGGCTTTCAACGAGTATTTGCAAACGATTCCTGATTCGAAGAAGTCAGGACGCGAAGTCTTCTACACGATCAAGGACATCGTCGGGAAAAAGGGATTCGGCATCGGCAGCGCCGGGCTTCCCGCTTATAACGTGCTGATTGAAGGTTTCAACGAGGCGCAGGAAAACGATATTGTCCTCTCGCTCAAACAGGGAAACGTTGCCGCTCCCAGCCGGGTGGTCACCGATGAACGGGTCCGCAACTATTTCGAGCATGATGGCCACCGGACGGTCATCAGCCAGCGCTCGCTCCAGGTTCACACCGATGCGTTCCTCGGTTACACCACCATCGATGGCGTTGGTTTCGTCGTCGACGAACTCTCCCCGTACAAACGCGACCTAAGCTGGGACAACTTGACTGAGCCGTCGGAAATTGACCCGGTGCTGGCCGACCTGGGACGTGCCACAGCCAAGGTCCACTGCGCCTCTGACCAGGACAGCGACCACGATCTCGTGCCATTCCAGACGGAAGAAGCCATCACACGGGTGATCGGCGACCGCCGCGAGGAATTCATCCAGGAGATTATCGACTTCGCAGTGGAGTATGCGGCGCGTGTCCGCCGCGACCACGCCCTCTTTGTCGACGCTTTCCGGGAAAACAAAATCGCCGGCGTACCTTCCATCTAGGAACGGTACGCCGGCGCTGTTGGTGACAGCTTGTTCCTAGAAGATGAACATCAACAGTGCGACGATTGCCAAGATTCCCACAATGGTCCAAATTAGACTTTTGCCAGCCATAATATCCTCCAAAAATAGTTGATCGCTTAGACTCTAAGCATACTTATAAACCGTAAGGACGGCACCCCTTATTTGGCAAACCGTTAAACTACAGCGGCAGCCAACCGCGCCACGTTATCCACAAACTTCACGAGCGGATAACGTGTTGTCCATTCCTCGAGCAGAAGTTCCCGGGACCGTGCGCGGTAGGATTCCTCGACGTCGCGCATCTGTTGTACGGTCTTGGCACCAAGCAGCATCAGCGTGACTTCGAGGTTCAGTTCGAACGAACGCATATCCATATTGCTTGAGCCAATTACCGTGACGCGGTCGTCAATGGATAAATGCTTGGAATGCAGGACAAAAGGTTTTCTGTAGAGGTAGATCCGGACACCCGCATGCAGAAGTGCAAGATAATACGACTGTTGAGCATGCTGGACCAAAAACTGATCACCGCGCTCGGACACGAATAATTCCACCTTTACACCCCGCTGGGCCGCCGTGGTGACGGCCCGCAGCAGCGATTCGTCCGGCACAAAATACGGACTGGTGATGGAAATGCGTTCCTGGGCGGAGTAAATAAGGGTGTTGAACAGCTGGAGGTTGTTGGCGGTGGCAAATCCTGGGCCGCTGGGCACCACCTGCGCCGTCACATCGCCAGGAGGTTCATCCCTGCGGTAGGGCTGGAGTTCCTCGAGCAGGATCTCGTCGGTCTCGTTGTACCAGTCAGTGGCGAACACCGTGTCGAGGGCCGCGACGACGTCGCCCTCCACCTTCGTCATCAGATCCACCCACCGCAGGTTCCCGCCGCGGTTGTAACTGGCATCCACAATGTTCTGTGACCCCATAAAAGCAACGCGGCCGTCGACGATGACGATCTTGCGGTGGTTGCGCAGATCCGGGCGGCGCCAGCGGCCTTTCAACGGCAGAATCGGCAACATCTTTCGCCACTCCAGCCCGATACTGTTAAGCCGCGCAATGGTCCGTCGGTAGCCAGGCACCCTAAGCGACCCAATGTGATCGAACAGGACACGCACCTTCACGCCCCGGCGGTGTGCCTGCTCCAGCGCCTGGAAGAAGACCTCCGTAGTGTTATCGAGATTCAAGATGTAGAACTCAACATTTACGTAATCGTGGGCCTTATCAATTTCCTCCGCCATGTCGCTGATGGAATCGGTGTAGTCGTGGCAGAATTCCGCGCTGTTGCCGCTCTGACTCGGCAAGGCACCAAGGGACCGGTTAAGAGCGACGACGCTCCGCAGCCACTCGGCACCCTTGTAGTCTTCTTCCCGCAACTCGGCCGCTGTGGTGTTGTCCCGAATGATCTCGTTCGCCCGGGCTTGATTCCTGATCCGACGCCGGCCGATGCTGATACTGCCGAACAGCAGGAACAGCACGACGCCGGCGTAGGGCACGAACAGGATCAGCAGTATCCAGGCCATGGCAGAGGATGGCCGGCGGTTCCCTGGAATGATACCCAGCGCGGCGATGGCGATGATCACGTAGATCGCGCCCAGCAGGACCGTCAGCCAATCGGGCAGGACAGGCAGTAGTCCGTCGGACGCTTCATCCGTGGTCACGCTAAGAGTCATAGTGCTCTCAACGATATCCGGATGGACCCGGTTACTTCACCGCCCCTGAGGTCAACCCGGCGACGAAGTACCGTTGCAGCATCAGGAATCCGATCACCACGGGGATACTCACAACCAGGGAGGCAGCCATAATCTGGTTCCAGTAGATATTGGTTTGGGTGGAATACAGCGTCAGCCCCACCGCGACAGTACGGTTGGCATTCGTCGTCATGACGGATGCGAACAAGACTTCGCCCCAAGCCGTCATGAAGCTGTAAATTGCGACGGCGACAAGGCCAGGTTTTGCGGCCGGCAGGACAACGCGCAGCAGCGCGTTCATAGGTGAGCAGCCATCGACCTTCGCTGCTTCATCCAATTCCCGGGGAATTCCATCCAGATAGCCCGCCAGCATCCAGATTGAAAACGGTAGCGAAAAGGTCAGGTAGGTAATGATGAGGCCGATCCTGGTTCCCACCAGTTGTACCCCGAAGACCTGATCGATATTGACGAAGATCAGAAACAGCGGGAGCAGAAAAAGGATCCCTGGGAACATCTGCGTGGAAAGAATCGTCGTGCTGAAAATCGTCCGGCCACGGAACCGGTACCTCGAGATTGCGTAAGCGGAGAAGATGGCGATTATCAGGCTCAGAATGGTCGCAGAGATGGACACAATAATGCTGTTGAGAAAGTAGTCGGCCAACGGAACGGTGGCCCACATCTGGATGAACGGCTCAATGGTGAATTCCTCGGGCCACCAGGAAAACGCTCCCTGCACATCGCCCAAGGGCTTTAGCGCTGAAGTAATCATCACGTAGATCGGAACGGCCGTTGACACGGTCAGAACAGTCAGGACGATAATGCGGAATGCTTTCGCGGGAGTTGTCTCACGCACGTTTTGACCTCCAGTTCAAGGCAATCAGGTAGATGCCGCTGACCACCAGCAGGAACAACATCAACAGCACGGACATGGCAGCGCCCAGGCCAAAGTTCCAGGTAAGGAATGATGCGTTGTAAATATGGAACGAGATCAGATCGCCGGCCGGCGGTTGCGCAGATCCAAACAATACGAATGGAACGTTGAAGTCGTTGAACGTCCACAGAAACATCACCAGGACGAGTACCATATTGACCGGCCGCAGCATCGGCAAGGTAATACTGCGCCACTGCCGGAATGGTCGTGCACCGTCCACCGCTGAGGCTTCATAAACATCCGTGGGGATGCTCTGCAACCCCGCCATCAGCATCAAAAAGGCGAATGGCCACAGGCGCCAGGCGGCAACAATGACGATCGAGACGAAGGCATTATCGCCGATCAGCCAGAACGGCTTCTCATCGATAAGTTGCAGATTGTCCGCCAGGAGATGGTTGATTGCCCCGCCGTCCTTCTGCAGCATGAACTTCCAGGCAATGACGCTCGCGAAGACCGGCAGGGCATAGGGAACAAGGAAGAACGTACGGAAAAAGGAACGGCCCCTGAAACTGCGCTGTAGTGCCACCGCGGCCGACATGCCAACCGCCCAGGAAATCCCAACGACGAGGACGGTAAAGCCACAAGTGATTAAGAAGGATTGCAGCAGAGCTTCACCAATGACGCCATTGAAATCCAGGGATATCCGGTAGTTGGCGAGACCGGCGAAAGGAGCCTCGCCCCAGTTGGCGATGAAAGACTGCGTGAGCTGGAGGAAGCTGACCCAGATGCCGGTCATCATCGGAATGACGTGGATGACCAGCTCAAAGGCGATGGCCGGGAACAATAATGCGTACGGCAGCCACCAACCCGGCGGTCTCTTTTTCCGTGGTGGTGGTTCGTTGGGCGGCGGATCGATTTTGGCTTTGACCGGCTCCCGCATGCTGGTTCGTGCAGTCATTTCAGAGTTCCACCCTTTCTGCGTTGAGGTGGAGTGCAGGACCGCTTCAGCGTCCTGCACCCCACCGAGCCTGCCTACTATCCGCCGGTGGTCGACGCGGCGACCTGTTGCTCTGCTGTTTCCATAGCGGTCCGGACATCCTCAATCGACACGGTGCCACCGGTCGCTATGGTCGCGAACATCTGGTTCATGGACTGCCCGACCGCGCTTTCGAACTGATCCTCTGCAGGCACCAGGGGCAACGGTTTGGACATGGTGTTGTAAATGTTCTGGAAGGTCACCGCTGCCTCCTTCTTGTCCGAGAAAGTCGGCTCTGCTCCTTGAAGTACGGGCAAAGTCTTGAACTCTGAGCTGAGTGCCTTCTGCGTCTCGGGGCTCGTCATGAACTCGACGAACTTGAGCGCTCCATCCTTATTGCCGGTGTTCTCGAAGATCGAGAGATTGATGCCGGCCACGTGGCTGGCCACCGGTTCACTTCCCGCCGGCGTCGGATAGGGGACCACACCCCACTCATCATTCTTCATCCCCTGTGCTTCAATGCTGCTGCCCGCATTGTTCTGGCTGATGACCATAGCTGCCTTGTGCTTGGCAAAGTCATTAACAGCCTGTACGCCGTTCGCGTATTGAGCGTTGCCGTCAGGTGCCACTTCATGCTTCTGCATCAGATCCAGATAGCGATGAATACCTTCAACGACGCCATCCGAACTGAACGTCGGCGTACCATCATCGGCAAAAAGCTCGGCGCCATTCTGCGCCGCGTTAATGAACGCAAAGTGAGCGTTCTCCGTATAGCTGCCTGCGGCCAATGCGAGACCATGGACATCCTGGGACGGATCAGTCAGCTCCTCGGCAGCAGCGACCATCTCGGCATAAGTGCTTGGTGGTTCAAGACCGGCGTCACTGAACATCTGCTTGTTGTAAAAGAGGCCGTAGGCGAGCCCGTAAAGAGGAACCGAGGTAACCGGCTGTCCCTCAGCTCCCCCTGTTGCGAGCGCGGTTTCCACGAACTTGTCGGCGCCCCCGATCGCTTTCAGGTTCGCGTCATCGAACGGCAAAAAAGCTCCGGTTGACTGCAGGGAAGCGGCCCAGGTGTTGCCGATGTTCAATACGTCCGGTGATTGGCCGGAAGTAATGGCGGTTTGGATCCTGGTCTGAAGATTGTCCCAGCCGATGACCTCCAGGTTCACCTTGATCCCGGTCTCTTCCTCAAACTTCTTCAGTTGTGGGGTCAACACCTTCTCGTCATGTTCGATGCTGGTGCCTTGGTTGCTGGCCCAGTACGTCAGCGTGTTTGCGTCCCCGCCTGAATCTGCGGAGCTGCCTCCGCTGCCGCAGGCTGCTGTTGTTAACGCCATTGCCGCGGCTGTTGCTACGGCCGCCATCCTACGAATTCTCACGACTTGACTCCCTTGACTTTTCAAAATGCGGTTCGGAGCGCGCCTAACTGTTGGCTACGTCACAAACGTAAGCCATCTTTTATCGAGCGTCAAACAAAAGTTGTAATGTGTGTGGCAGACTTATGATGTTCGTTGCCGCTAGCAGGGAGTGAGTTTGCCATTGAAAGTACTTTTCATCGGCGGTTCGGGCGTTATAAGCAGCGCCTGCTCGGAACTCGCTGCCCGGTCCGGCATCGATCTCTTCGTCCTCAACCGGGGGCAGACCCACAGCACCTTCCCTGGGTCCGTGCGCCATTTGCGGGCCGACAGAGCCGATCAGGCAGCGACCCGCGGGGCTTTGGGATCTATGAATCCGGACGTGGTGGTCAATTTCATTGCCTTCACGCCGGAGCAGGTGCAGGCGGATATCGATCTGTTCTCAGGGCGGACGGGCCAGTACGTGTTCATCAGTTCTGCCTCTGCTTATCAAACTCCCCCGGCAAGGCTGCCGATAGATGAGTCCACCCCTTTGCGCAATCCGTTCTGGGACTATTCGCGCCGGAAGATTGCCTGCGAGGAAGTCCTGATGGATGCTTACCGTGATCGGTCTTTTCCGGTCACCATCGTCAGGCCTTCGCAGACGTATGACCGGACCGTGGTGCCGGTGGATGGAGCTTGGACGGTGGTTGAACGCCTGCGCCAGGGCCGCGAAATAGTGGTCCATGGCGATGGAACCTCGCTCTGGACATTGACACACAGCCGCGATTTTGCCCGGGGTCTCATTGGCTTGCTTGGGCAGCAGGGCGCGATAGGCCACAGCTTCCACATCACCAGCGACGAAGTCCTTACTTGGAATGCCATCTACGAAACAGCCGCCCGCGCTGCAGGTACAGACCCTCGCCTGGTTCACGTCCCCTCCGACGCCATTGCCGGGGTGGATGAGGCCTGGGGCGCCGGCTTACTGGGAGATAAGGCGCATTCGATGGTGTTCGATAATACAAAGATCAGGCGCTATGTTCCTGGTTTTCGGGCAACCACGACCTTTGAACAAGGCATGCAGGAAGCGATTGCCTGGCATGATGCTGATGCGTCCCGGAGGAAGATTGACCACCGCTACGACGCCTTGATGGACACCCTGGTCGAGCAGTACCGGGTTTAAGGATCTTCAACGGCCTCAGGCTCGCCCTGGAGCTATCCGGTTCCCGCGACCAGGGACTCTATTGAGGATGGCGAAAGTACGTGCTGCGTTACCATCCGGCTGGCTCCCAGAATGCCGGCTTGATCTCCAGCTTTCGAGAGCACAATATGCAGATGGGCTGTGGCAAGCGGCAGGGAGCGATGGTAAACGACCTCCCGGATGCCGGCCATCAGCTGCTCGCCGGCACTGGCGACGCTTCCGCCGATAACGATAATGGACGGGTTCAGCAGGTTCACACAAGAGGCCAGGACGTCGCCAATGTCGCGACCCGCCTGACGCAGGGCATCGCTGGCTGCATCGTTCCCACTTCGCGCCAATTCCAGAACTTCGGCCCCTGAACGCGCTTCCGTTCCGGCAGCAGTCAACGCGGCTGATACGGCCGGGCCGGAAGCAAGCGCCTCGAGGCACCCATAATTGCCACAACGGCAACGGACCGCATCGCCGCGGGGAACGCGGACATGTCCAAGATCGCCCGCGGTTCCAACCGCGCCGCGCTGGAGCTGGCCGCTGCTGATAATGCCAGCGCCGATTCCGGTGGCCACCTTGACGAACATCAGATTCTCATGACTCGACCAATATGTTGCCTGCTCACCGAGTGCCATGATGTTGACGTCGTTGTCCACCAACACTTGCGTGTTCCACGATCTCTGCACGAATCCGGGAACGTCGAATCCGTCCCAACCAGGCATAATTGGTGGATTTATCGGACGCCCCGTGAAGTGTTCGACCGGTCCGGGCAATCCAATGCCAACGCCAGCCAGTTCAACGTCGGTGCGGCCAGCCTTCTCCAACAAGGCCCGCCCATGCTCGATGACCCATCCCAATACGACCTCTGGACCGTCGGCGATGTCGATTTCCACCTGCTGCTTCTCCAGCACAGTGCCGTCCAAATCGCTTAGGGCGACGATAACGTGAGTCGCACCGACGTCGGCGGCGAGGACCACCCGGGCGGCAGGATTAAAGGCGAACCTGGACGGTGGACGTCCGCCTGAAGAGGCAGCTTCTCCCGCTGGGCCGACAATACCGCAGGCAATCAGCGCATCAACCCGCATGGCTACTGTCGACCGGGCAAGGCCGGTGATCGCGGCAAGCTCTGCACGTGTCCGGGCACGGCCATCACGCAGCAGTTGGAAGATTTCTCCTGCCCGCGCCATATTCCCGGTGCCGGGAGAGGAAGAGGTGCCGAGATACGTCGCAGTAGACATGCAACAAGGAATAGCACGTTCCGTTTATCTCTGTCATCCATACCGAAGTTTGACAGTAATCGCGCGACTTTTGCTTGACCTCCGTCAAAAGCTGATCTAAGTTGAATTCAATGCATTCGCTTGCAGTCCGAACCGGCGCAAGCGATTGCCCAACACTCACAAAGAGGAGAGTCGTGACCTACTCGGTACAGCTGTACACCGTCCGAACGGCGTTGGAAAGGGATCTTCCCGGCACCATCAAGCAGATAGCAGAGATCGGTTATACCGCCGTCGAGCCCTACAACTTTGTGGCCACGGCAGATCAGCTCGCTAAAGCATTTGCCGAGTACGGGCTTACGGCCCCTTCAGGACATGCGCCGCTGCTCAGTGCGGATCAGGAAGAGATTTTCGAGGCAGCCAAAAAACTTGGCATCACCACCGTCATCGATCCTCATGTCCCTGCCGATCGGTGGCAAAGCCGCGAAGACATTCAGGAAACCGCACGGCAGCTCAATGCAGCAGCTAAAAGGGGCGCTGACTACGGAATCCGGGTCGGCTACCATAACCACGAATTCGAACTGGAGGCCCGCATCGACGGGCGTTCCGGACTTGAAGTTCTCGCTGAATACCTGAATCCGGAAGTTGTGCTCGAAGTAGACACCTACTGGGCGG
The DNA here is from genome assembly GCF_054511255.1 of Arthrobacter monumenti. Taxonomy (NCBI): domain Bacteria; kingdom Bacillati; phylum Actinomycetota; class Actinomycetes; order Micrococcales; family Micrococcaceae; genus Arthrobacter; species Arthrobacter monumenti. The sequence goes on along the minus strand of NZ_JBTNCY010000003.1, from coordinate 322,904 downwards.
CCGTCGGTGGAGAGGATGTTGCCTCGTTGCTTGGCCGTCTTGGCAGCCGGGTCCGGTTCCTGCACGTAAAAGACGGGCCCCTGACGAAAAACGACAAGGAACAGGTCGCTGTCGGATCCGGACAAATGCCCGTATGGGACGTAATCGCCGCCGCTCCGGAGCTGGAGTTGGCCGTGGTCGAACTGGACGATTTCGATGGGGATGTCTTCATCGCAGTCCAGGACAGTTTCAACTACTTGAAGGCAGGCAAATAAATGGCCACGACAACCTCAACACCTACCGGGCCAGTCGGCATCGGCATCATCGGCGCCGGAACGATCAGCAATGAGTACTTGGACAACCTGACGAAGTTCCCGGATGTGAAAGTCCATGTCATTGGCGACCTCTTTCCGGATGTGGCCGCCGCGCAGGCTGCGAAGTATGGGATTGAAGACCATGGCGACGTCGATAGCGTCCTGCAGCACCGGGATGTCGAACTCGTGGTCAACCTGACCATCCCATCGGCGCACGTGGAGGTGGCTACTGCCGCTATCCGCGCCGGCAAACATGTTTGGTCGGAAAAGCCGTTCTCCCTGGATCGCAGCACCGGACTGCAGTTGCTCAAGGAAGCCGAAAACGCCGGGCTGCGTCTTGGCTGTGCACCAGACACTTTCCTCGGAGCCGGCTTGCAGACCGCCCGCCGCATCATTGAACGCGGCGATATCGGCACTCCGCTGACGGCACTTACCTTGATGCAATCCCCAGGGCCGGAGTCCTGGCATCCGAACCCTTCCTTCCTGTTCCAGGATGGCGCGGGTCCCCTGTTCGATATCGGACCCTACTACCTGACCACTCTGGTGCAGACATTTGGATCCATTGCCAAAGTCGCGGCCCTGGGCAGCAAGTCCCGCACACAGAGGACCATCGGCTCCGGCCCCAAGGCAGGAGAAATCTTCGACGTCACCACGCCCACCCACGTCAGTGCACTGGCGGAATTCGAGTCGGGTGCAGCTTCACAGAGCGTCCTAAGCTTCGATTCCCCATTGCCGAGGGCCGGTATTGTCGAGGTGACGGGCACGGAAGCAACCATTGCTTTCCCTGACCCCAACATGTTTACCGGCCAGATCCGGCTCCACCGTCTCGGCTCGGATGAGTGGACAACAATCGAGGCCACCGGTTCCGAGGCAGGCCGCGGCACAGGAACCCTCGAGATGGCACGGGCTATCAGGAGTGGACAACCCCATCGTGCTCCCGGCACGTTGGCTTATCACGTACTCGACGCAATGGTGTCGATCAACGAGTCGCTGGAAACACGCGAATTCGTCAATGTGGATAGTTCGACCGACCCACTGCCGCCGCTCGACGCGGAGTGGAGCCCCTACGAGGCCACGCTGCCCTGATTCTGCCAGATCCTGCGGACCGGCACGCCTTGATGTGCCGGTCCGCATTACTATCCTGTTTTCTAGGAGATTAACAATGACGTCCGCTGATTCAACGGGAACCAGAGACGGCACACTGGGTGTCGCCGTCGTCGGCTATTCCTTCATGGGCAAGGCCCATTCCAACGCGTGGCGGAACGTCAATGCGTTCTATCCCGGGCCACCGGTGGCCCAACGCGTGCTTGTCGGCCGCGATGCGGGACAAGTGAAGGGCGCGGCGGAGCAGTACGGGTGGCAAGAGAGCGCCACCGATTGGCGGGCCGTGCTGGAGCGTGACGACATTCAGGTCGTGGACGTCTGCACCCCTGGGTATCTGCATGCTGAAATCGCCATTGCGGCGCTGGAGGCCGGCAAGCACGTATTGGTGGAGAAGCCGATGGCCAACACCTTGACCGAAGCCGCGGATATGGCCGAAGCGGCCCGGAATGCCAGGGCCAAGGGAATCCAGTCCATGATCGGGTTCAACTACCGCCGGCTTCCTGCGCTCGCACAGGCGAAACAGATGATTGCCGACGGCGCACTGGGCCGGATCCGCCAGGTCAAGATTTCGTACTTGCAGGACTGGTTGTCCGACGAGAGCGCGCCGATCTCCTGGCGGCTGCGCAAGGAAACCGCCGGATCCGGGGCGCTCGGCGACTTGGCCTCACACGCCATCGACCAAATCCACTACCTGCTCGGGGAACCGCTCACTTCGATCTCCGGAACCCTGAATACGTTTGTTCCTGAGCGGAGCGGCGATCACGGGCTGGAGCCCGTCACGGTGGATGACGCTGCCTGGGCAACGGCACGGACGGCGTCGGGCGCGGTCGCGAGCCTGGAGGTTTCCCGTTTTGCGACCGGCCGGAAGAATGCCCTCCAGATCGAGGTCTTCGGTTCGGCGGGCAGTCTGGCGTTCGACCTGGAATCGCTGAATGAACTGCAGTACTACGACGCCGGTACACCGGCTGGACGGCAGGGTTTCAGCAGGATTCTGGTTACCGAGGAAGAGCATCCTTATCTGCAGGCATGGTGGCCCACGGGGCATATCCTCGGCTGGGACCATACTTTTACGTCGCAGGCGGCGGACTTCATCAACGCCATCGCGTCCGGAACTCCGCCGGAGCCGTCCTTCGAGGATGGGCTGGCCGTTCAACGGGTGCTGGAGTCGCTGCAGAACAGCGCGGCCAAGGCGAGCGTCGTCGTCGATATTAACCATTAGCCAACCGAGAAGTCACCGAGGAGCACAGATGCCACGCAACTACACTCTTTTCACCGGCCAGTGGGCCGATCTGCCCTTCGAGAAGGTCGCCGAACTCGCCGGCCAGTGGGGTTACGACGGGTTGGAAATCGCGGTTTCCGGAGACCATTTGGATGCGTGGCGCTGGGACGACGATGACTACATCCATGACCGGCTGGAGATCCTGAAACGGAATGGTTTGAAGGTCTGGGCTATCTCAAACCACCTGAAGGGCCAGGCGGTCTGCGATGACCCCATCGACTTCCGGCACAAAGACATTGTCGGGCCGAAAGTTTGGGGCGACGGCGATCCGGAAGGGGTACGCCAGCGCGCGGCCGAAGAGATGAAGCTGACCGCACGGCTGGCGAAGAAGCTCGGCGTCGATACGGTCGTCGGATTCACCGGCTCCTCCATCTGGCAGTACGTGGCGATGTTCCCTCCGGTTTCACAGGACGTGATCGACGCCGGGTACCAGGACTTTGCCGACCGCTGGAATCCGATCCTGGACGTCTTCGACGAGTGTGGCGTGCGCTTCGCCCATGAGGTCCACCCGTCCGAAATTGCCTATGACTACTGGTCGACCGTGCGGACGCTGGAGGCGATCGGGCACCGCGAGGCGTTCGGTATCAATTGGGATCCGAGCCATATGATGTGGCAGGACATCGACCCGGTCAGTCTGATTTGGGACTTCAAGGACCGGATCTACCACGTTGACTGCAAGGACACGAAGCTGCGGATCACCGGGCGGAACACGCGGCTCGGATCGCACCTGCCGTGGGGTGATCCGCGACGCGGCTGGGACTTCGTCTCCACCGGACGCGGCGACGTTCCATGGGAGGAGAGCTTTAGGGCGTTGACCGCCATCGGCTATGACGGACCGATCTCCGTTGAGTGGGAGGATGCCGGCATGGACAGGCTGCAAGGCGCACCGGAAGCACTCGCCTTCCTGAAGAAGTTCGATTTCGCCCCGTCCGAAACCTCGTTCGACGCCGCCTTCAAACAGTGATCCCGGGGCTGCGGTATTCGGGTCTGCTGTATGCGAACCTGCATATCGGCCCGCATCACCAGTAGGCTTAGTAAATGCGGAAACTCCAGGCTCAGATCATTGCTGAACTCGGCGCACAGCCGTACATCGATCCGGAAGCGGAAATCCGGCGTCGGATCACATTCCTGAAGAGCTACCTGAAATCCACCGGCATGAAGGGCTTCGTGCTCGGCATCAGCGGAGGGCAGGACTCGACGCTGGCCGGCAAGCTTTGCCAGCTGGCCGCCGACGAGCTCGCCGCAGAAGGCAGAGAGGCGAACTTCGTCGGCGTGCGCTTGCCGTACAAGGTGCAGCACGATGAGGACGATGCGCAACTCGCCCTCGACTTCATTAGGCCCAAGACGTCGTGGACGTACAACATCGCTCCCGGCGTGGACGGCTTCGAGGATGAGTACCGCACTACGACCGGCGAGAAAATCACCGACTTCAATAAGGGAAACATCAAGGCGCGGGCGCGGATGATCGCCCAATATGCGTTGGCCGGCCAGCACGGTCTGCTGGTGATCGGCACCGATCATGCGGCCGAAGCGATAACGGGTTTTTACACCAAATTTGGCGACGGCGCTGCGGACGTCCTCCCCCTATCCGGCCTGAACAAGCGGCAGGGTAAGGCGCTCTTGAAGGAACTCGGCGCCGTGAAGCGGCTCTATGAGAAGAAACCGACGGCCGACCTGCTGGACGAAGATCCCGGCCAAACGGATGAGGAAAGCCTTGGACTCTCCTACGACGACATCGACGACTACCTCGAAGGCAAGGACATCGGCGCCGAGGCGGCCGAACGGCTGGAACACCGCTTCATGGCATCACGCCACAAGCGGACCCTGCCTGTGGCCATCGACGACACCTGGTGGCACTAATGCTCACATGGAGAGAACATCGCCGAGGGAAAACTGACTCCCCGGCAAAGGCTCTTTAGCCGACGTCACCCCGCTTCCGCCGTTGCCCGGATCAGCCAGATTGTCTCAGCTCGTTGAGGAAGACCGCGCCGAACGCTTGTGACCCCAGCGAACGCTTGTGACCCCAGGTCCAATCTCCGCCAGCCTCGCCCATGACGGCCGGTAGCTGTAATAGTAGCTGGATGGAGAGTTCCGGAACACTAAATGCCCACCAGCTCGATACAGCACAGCCGTCGCAGCAAAGCATTGACCTGTACCGGACGCTGAGCGCCGACATCGCGTCCGGCGTCGCCATCATTTCCACCCGCCTGCGGAATCACGATTATGCCGCGACCGTAACCGGATATCTCTCCGTTTCCTACGATCCGCCCACCATACTGGTGAGCCTGTTCGACGGCGCCCGCATCGCCGATGCTGTTTCGGAAGCCGGCGTGTGGGCGCTTAGCCTGCTCGGCAGTCAGCATCAGGGCACCGCGAATTGGTTGGCCAGTCCCGGAACGCCGCTCCACGGACTCCTTAACCAGGTCCCCTACCGGCGCGGTCCGGCAACAGATTCAGTGATTATCGACGGCGCACTGGCCTTCTTCGAGCTGCGCACCGTGGAGATCCATGAAGCGGCCACGCATCTGCTGGTGATCGGCGAAGTCGTGTCCATGGGCCGCGATGCCACAGGAACGCAGACGCAGGATCCGCTGGTCCACCACGCCTCGTCCTATCGCCGGTTGGCCCGCTGATACTCAATGGGGCCCGAGTGTTTGCGCCGGACGCCATCCGACAGCGTGTCAGCCTCACACCGGCAACCGCTCCCGCAGCTCAAACGCCGAGTCAGCGCCTAACCCGTCAGGTAGGGGGTTGCAGAGGGCTGACTCGCGGCCAGGGGGCTGAACCGGCGGGCTCCTGTGTAGGCGAGGGGCTGACTCGGCATGGTTGGCGCGGCTCGGGGGCTGACTCGGCGTGGTTGCCGCGGCGAAGGGGCTGACCCGGCTTTGCCCGCGTGAAGTTACCGCTGGTCGCGGCGGAGCGGGTGGTCTTCAGGAATTTCGACGACGACGATCCGCACGCCGTCGGGTCCGTCCAGCCACATTTCCACCAGCCCCCATGGCTCTTGCCTCGGCTCGCGCGTAATGGTCGCTCCTGCTTTCCTGAGCCGTTCGTGTTCGGCCTCGATGTCCCGGACCTGTAGCCACAGCACGGTCCCGGTCGCGCCCCTCGCGCCACCACCACCGCCGCCGCCGCTCTCCGGGTGTCCGGAGACCTCGAGGAAACCGTTGCCGAGGAAGAACACCATGCCGGGGTGCTCGGGACTGCCGAATTCGCGGTAGACGGCCAGACCGAGAACGTCCCGAAAGAAGCGTTGGCTGGCCTGTGGGTCTTCCGCCCGGAGCAGGATCCGGCTGCTGAGAATCTCCATACCTGCGATCATGCCAGCCGTCGGCGGCAAAATGCACGTACTGCTAAGGTTGCTGACTTCCTGGTAAGGCTGCTGACCTCAAATGCCGGGCAATAACGGTAACGTAGCGGATGTGAAGATTGCTACCTGGAATGTGAACTCTATCCGTGCCCGGGCCGACCGCGTCGAAGCCTGGCTGCAGCGCTCCGACGTCGACGTGCTGGCGATGCAGGAGACGAAATCCAACGACGAGAAATTCCCCTGGGAGCTGTTCGAGAACAACGGCTACGAGATCGCCCACTTCGGCGTAAACCAGTGGAACGGCGTTGCAATCGCCTCCCGGGTGGGTCTGCAGGATGTCGAACGGACCTTCCCGGATCAGCCCACCTTCGGCAAGGGTGAGCAGGAGGCGACGGCGGAGGCACGCGCTATCGGCGCAACCTGTGGCGGCATCCGGATCTGGAGCCTCTATGTGCCCAACGGCCGCGCGGTCGGTGATCCGCACATGCCGTACAAACTTTCCTGGCTCGGCACGCTCAAGGAACACGCTGAGAAATGGCTCGGCGAAGACCCGGAGCAGCAGATCGCGCTGATGGGTGACTTCAATATCGCACCGCAGGACGACGACGTGTGGGACATGGCCGCGTTCGAGGGCGCCACCCACGTCAGCGAGCCTGAGCGGGCGGCCTTCGCGGCCTTCGCCGAGGCGGGCTACACCGACGTCGTCCGCCCGCACACGCCCGGCCCCGGCGTCTACACCTACTGGGACTACAAGCAGCTGAGCTTCCCCAAGAAGATGGGCATGCGCATTGACTTCGTCCTCGCCTCCCCCGCGCTGGCCGGGCGTGTCACCGGGGCAATGATCGACCGCGAGGAGCGCAAGGGTAAGGGCCCATCGGACCACGCGCCCGTCATCGTGGAGCTGGGTTAAGTAGATGGCGGGGGATAACGACGGCGGCAAGGACCACTTCAGGGGCTTCCCCTATGTCTCCAATCTGCGCATTTTCGAGCCGTTGGAGGCGTTCTCCGACGAGGATCAGCTCACCTTCACGGAACAACGATACCGGAACAGGGCCGACGTCGATGCCGCCGAGGCGAAGAGTTCGCTGAGCCGGATCGCGCGAACGGTTGCCGACCCCTTTCCGCACCGGTCCACCAACGACGTCCGGGTGCTGCACTATCCGTCGGCCGAGGGCATCACGTCGACGTTTTACTGCCCCAGCCAGCTCTCGGTACGCAGCACGCTGGCGGCGGAAACGCTGATCGAGAACATGAAGGGGCCGTTGGCCAACATCCTGCTGCCGGAGGCGGCACGGGAGGCACACCAGAGCCGGCTCGACCCGGACGAATTGGCGGATTCGATCGACAAAGTCCATACCCGCGCGGCGACCTGGGGCGTGCCGTTCAGCTGGTTCGCGCTGATCCACGAGGATGACCATTCCGAGGTCGTTGAAGAGCATGGCCGGGTTCTGACCGTACGCATTTCGGCTCCGTTGACCCAGGCGGTGGAGCGGGCGGCGGAGGCCAGCACCAACCTTGTCGCTGCCGCTCCGGAACTCGATCTGTTGGCGGACCTGAGCGAACTCTCGACGTGGATGGAAAACTTCCACGACAACTCGATTATCGAACTCGACTACGGTGCAGTGGCCAACGTCGTGTTCCCGGACGAGTCACCGTACGACGTCCGGCAGGGAATCGAGGCCCTGGCCGAAGGCGACATGACGGGCGCGGCCGCGGCCTACCGACGCCTGGCCAGCCGGTGGATTCCGGTCCGGCAGCTCGGACGCGCGTCTTAGAAAACCTCGACGGCGGCGCGTCCGTTGCAGCTCCCGACAACTCCGCGAGCGCGTCCGCCGCCGCTATGTCGTAACCGACGGCGGCGGGGCTGTTGACCTGCGCACCACCAGTTCATGCGGCTGGACCCCAGGCTGAACCCGCGGGGCGCCGGCCAGTTCGGCCAGCAGCAGACCAGCGGCGAAGGCGCCCTGCTCGTCAGGCCGTTGCCGGATGGTTGTCAGTCCCGCCGGTTCAGAGAGTTCATGGTCATCGATACCGACGACTGACAACTCCTCCGGAATCCGGATGCCCCGCTCCGCGGCAGCCATCATGACGCCGAAGGCCATCTCATCGGAGGAGGCGAATATCGCCGTCGGACGGTTCCCGGGGTCGCTCAGAAGCCGGGCCGCAGCGGCCTTGCCGTCCGCGGTCCTGAAATTGCCCAGGGCGGTCCATTCCGGCCGGACCGGAAGACCGTGCGCCCGCATCGTTGCCTCGAACGCCTGATTGCGCAGCAGCGGTACGGAAAAATCGAAACCGTACTCCCCGGTGCCTTGCAGATGCGCAATATCGCGGTGGCCCAGCCCGATCAGGTGCTCGACGGCGTCCCGGACGGCAACGGGATCGTCGATGCTGACGTGGCGCACCCCCTCCAGATTGGAACCGACAACAATCGAGGGCGAGTCCAGCGCCCGCAGCGACACCAGTTCCTCTTCGGTCAGCGACATGCACATCACCAGAAGGGCATCGATGCGTTTGCGCAGCATCGAACGGTGGAACACCCGTTCACGGTTGCCTCCGGCGCCGCCCAGGTTGAAGACCATCAGGTCATAGCCGGCGGCCCGCAAAGCCCGGTCGGCGCCGCCGAGGGCCGTGGCGAAATACCAACGGTCGATCATCGGCACCACGACCCCCATCGTCATGGTCCTGCCGGAGGCCAGGCCTGAGGCGGACGACGACGGCACGTACCCGAGCCGCTCGACGATCTTGAGCACGCGGTCACGGGTGGCCGCCGATACGCCGGGGATGCCCCGGACGGCTCGTGAGACAGTGGCCGTGGAGACTCCAGCTGCTATTGCGACGTCGTCAATACTGACTGCCGGCGCCGCCTCCCCCTTGGTGGCCTCCTCCTTGGACGTCTCCCCCTTAGTTGCGCTAATGTCGGTTCCCGCTTCCGGACGATGGATTGCCTGGCCGCTTCTTGACCAGCCACCAAATGACCAGGACGAGCAGGAGCAACAGCAATGCCCATCCGACGGCGGGCTCACCCGAAAGCTGCGCAATGATAGTGACGACGACGAGGACCGCGGCGAAGAAGCCGAGAAGACCGATCAGGATGTCGATATTCTCGGCCTTGCGCTCGGCCTTCCGGTTCTTCACCATGCCGTTATCCGATCAGCACCGCTGGAGCGACTGTCCCTCGGCGCGCCGTGGACGGTCACTTCACACCACCTGCGGTCAGGCCCGCGACGATCTTGCGCTGGAAGATCAACACCATGATGACCAGCGGGATGGTGACAATGGTTCCTGCCGCCATCACTGCCGTGTACGGTTCCTGGTGCGGTTGGCTGCCCGCAAAGGACGCGATTGCAACGGTGACCGGCTGGGTCGCATCGCTGGCGAGCTGACTGGCGAGCAGGTACTCGTTCCAGGACGCGATGAAGGCGAGGATCGCCGTCGTGAATACCGCCGGAGCCGCGAGCGGCATGATGATCTTGCGGAACGCCTGCGACTTGGTGCAACCGTCGATACGCGCCGCTTCCTCAAGTTCCCACGGCATTTCGCGGAAGAAGGACGTCAGTACATAAACGGTCAGCGGCAGGACGAAGGAGATACTCGGAATGATCAGTGCCTGATAGGTGCCCATCCAGCCAATGTCTGTGAAGAGCTGGAACAACGGAGTCACCAGTGCGACGCCGGGGAACATCGACGCTCCGAGGATGACTCCCAGCACCATGAACTTGTACGGGAACTCCAACCGGGCCAGCGCGTAGGCTGCGAAAACGCCGGCGGCCAGACCGATGACGGTCACGCAGACGCCGATGAACAGGCTGTTGAACAACGCCCTGCCCAGATGGTTTCCCAACTCTTCGGAGAACGCGGTGACGAAGTTGTTCAGGGTCGGGTGGGTCGGCCACAACGTCATTTCGAAGGTGTACTGGACCTCGCGGAACGCGGTCACCATCATCCAGTAGAACGGCGCCATGCACCAGATGAAAATCACCGCGGCGCTGGCATACGTGCGGATACTCGCCCATCTGGCACGGCTTCGGGCACGCCGCTTCGGAGCGCTGTCGGGCCCGGTCTCCACGTCGGCGGTGCTGGTTAGTGTACTCACTTGATTTTCGCCTTTCCGCCGGACGTGCTGTCCGCAACGACGTTGGCGCCGAGGAACTTAATGAAGATGAACGCGACCAGGAAGATAATGATGAACGTGATCGTCGACAACGCGGCCGCACTGTTGAAGCCCTGCCGGATCTGCTCAACGACCAGAATCGACAAAGTCGTCGTGCCATTCGCGCCTCCGGTCAGGATCGCCGGCAGGTCGTACATCCGCATGGCATCGAGTACGCGGAACAGGATCGCCACGATCAACGCAGGCTTCACCAGCGGGAGCGTAATGTGCACGAACCTCTGCCAGGCCGATGCGCCGTCGACCTTGGCTGCCTCGTAGACATCGCCCGGGATCATCTGCAGCCCGGCCAGGATCAGCAACGCCATGAACGGCGTGGTCTTCCACACGTCGGCAATAATGATGGCGAACCGGGCCGGCCACTCGCTGCCGGTCCACAGAATCGTGGTGTTGAACAGGTTGTTGGCCACTCCGTTGAACGCGAAGATGAAGAACCACAACTTGGCCGTGACCGCCGTCGGAATTGCCCACGGCACCAGCACGGCACCGCGCAGAATGCCACGGCCCTTGAAAGCGCGGGCCATGATCAGGGCCATCCAGAAACCGAACACCGTCTCCATCGCCACCGTGACAATGGTGAAGAAGAACGTGACTCCGGTGGCAGACCAGAACTGTGCCCCCAGGCTTCCAGGAGCACAAGGAACCGTGCCCCCGCCGACCGCCGCACATTGCTGCAACAGCCACTGGGAGTAGTTCGTAAGACCGGCAAACCCGCCCTCGGTGAACAAGCCGGTCGCCGGATCCAGCCCTGCATCCTGCTGGAGCGACATCACGATGGCGCTGATGATCGGATACAGAATCACGACGGCGAGGAGCACCAGCGTCGGCGCTATGAACAGCGCCGCCCAACGGCCCTGACCGGGAATTTTGCGCTTTTCGTTACCGGATGAGCCCGATTTATCCCCGGGGGGCTTCTCGGCATCGCCTACTGGTACTGCCTGGACAGCCATGGTCCTCCTCCCGCGCAGGCAATATCGCCTGCGCGTGCTTCGTTCGGACCTGAGGGCGGGACCGCGGCCCCGCCCTCAGGCTTTGCCTAAGATCCGGCTGCGGCTGACGTAATAGCTTGCTGCATATCCGCCAATGCCTGATCCACCGATTTCTCCCCCTGCAGGGCGGCATAAGCGTTATCCTGGATCGCCTTTGAGACGGCCGGATAGAACGGCGTCACCGGACGCGGCACGGCATTCTCGATCGAGGTCTTCAGCACGGGCAGGTACGGAAGTTCCTTGACGAGTTCCGGATCGTCATACAGATCCGTCAGCACCGGGGCCAGGGAGCCCTGCAGCGCATAGAACTTCTGCGTCTCCGGGCTGGTGATGAACTCGACGAAGTCATGCGCCGTCGCCTTGTTGTCCGAGTAGACGCTGATGCCCACGTTGTGTCCGCCGAGGGCGGAGGCGCCTGGTCCATCACGGCCCGGCAGCGGGGCGATGGCGAACTTATCCTGCACCTTCGAGGATTCCTCGTTCTTGGCCAGGCCGTAGACGTACGGCCAGTTGCGCAGGAACAGCAGGTCGCCGTCCTGAAACGCGATGCGGCTTTGTTCCTCCATGAAGGTGATGGCCTGCTCCGGAATGTTCCCGGTCTCGAATCCCTCGACCAGGTTGGTCAGACCGGCCTTCGCCTCGGGGGTCTCGAGCGTCGGCTTGCCGCTGTCGTCGAGGATGTCGCCGCCGGCGGTGTTGATCGCCTCGACGGTGTTGACAGTCAGGCCCTCATACTTGGCATACTGGCCGGCGTAGCAGCCCATGTCGTTTTCTTCGGCGATGTCGCACATGCCCATCATTTCTTCCCACGTCTCCGGCGCCTTGGGCACCAGATCCTTGCGGTAGTAGAGCAGGCCGGCGTCGCTGGATTGGGGCGCGGTGTAGAGGGTGTCGTTGTAGGTGCCGCTGGCGACCGTGGCCGGCAGCATGTCGCCGGTTTCGATGGCGAGCTCGTCCTCGAGCGGCTGCAGCCAGCCCTTGGCTGCGAATTCAGCGGTCCAGATCACGTCGACGCTCATCACGTCGTATTCTTCGTTCTGGGCCTGGAAGTTCTGGACCAGGTCGTCGTGCTGCTGGTCGGCACTGTCGGACTGCTCCTTGAAGGTGACCTTCTCGTCCGGGTGCGCCTCATTCCACTTTTTGATCAAGGGCCGGACAACGTCGCTGTTGTCCTTGCCCTGTACGTAGGTAATTGGTCCGCGTGCATCCAGGTTCTGGGAGGCCGGTCCGTCGGCTTCTCCGCCGCCGCCACCGCCACCGCCGCCGCCTGTGGATCCGCCGCATGCCGTCAGGGCAAGGGCCAGAACGCCGGCCGCAGCGACCGGGGCAAGTCTCTTACTATTGAACATAAACTCTCCTCGTTGAGACGGCCGCCTGAATACGAAGGCCGGTTGAGTGATGAGCATCATATTAGTAATGTGATTCACATCAATGCAAGCGCTTACGTAAATCGACGTCGAAAGGTCTCCCTTGACTGACCTCCAGCAGACTCCATCCGCGAGGCGAGCCTCCGAGCGATCAGAGCGATCCGTGCCGTGGTGGTCCGACGCGGTGATTTACCAGATCTATCCGCGGTCGTTTGCAGACGCTGACGACGACGGCATGGGCGACCTCGCGGGAGTCACCGAGCGGCTGCCCTATTTGGCGCAACTGGGCATTGATGCCATCTGGTTATCCCCTTTCTATGTCTCCCCGCAGGCCGACGCCGGCTACGACGTCGCCGATTACCGCGACGTCGATCCGCTGTTTGGAACCCTTCAGGACTTCGACACCATGCTCGCCGCCGCGCACGAACGTGGAATCCGTGTCATCGTGGATCTCGTTCCCAATCACACCTCGGATGAGCACGTTTGGTTCAAGGAAGCGCTGAACTCGAAGCGTGGTTCCCGCGCCCGTGACCGGTATATCTTCCGCGACGGGAAGGGCGAACACGGAAAGCAGCCGCCCAATAACTGGCAGTCGGTCTTCGGCGGTCCGGCCTGGAGCAGGCTGATGGAGGTCGACGACGGCTCAGAGTTGGGTCCGCAGTGGTACCTGCATCTGTTCGACTCGAAGCAGCCGGATCTGAACTGGGAGAACCCCGAAGTCCAGGAAGAGATGATTTCCGTCCTCCGTTTCTGGCTTGACCGGGGTGCCGACGGTTTCCGCATCGACGTCGCCCATGGCCTGGTTAAAGAGGAAGGGCTGCCGGACTGGAGCGGACAAGCCGGGATGGTCGAGGGTGAGAGCCCGACGGTCGAAGCAACCAATATCGAGGATGAGGAGCAGGCCCGGATGGGCGGTCCGGCCGAGTCCGACGCCGGCCGCTCACCAATGTTCGACCAGGACGGCGTGCATGACATCTACCGCCGCTGGAACGAGGTCCTGTCCGAATATCCCGGGAACAGAATGCTCGTCGCAGAGGCCTGGGTGGAACCGGCAGAACGGCTCGCCCGCTACATCCGCCAGGATGAGATGCAGCAGGCCTTCAATTTCGATTTCCTGCTGGCCGGCTGGGATGCGCGCCGGATGGCCAAGAGCATCGAGGAATCGCTCAGCGCTGCTTCCTCCGTCGGCTCGCCGAGCACCTGGGTGTTGTCCAACCACGACACCATCCGCCACACCACCCGCTTTGGCCTCCAGGACCCGACAAACTTCCCGAAGGGGGTCGGGCCCGGCGACGAGCAGCCGGACGAAGCACTCGGGCTGGCAAGGGCGAGGGCGGCCACGCTGCTCATGCTCACATTGCCCGGCTCCGCCTATATCTACCAGGGTGAAGAACTCGGCCTGCCCGAGCACACCGCGCTGGACAGCCATGTCCGCCAGGATCCTTCGTTTTTCCGGACCCAAGGCGCGGAAAAGGGCAGAGACGGTTGCCGGGTTCCACTGCCGTGGCGCTCGGACGCCCCGGGTTACGGATTTGGCGATTACACCGCCAGCGACGCCGGTCCCTGGCTGCCCCAGCCGGCGAGCTTCAAGCGGTACGCGGTTGACCGGCAGGAAGGCATTGCCGGTTCCACTCTCGAGTTCTACCGCTCCGCGCTGGCGTTCCGCGCCGAATACCAGCTCGGTGCCGGGGTTCTGGAGTGGTCACCGCTGAACAAACCGGACGACGGCGTCCTGTCGTTCAATAATGGACCGGTCTTGGTTTTCGCCAATCTGGGCACCGGACCTGTTGACCTGCCTGGCGACCACAACGTGGCACTTTCCAGCAGCCCTGACGCGGTGGATGGCACCCGGCTCGCACCGGACGCCGCCGTATGGATGCTGCCGGAGAAGTAGCCAGGACGTCAGCTCAGCGGACGCGTTCGGCGCGGACGAACTTCGTCCGCGCCCCGGCGCCCATGCTGATCAGCACCGGTCGGCTGATCCCGACGACGGCGTCAAGCGCGCACACCAGTTCAGATACTTCTTCGGCAATGATGTACGGCGCCACTCCCGGACGCGGATGCAACCGGACGCGCAGTCCCGGTTCACCCTTGATCCTGTAGGCTGCCACAGTTGCATTGACCAGATCAGTCCGCTCCGCGAGCGCACCCTTGAGCGCCTGTTCCGCCACGGAGCCGTTGATCAGCACGCGTCCACCGTCGCGCTCCCGGCCAAAGTCCCCGGCAAAGTCGCTCGTCCTGCCCTTGCCTTGATTAGCCGCCCACGCCACCATGCCCACAATCAACAGCACGGTGAGCACAGCCAGCACAATCCACAGCCAGCTGTCCCGCTGGCCCTCGAGGGTCGTCTGTTCAAAAAGCGCGTGTGTCCGGCTCTGGATTACATCTGCAACGCTGTGCCACCAAGGGCCGGCTGCCGGAACGATGGCCAGAGCCAGCGCCAATGCGCCAATCGTCAGCAGAATAGCGCCGATGATTCCCAGCAGGAACCGGTTGAGGGCGCGCGGAGTGCCGTTCATACGCCGATCACTCCTTCAGCCGAGACCTTGACTTTGACGTCGGGCAGCGGCTTGACCGGCGTCCGGACCAGCTCGTCCTC
Source organism: Arthrobacter monumenti (assembly GCF_054511255.1). Lineage (NCBI taxonomy): Bacteria > Bacillati > Actinomycetota > Actinomycetes > Micrococcales > Micrococcaceae > Arthrobacter > Arthrobacter monumenti. Next base: position 307,795 of record NZ_JBTNCY010000003.1, on the reverse strand, counting down.
CACAGCTTCGGCGATGGCGCCCTCATTCACAGGGATGCCCGACGTCGGCCTGACATTGACTTCAACCAACCGCCGGGAGACTGTGACCAGCACCTGTTCCGGCGTCACTCCTGCCTCCGCACGTGCCCGCCTCGCCAGTGAGGATGCAATGACTTCATTATCGACGACGACGGCGGCACGGGGATTCGGGATGATGTGCCGTGAGCGGCGGCCGGGCAACACGGCATTCAGGAAAAAGTACAGCCCCAGGAGGAAGATCAACGCGCCGACGGCACCCAAGGCCAAGGGATCAACTCCGGACGGCAGGTTACTGATCCATTCCCAAGCCTGCTCGGGCGCCAGCAGCCACGGTTCCTGACCGAAGGCCTTCAACGCCGCCTCGAAAAGGCAATAGACGGCGAAAACGGTTACCAGGCCGGCTGCCAGCACGGACGCTGCGGCACGGGAGGCATGCGTTTCCCTGCGCAGGATTCCTGCCGTAGCCGGATCCGGAGCACGCTCGGTTTTCTCTGCACTCATTGGACGCGTCCGCCCTCCTTGACCCGTACACCGGTTATCCGGATGTCGACCCGGCTCAACTGGGAACCGGTCAGGTGGGTGATTTTTTCCAGGATAATTTCCCTGGCCGCCAGCCCCCGCTCCCAGATTGAACCGCCGATGTTGTCGAGCGCCGACGGGTCACGAGCGACGCGGGTTAGGGAAGGGATTTCAATTGGCAGTACCAGCGAAAGAGCGAGCAGGCCGGTGTCATCCCGCCAAGTGGCCCGTATCTGGTCCCCCGGAACCCTCAGCACCTCCGAAGCGGCGGCCTGTGCAACACTCGTCAGCGCCTGTGTGCTGATCCGGTTGTGTCCCGAATATCCCGATCTGTCTCCGGCGCGCGCGGCATTGCGAACGGTTTCCGCCCGGGAAGCCAGCTCCGTCACGAGGAGGATCGCCGCCCGGTCAGGGCGTCCCGGACACCGCGTAGATCAAGCTTGCCTTCGGCTGCCCGCCCCAGCAATGCTCCGACGGCCATGAAGACCACCATGAGCAGGAAGCCCCAGAACTGGAACAACAATGCGGTGAACGCAAGAATGGCGCCTATACCGATGCCAATGACGGTGAGATTCATTCGAATCCCTCACTTCCTGTATGACTCAAAGACCACTAATCGCCAACGTTCCATCCGCCCTGCCGCTACTTCTCATTCGCCTGCTGCTTGCCGTCGTTGACGCCGGGTACGTTCACATCGTTGATCTCGACGTTCACCTCGATCACACTCAATCCGACGAGATCCTGCACCGCAGTGTAGACGGCTGCGCGGACCTGGTTCGCAACATCCTGAAGCGGATTTCCATACGAGGCCACGAGATTAATATCGACCGCGACCTGGGTCTCACCGACCTCGACGCGTACGCCGTGGGTTAGATCGCTGCTGCCGACGGCGTCGCGCAGGGCTCCGAGGGCACGTGATCCTCCGGTACCCAGCGCGTAGACGCCTTCGACCTGACGCGCCGCGATACCCACCACCTTGGCTACGGCGACATCCGAAATGACAGTCCGGCCGGTCGCGTTCTCCGCAGCGGCCTGCTGCGCGCGCGACGTCTGCGGACTGTTCTTCCCGAGCACTTCGGCCTGCCCCGCACTATCACCCGCGTCAGCAGCCGTGGAACGGAAGTTTTGGTCCGGGCCGGTTAAGGGCTCGGTTCGGATCTCAGTTGTGTGGGCGCCACTGGAGCGGGCATCGTCGTCGACCATCATCCACCCTTTCTGTTAGCTCCACCCTAGCCCGTCGCGTGCCTCTGCAGGGCAGAAAAACACCGATGCTGAAATGTGGAGAAAATGCGGTTAGAAGCAGTTCGGTCAGCGCAGTTTGGGACAGTTCTCCATGACCCACTCCTCGATCGGAATGACCGCCTGCTCGAAGGCCGCCTCGTCAAAGTTGGCGTATGCATGACCACTCTTGGCGAAGACTTGCTCCACCTCATGGAAATCGTCGCGAAGTTCGGCCGGCACCTTTTCCTTGAGCTGGGTCAACTCGCTCACCGCTTGCTTGGCTTCCGCCCGGCCTCCGCCGTACGAGTAAGTCAATGGGGCGAAGGCGATCGAGAGCATTTGGGCACTGATCGCTTTGCAGGCCTTGCTCATGTTCTCAAAGGCCCCGCTGACGGCGGCACCGGCGGACGCTTCGTCGCTGTCGGCGCTCTCTTCATTGTCCCGACCATCCTCAAGGGTCTTGTCGGCGGTGTCCTCATTAGCATCCGGTTCATCACCGGTGGAGCTGCCGGTGCCGTTTGCCTCGTCCGTTGGGTCTGCGGCACCAGCATCCGCGCCGCCGCTTGGGTTCGCGCCGCCAGGCTGGTTGGCTCCGCCATCCGCAATAGGATCATCTGCGGAGGGGCCGTCCGCCCCTGCGTCTTTGGCGTCTGGACTATCGCTGCCTTCCGGACCTGGATTTGTGTCCGCGCCACCGGCGGGGTTACCGGAGTCTCCGTCGCCCGGCCCCGCACCTTGGCTCGAGTCCGCCTCACCAGCAACGCTGCCGCCCTCGTCCGGGCCGGAATCACCGCCGCCGTATGGGCCCATGGGTGCATCGCCGGCATCAGCGGTGGTCGGAACGGCTCCCACTGAGCTGCCCTCTGTCGAGATTTGGTTCTCTCCCGGCAGGCTTTCGCCCTCGGTGCTACCGGCGCCGGAGCAACCGGTCAGGACGAGAGCAGCAGTGAGAAGGGTGGAAGGAAGGAGAGCGCGTGCGGAGCGGTGACGGTTCCCGAAAGCCTCAGGCGCACATTCCATGCCACGCGAATGCATCGATATCGCAAGGCCTTTCCGGCCGTCGAACTGGTTCATGACGCCCTCCAAAACGGTCCCTCCAGAATACAACCGGCCGATCCGGCCCGACCGGATTCCAACATCCCGTCTCTGTAACGCTTTGGAGTTTGCGAACCACGTTCCGGCTACGCCCGGGGTTCTGCACGCCCCTCGCTGCTGGTGGCATTAAATCCAAAAAAGGCCCGACGTCGCACGTCAGGCCTTGGTCTTTCCGGCGCCCGTAAGCGCCGATGGTGGCTCCGACCGGCGTCGATCCGGTGACCTTTCGATTTTCAGTCGAACGCTCTACCAACTGAGCTACAGAGCCCGGCGCCACTGTTACTGGCGCCGTGACGATCCGGTTTTTGGCCGGAACGCCAATGCGACCCTGACGGGACTCGAACCCGCGACCTCCGCCGTGACAGGGCGGCGCGCTAACCAACTGCGCTACAGGGCCTTACTAACAAGACTGGTCAATACTACCAGCCTCAACACACAGGAAAGTTACTCCTGCAGTACCCCCAACGGGATTCGAACCCGTGCCGCCGCCGTGAAAGGGCGGTGTCCTAGGCCGCTAGACGATGGGGGCATCGGACACTACACGCGAAACTCCGCCCGATTCGCATCGAGGGAACCTTCCCGTTGTGGACCTATAAAAGCATAGGGCCCAGCGGCCGATTAAACAAAATGGAGCGTATCTTCCATCGGCCGTCGTCGCGCCGGCCCCCGGGACAGGGTAGAAATGGAAGGTGATGGAGATGCCCGAGGAAGAATTCGAGGCGGCGGTCGACGACGCGATTGACCGCATACCGGAAGACCTGGCCAATGCAATGAGCAACGTCGCCATCTTCATAGAAGACAACTATGAACCTGCCCCTGGCGAGGACCCAGACACGGTGCTGCTGGGCATCTATGAGGGAACTCCGCTGACCGAACGGGACGGTTGGTGGGAAGCAGGTTCGCTGCCGGACCGGATTGTCATTTTCCGCGAAGCGATCCTTGAAATGTGCGAAAGCCGTGAAGAAGTCATCGAGGAAGTACTCGTGACGGTCGTTCATGAAGTGGCCCACCATTTCGGCATTGATGACGCACGATTGCACGAGCTGGGCTGGGGATGACGGCCGGGCGATAGCCTTAACCCATGGGGCACAGTCACACTCACGGGATCCAGCCCGGCACCGCCACGGGCAAGCACCGCAAACGGCTGTTCATCGTCGTCGCTATTACCCTCACAGTGGTTGTTATCCAGGTCGCCGGCGCCGCTTTGTCCGGCTCTCTGGCACTGCTGGCCGACGCCGGACATATGCTCTCCGACGCCGCGGGGGTTTCGATCGCGCTGCTGGCTTCCTGGATTGCCACCAGGCCCGCCAGCGACCGCAGCACTTATGGGTATCAACGCGCCGAGGTGCTGGCCGCCCTGGCGAACGCCCTGGTCTTGATCGTCATCGCAGTAGTGATCTTTATCGAAGCTCTCCGCCGGTTCGGTTCAGAGCCGGAAGTGGAGACAGGGATCATGCTGGCCGCGGCTGTAATAGGTGCGGTGGCGAACCTCGTCTCATTGCTGATCCTGCGCGGCGGTCAGAAGGAGAGCCTCAACGTCCGCGGGGCCTATCTGGAAGTCCTCGGAGACCTGCTTGGGTCGATCGCCGTCATTATCGCCGCCGTCGTCATTGCCACCACCGGCTACACCCAAGCCGACACGTGGGCCTCGATCCTGATCGCCCTGATGATCCTGCCGCGGGCGTGGAGCCTGCTCAAGGACGTCGTTCACGTGCTGCTGGAGGCGACCCCCAAGAATGTGGACCTGGACATGGTCCGCGAGCACATCCTCAGTGTCGACGGCGTGACGGACGTGCATGACATCCACATCTGGACCATCACCTCGGGCGTGCCGGTGTTTTCCGCGCATGTGGTGATCGGCAATGAGGCGTTCGACGCCGGCGGCGCGGACCGTATCCTGGACCGGCTGTGCGAGTGCCTGGGCAGCCATTTCGACACCGAGCACTGCACCTTCCAGCTGGAACCCCAGGCCCACGCCCGGCACGAACGGGAGCAGCACGCCTGAGCCGTGGCATGGCGCCATCGAGCCGGTCAGCTGGAGCCGAGCAGCGGGCCGAAGTCGGGCCGGTTGGCCAGTCGCGGATCCGTACGGTCGGGCACCACCATGAGTGGCCCCTTGGCATGGTGCATGACGCCCTGGCTGGTGGAGCCGAGCAGCATGCCGGCAAACCCTCCCCGGCCACGGGAGCCCAACACCAGCAGCTCCGCCGTCCTGGACGCTTCAATCAGCACCTCAACCGGGGCTCCATCGACGACCTGATGCGAAATATCCAGGCCCGGGAAGTGGCTCTGCAGCCAAGCCTTGCCGGCGTTCAGCTGCACCTGGATGTCGGCGTAGAGAGCCTCGCGATCCAACGGCGCCGGCACCCAGGCCAACGAGCCGGTAAACGGCGGAACGGAACAAATCATCCGCAATGGGCGCCGCCACCGCACGGCCTGTTCGGCGGCCACCAGAACGGCCGCACGCGCCTGCTCCGAGCCGTCGACGCCGACCAGGACCACAGGCTCCACATCCGCCGCACTCGTGGCCGGCTGCCCGTCGCGCTCCTGTGGGGCTTCGATACCTGCTTCTTCCAGCCGCGACGCGCTGCACAGCGGAATGGTGACTGTGGGACATTTGGCATGGGCTGGCAAGGCGCTGCTGACCGAGCCGAGCAACCTGCCCATGAAGCCACCCCGGCCCCGGGAACCGACCACCATGAGCTCGGCTTCTTCGGACAGCTCAAGCAGCACGCCGGCGGCATCGCCGGTTTCCACAGTGGCATGCACCTCGACGTCGTAATCCGCCACCTTGGCGGCGGCCTGCCGAAGCACAGTTTCCGCGCCATCGCGGATCACAGCGTCGTCGACTGTGGCATAGCCTCCGTCAAGTCCGGAAGCGGCGAAAATCGGAACCGTATACGCGGTTACCAGATGCAATGGTGCACGACGGCGCTGAGCCTCCTTGGCGGCCCAAATGAGTGCGCAGACACTTTGGTCGGAGCCATCAACTCCCACCACGATCCCGCGCGGCTTCCTTCCGTCCCGACTGTGTCCGGCTTTCTCGCTCATGGCCGGTGCCTCCTAGACTGCCCCCGAGGGCGTTGATTCCGCCTGCTTCAAGCTTACCTTCAAGTGACCGACCACACAGCAGCGACGTCCTACAACTGTGGAAATCACACTTCATACGCTATTGCCCCTGTGGAGAACCGGCCGGCCGCTACCGGGCAGCCGAAGAATTCTGTAGGCTCGGATCAGTGTTCCGCGCCGGGATTACCGCCGGGGAATCTCCAGCGGTCACGCCTGTGACCGGGTCATTTCGCTTACCTATTGAAGAGCCGCAACTGGGGGCTGCTCAATGGGCCTGTTCTCCTACCGTTCGGGGAGGTTCCAGTAGTGGGCAATGCGCCATGCACGTCAGCGGCCATGGAGTCTACGACCACGGTGGTCATCGGTTCAGGTCTGTCCGGCCTGGCAGTTGCCAGTGAGTTGAGCCGCAAAGGCGTCGCCGCGATTGTGGTGTCCGGTTGCGGCGGGCTCCTCGGAGACTGCAGCACACACCGCAGCCCCGCCGACCCATCGATGTTGCATGAGCGCGCCGACCTGCTGAGATTGCTGCGGACCTACGCCAGCAATCACGCAGTCGATATCCGGAAAGACATCCACGCCGAGGATCTCATCCTCCAACAGAACGACGGCGGCACCGGGCATCCCACGGACGGCACCCAGCCGCGCAAATGGGCGGTGCAAACCGAACAGGGAGTCCTGATGGCTGACAGCATCGTGCTGACGAACTGCCCACAGAATCAAATCCGACGGGTGCTGAAATCAGTCGGGATCACCGCCGGCTGTGATTTCCTGGCCGCGATGCGCGCCATCGGCCTCCATCTGGTGGGTATCGGAGACCTGCTCGCCCCCACCACCCGGGAGATCGTGCACCAGGCGAAAGTTGTCAGCGAAGCGATCGTCTCCGAACGCATGATCAGCTCCGGGCCGACAGCCATCGCCTAAGACGTTTGCGGCAGCCAGCCGTTGTCCCAAAAACGTTATGCGGCAGCCAACCAAGGGTGAAGCCAGCCTGTCAGCGGGTGTCAGCCGCCGTCGTCGTTCCTGCCCAAACGACGCCGGGCCATGATGCCAATGATGATCACCAGGACCACCAGAACCACGCCCATGATGACCACAAACGTGGTCGGGAAGACTGTGGCAGGCTCATCGGGGTCTACGGTCTGACTTTCTGATCCAGCCTCGGCTGAGGGAGATTCAACGGGCTGTTGGGAAGACACCTCGGCACCGCCTGGGCCGCCGGTGGCCGCGGTGAATTCGAAGACCCCTTCAATCGGGTGCGAGTCCGAGGACACGACGCGCCAGGTCACGGTGTATTTTCCGCCGGGAGCATCCGGGCTGATCGCCTGGGTGGCGACTTTGTCCACTATTTCCACGTCGCCGATGGCCCAATCTTTGCCATTTTCATCCTGGACCTTGATTTCGGAGCCGAGGGCGATGGGGGTATCCGTGAAGGTGAGCTTGATCGCATCGGGAACACTCTGCAGACTCTGTCCATCCTTGGGGCTCGACTCCGCCAGGGAATCGTGGGCCGACGCGGCCGAAACCGGCACCATCAGGCCCAACAGCGCCACGAAGAGGGCGGCCAGGGCCCTGCGGATGGATACTGCAGCGGATGCTCGTTGCACGGTGTTGCCTCTCGACGATGTCTTCCATACCAGCGTAGGACATATCAGCCGCTGAAAGTCGGCCAGTTCGCTATGGGCGGTAGGATTCTCAAGGACCATCCGCCGTCGTGCACGAGGAAATCACTATGCTCAAGCCGGGCTCTGCTCTCGACCGCTTTTTTCACATCTCCACGCGGGGCAGTTCGGTTTCGCGCGAATTCCGCGGTGGACTGGCAACCTTTTTTGCAATGAGTTACATCGTGGTGCTCAACCCGCTCATCCTCAGCGGAGCCGACTCCACCGGAGGCGAACTGGGCCCTGCGCGCGTCGCCGCCGTGACCGCCCTCGTTGCCGGTGTACTCACTATCCTGATGGGCGTCTGGGCTAAATACCCGTTCGCGCTGGCGACCGGACTCGGCGTCAATGCCTACGTGGCGGTGACCGTTGCTTCCAACCCGGGCCTGACCTGGCCGGATGTCATGGGGTTGGTGGTGCTGTCCGGTGTCACGATGCTGATCCTGGTCCTCACCGGATTCAGGACGGCTGTCTTCAACGCCGTTCCACCGAGCCTCAAGACCGCCATCGTGGTCGGCATCGGCCTGTTCATCGCTTTGATTGGGCTGGTCAATGCCGGCTTTGTCCGCCGCATCCCGGATGAAGCTGGAACCACCGTGCCCGTTGGCCTCGGCTTTGGCGGTGTACTGCTCGGCTGGCCGACGTTGGTTTTTGTCTTCGGGCTGATCCTGACCATCGCCCTGGTGGTGAAAAAGGTCAAGGGCGCCATCCTGATCAGCATCATCGCCGCGACGATTCTGGCCATCATCATTGAGGCAATCTTCCCGTCAGGTGTGCGGCCGCAGGATCCAACTGGATGGTCGCTGGTGGTGCCGCAGGTGCCGGAGACGTGGGTTCAACTGCCGGACCTGAGCCTGATCGGCGAGATCAGTCTCTTTGGCGCCTTTACCAATCTGGGAGTCACAGCCGCCTCCCTGCTGACCTTTACCATCCTGCTCAGCATCTTCTTCGACGCCATGGGAACCATGGTTGGCCTGGCAAATGAGGCGGGGCTCACTGACGAGGAAGGCAACATCCCAAACGTGGACCGTGTGCTGATCGTCGACGCCATCGGTGCCATCGCAGGCGGCGCCGGGTCAGTGTCCTCGAACCAAATCTATGTCGAATCCGGGGCCGGTATCGGTGAGGGCGCCCGCACCGGCCTGGCCAACGTCTTCACCGGTCTGTTGTTCCTGCTCGCCGTGCTCTTTACGCCCCTGGTGGCAATCGTCCCGTTCGAAGCGGTGGCCCCGGCCCTCGTCGTCGTCGGCTTCATGATGGTGTCACAGGTAGGCCGGATCGACTGGTCCGACTGGGGCGTCGCCATTCCGGCCTTCCTGACCTTCACCCTGATGCCATTTACGTACTCGATTGCCAATGGTCTCGGTGCCGGCTTCATCGCTTTCGTGCTGGTGCGCAGCTTCCAGGGCCGGGCCCGCGAAATCCACCCGCTGATGTGGGGCGTGGCCGCGGCCTTCGTCATCTTCTTCGGTCTTGGCCCGATCGAACAAGCCCTCGGCGTGCGGTAACTCACCTCCAGTCCACCGCAGGACCAAAGGCCGGGCGCGTTAGGGTTGGTAGCAATAACAGCCGGGCGGACTGATGTTGCCGGCAGCGTCAGCCGTGACGACTTTGGGGGAAATGGAGTGCATCAAGCCACCGGTGAAGGGGCCGACCCTCCGCTGGACAGCGACGAGCCCTCCGCATCCCGGCGTCGGCAGGCAGGAAGCCGCCGCGCACTCATCGTCAGTACGGCCCGTGACCGCGGTGCACTGGCAGCGGCGAGAGCCCTCAACCAAGCAGGATGGACTGTCGGTGTCGGCATGCCCGATGCTCCGGGGATGCTCGGATCCTCACGCGCTTGTGCTGCCAGACATCTGGTACCCCGGCCGCGGGGTGATGGAACCGCCTTCGTGAACGGCGTCCGCAGCGCCGTGACGGCGGGCGCGTACGACGTCGTCTTCGGTGGCGGGGATGATTGGATGGCGGCGCTGTCCACCTACCGGAATGACATTCCCGCCCGGGTGGCCCATCCCCGGTCTGGCGTGGTGGAAGCCGCCCTGGACAAGGTGAACCTCGCCGAAGTTGCGTTTGGTGCCGGGTTGGCTGCGCCGCACACCGAAATGGCGACAGAGCAGGCGCTTGCCGGCTGGACCGGGCCTGTAATAGTCAAATGCCGTGCGCATTGGTCCCAGGGCCAGACCCGTCCACACCGTATCGAAGCGAAGCTGTTTCCAAACATTGAAGCAGCGCGGAAGCAAGTCGAGCACCTCCAGGATGCGGGAGCGGAGGCTGTGCTGCAAACGCCGGTCAGGGGCAGTCTTGGTGCCCTGATCGGCATTTTCCACGATGGCCGGCTCAACGGACGCGTCCAGCAAAACACATCCCGGCTATGGCCTACCCCCAACGGCGCCTCCGCCCGTGCCGAGACAATTCCGGTCGATGAGGACTTGGCCACCAAGGCCGAGACGCTGCTCCACCGGCTCAATTGGAGTGGACTGGTTGAGCTTCAATTCCTGACGGGCGCCGACGGCGTACCACATCTGATCGACCTGAACGGCCGGTTCTTCGGATCCCTTGCCTTGTCGAACTCCGCACGGCCGGGACTCATTGACGCCTGGGGCCAGCTTGTCCTTGACGGCTCAATGCCGGAGCTTGGAGATGCCCGCCCGGGGATCCGCTACGCATGGACGGCCGGCGACCTGCGGCGTGCAGCTGTGGAGCGCCGCAATGGTCTCGCTGCGGACGTCGTCGACACGCTGCATTGGGCCAGGAAAGCACGGCACAGCGTGTGGAACCTGCGTGACCCCGGACCGGCATGGAGCCTCGCTGCCGGGCGGTTCACCCGACCGGGCAGGAACACCGGGAAGACAGTGCCCCAGCCGGCGCAGCGCTGACCAGGGCTTCGTTGTTCGACGTCGTTTACTTACTTGATTCAACGCCGGCGCCGTACCGCGCGGATCGTCTCCCCCAGCAGTAACCGCTCCGGTGCCCGCAGCGCAACAAGCCCGAGCAGGTAGAGTCCGCCAACGACCGACGCGACGGCGGCCGCAGTCACAATCGCTGGAAAACCGGCCAGAGCTTCGAGCACGGCATATCCGGCGGCTCCGGCAACAACCGCGAGTACGGTTGCACGCGCAAGCAAAACTGCTGCCCCCCTCAGGTTCAATCCGCGGTGCAGGCGGTGCAGCAACCACCCGTTCGCGAGCGCCGCAAACAGCAGCGACGCGCTGGTGGCCAGCGCGATTCCGGCCAAACCGATCACTGGGGCCAGGAGTATGTCTCCAGCAACATTGATCGCCATCGCCAGTACGGCGACCATGACGGGGGCCCGTGAATCGCCCAATGCATAGGCCGCACTGACGATCACCCGTCTGCAGCCTAATGCGAGCAATGCCGGCGTGTACCAGAGAACCGCAGTGGCCGTCGCGGTGACATCTTCTTCGGTGAACGCGCCGCGGCCGAAAGCCAGTTCGACCAACGGAACGGCCGCGATCGCCAGGACCAGGCACAGCGGCGTGAGCACGGTTACCGTAACTGCCAGGGCACGTCCGACCAGCCGCCTGATTTCCGTGATGTTCCCGGCTGCCGCGCCCAAAGCCGGGTAGAGCGGAACGACCAACGAGGCGATAATCAGCATCTCGGGAAGGTTGATCAAGCGCCAGCCATACGACAGGGCAGTAATCGCACCGTCCTCCAGCGTTGAGCCGACGGCCCTGTCCACCATGATGTTGACGTTCCCAATGGCGCTGCCGAACAGCAAAGCGGGCACCAGCCGGGCGATCTCCCGGAAGCCCGGATCCCGCAAATTCCAGCGGGGCCGCACACTTGCCCCCAGAGCACGCACCGGAGGGAACTGCATCAGAAGCCTGGCGCCGGAGCCGACGACGAAACCCACGGCGAGGGCCATGATCCCGTAGCGGGGACCGAAGATGCCTGCCGCGCCGATCATGATGATGTTGAAGGGCACGCCCTGCAGCGAGGACCAGGAGAAGCGTCCATGGGCATGTGCGAGGGCGGCCAGCAGATCGGTTCCGGCGACGAGGACGGCTGCGATCAGCACCACGCGGGTCAACTGCGCGGCAGTCGCCGTCTCGGCCTCATTGAAGCCCGGTGCGAGGACCGACGTAACGGGACCAACGAAAATACCCATGATGACGCTGCCCAGCCCCAAAACGACCAGCGTGACCGTCAACGCCACGTCGAAACCGGGATGTCCGCGGCAGCGACCGTCCTCGCCGTCGGCTTCGCGGGCAACAACGGGAGTAACCGAACGAGCCATCGCAATCGCCGCCAGGCCGAGGACGATGTTCAGCAGCCCCTGAGCCACGAAGTACGCGTCCAGTTCGAAACCAGCGCCAAAGACGGCGGCGATCACGATATCCCGGAAGAAGCCAAGCAGGGTGGAGATGGCCGTCAGCCCGGTCACAAGTAATGCGGCGCGGGGTACGCGCCCACCTCCCCGGCTAGCCACGGACTACCGGAAAGGCTGTTGTGCAGCAGCGGTGAAGGCTCACTGAACGAGCCCCTCATCGTCGGTCAGGATCTTCGCCCCGGTGCAGAACTGGCGCACCCGCGCGTCCTCCCATACCTGCGCAGGGACACCGCCGCCGAGCAGGTCCCTCGCGAGCCGCGGATTGGTTCCGACCGGCACATCGCTGCCGGCAATAATGACATTCCCGTAGCGCCGGCCCTTGAGCATCGGCGGATCCGCGATCACTGCCAGATGTTCGAAGACCGAGCCGATGGTGGCCATTTCCCGTTTGGCTGTGGCCAGGTCCGGCGAATCCCCGCAGTTGACCATGTAGATGCCGCCCGGCGCCAGCACCCTCCGCGCGGACACTGTGAACTCGGCCGTTGTCAGGGCGACCGGAGTGTACTGGCGGGAGAAGACGTCGCGGATGATCAGATCGCGGCTGGCGTCCGTCAAGGATTCCGTCACCTCCCGCGCTTCGCCGACCCTGATCCGCACCAGCGGCGCCCTCGGAATGTTGAACCATTCCCGCACCAGAGCGGCCAGCCTGCCATCGATTTCGACGACGACCTGCCGCGCATTGCCGTAGGCCGCCGCCAGGTACCGCGCCATCGAACACGCTCCCCCGCCCAGATGCAGCGCCCGCAGTTTGTCGTCGAAGCTCCAATGCGATTCGATCAGCCGGGCCATCCAGGCCATGTATTCGAATTCGAGCCGCAGCGGATCCTCAACGTCCACATGCGATGTCTGCACACCGTTGAGCTTGAGCAACCAGCCGGTCGGGTTGTCGTCGTCGGAAATCAGCTCAGCGCTGCCGGTGTCCACCTCATAAACGCCGTCCGCCGGGCCCTGCCGTTGGCCCGATATGCCGGCCCTGGACTCCATGCGGGTTTTTGAGTCCCCGCCGCCCTTGGAATTCCCGCCGTCGGACTTGGCCTTCCTGGTTTTGCCCTTGCCCATCAGCGCCGCACCATCCGGAACATCGGCTTGCCGTACCAGCTCGGACCACAGAGCAGTGAGGTACCATCCGGGACGAAACCGTTGCGCCGGTAGAACCGTTCGGCCCTGGCATTGTCATTCAGGATCCAGAGGTAGGCTGCCCGGTCATCGATGGCGGTATCCAGCATCCGTTGCCCCAGCCCGGAACCGTGGGTGGCCGCCAGCGTGTAAAGGTGGTGCAATTCCAAAGCAATGGGCGACGGCGGCGCATCCCGCTGCCACTCGACGTCGCGCTTGGCACCGGCCGCGGCTATCCCGACGACGGCCCCTGCGGCATCGACCGCGATCCAACTGCGGCTCAGGCCGCTACCGCTTTCCTGCTCCAGACGGGCGCGGTGGCGTTCGATCACCTGGTCCAAAGTGGATTCATAACGCTGATGGAATTCTTCCGGCATGATGTGCGCATATGTTTCGCGCAGGGTCTGGACATGCGTCCGCGCGTAGGCAGCGGCATCCTCGGGTCCGGCCCGTCGGACCTCGTACTCGGGCAGCGGGACGGTCATGCCTCCATGCTATTAACGTACGACGGCGATGGCGAACCCATCCCAGCCCTTCGCCCCAACCGTCTGGATCGCCGTGGAATCAAGCCGCGGGTGGCTTCCGAGCAATTCGAGGGCTTCGCGGGTGCCGCGGATATCCGCGTCTTCGACACTGCCGGCTCCAGCACCTCCCGCAGCTCCGCCGCTTCCTGACGTCTCTTCGGCGACGACGCCGTCCCGTATGCTGCCGCCGCGGACGACGTTATCCAGCACAATCACGCTGCCCGGGCGGGAAAGTTTGACCGCCCACTCGAGATAGTTCGGGTTGTTCGCCTTGTCGGCATCGATGAAGAAGAGGTCGAAAGGCGCCTCGTCCGTCAGTGCCGGCAGGGTGTCCAGGGCAGCGCCCACGCGGATATCCACCTTGTCGGAAAGGCCGGCCCGCTCGAGGTTTGCCCGTGCGACTTCCGCGTGCCGGGGTTCGAACTCGCAACTGATGATCCGGCCGTCCGCGGGGATGCCGCGTGCCATCCAGATGGTGCTGAAACCACCAAGAGTGCCGATTTCCAGTACCTTTCGCGCGCCCTGGATCTGAGCGAGCAACATCAGCAGCTTCCCTTGGGCCGCGGTGACCTCGATGGCCGGCATCCCGGCGTCGGCCGTGGCGCGTACCGCCTGCTCCAGCGCCTCGTCCGGGCCCACGACGGTGCGCTTCAGGTACTCGTCGACGTCGTTCCACTGGTCTTTCACGCTGACTCCTTCATAGGTTCCGGCCGGAAAAGCCCTCAATGGCCGCCGTCGTCGATGGCGCGTTCGAGACGCTCGACCTTGCCGGTCAATTCGCCGGTGTGGCCTGGGCGGATGTCCGCCTTCAGCACCAACGACACCCGGCTGCCATAGCGTCCGACGGCTTCGGTGGCGCGTCTGACCACCTCCATCACTTCGTCCCAGTCGCCTTCGATTTCGGTGAACATCGAGCTGGTGTGGTTGGGCAGACCGGAATCGCGGACCACCTTGACGGCGGCCGCCACGGCGTCGTGCACTGACGCGTTGCCGCGGGTGGATGACGCGCTATTGGCCGGTGCATCGCCGTCGGGAGTGCCGGAAGGGGCTACTGAAAAGGCAACAAGCATGCTGTTAGTCTGCCATGCCCGGCATCTGGATATAAGCCGTCGCTGCCCGCCGGAGAACTACCCTCCGAAGAACGGGGCCACCTGGTTATAGAGCTCCTGGAAGCCGAGCACGATGAAGACCAGGGCCACCACGCTCAGCAGCACGTTGCTCAGCACCTTGTTGCGCCACTGCTGGGGAACCCGTTTGCTGTTCAGCAACCACAACAGGGTGATCGCCAAAAACGGCATGAACAACGCACCGAGCACGCCGTAGGCGACAATCAGCGCGAACGGCTCGCCTATCAGCAGCAGCAACATGGGTGGGAAGGTCAGCCAAAGCATGTAGGCGCGCGCCTGCTTACTGCCCGACCCTGGCGCCTTGTCGGCCGACAGGTCCTTCGGATGCTTCCGGTAATTGACGATGAAGTCGGCAAACATCAGGGCAACGCCGTTCCAGACACCCAACAGCGAGGAGAATGAAGCCGCCCAGAAACCGACCAGGAAGATGATCGACCATGCCTCTCCGTAACGGTCGGCAAGCACACCCGCCAGGTCGATCAGACCGTCGTCGCCCTCGGACAAAGCAATGTTGGCGGAGAACAGCAGTTCCGCACCGACAATCAGCATGGAGATAGCCAGGATGCCTGTGACGATATAGGCAACGGAATTGTCGATCCGCATGACCTTCATCCATTGCGGCGTGTGCCAGCCCTTCTCCTTCAACCAATAGCCATATGCCGCCAGGGTGATGGTTCCGCCCACGCCGCCGGCAATTCCCAGCACGTAGAAGAGCGAACCTTGAGGCAGCCGGGGAACGAGGCCGGAGATAATGCCGCCCAGATTCGGGACAGCAAGGACAGCGGAGCCGACGACGGAGACAAAGAGGATGCCCACCATCACGGTCATGATTTTCTCGAACCCGCCGTACTTTCCAAACCAAACCATCGCCAGCCCCACGACACCGGAGATGACGGCAAAGACATTGAGGGGAATGCCGGGAAAGAGCGTCGCCAGGGGAAGTGCGCTCGACGTCATGGCGGTGGCACCGTAGACGAAGCCCCAGAGGATGACGTAGATGCCGAAGTACCAGCTGGTCCAGATTCCCAGCGAGCGCCAGCCCTGGAAAATCGTCTTGCCCGTGGCTAGATACCAGCGGCCGGTGCCCTCCACGAGGACGATCTTGAAGATGCAGCCCAGCACCGCAGCCCACAGCAGTACATAGCCGTAGAGGCTGCCAGCCAGCAAGGTCGCGACAAGGTCGCCAGCGCCGACGCCGGTTGCCGCCGCGACGAGGCCGGGACCAACAATGCGCCACTTCGGGGTTTCTTCCGACACACCTTGTGTGTTGACTGACTCGGCCACGACTACTCCCAGGTTTTGCGGTATTCCCCAATGAATCGCTTGAACTCTACGCGCGCCAGCACCGCCCCACAAGGCTGTTACGGGCAATGGTGGTTTCAAACTGGCACGTTTGACAGGATGGACGGACGGCATGCGGAAACGGGGCCGAAGCAAAGGATGGCGCGGATGGCCAAAGGGATCTATATCAGCGCGATGACGCCGAGTTCGGGGAAGTCGCTGATCAGCCTTGGCCTGGCCGACACACTTCACCGGCACGCCGGCAGATTCGGCTTCTTCCGCCCAATTTCCGACGGCGACGACGTCTCAGCCGATCCGATGGTTGAGATGATCCAAAAGCAGTTCGACCTCCCCGCGGAACGCTGCCGCGCCGGGCTCAGCGCCCACGAGGCCCGGAACCTGCTGGCCAGCGGAGACCGCGACGAGATCGACTCCCGGTGTGTGGCAATTTTCTCCGGAATGTCCGCCGAATGCGACGTCATCATTGTCGAAGGAACGGATCTTACCGGCCACGACGCCGCCGTTGAATTCGATCTCAATGCCCGCCTCGCCAACAACCTCGGCTGCCCGGTTCTCGCCGTCGTCAATGCCGGTGACATGTCGGTGGAAGAGGCCGCCGACGCCGTCGACGTCGCCCGCCGCGAATTGTCCGCGGCCAACTGTTCCCTGTTGGCGATGATGGTGAACCGGGCCGATCCGGAAGCACTGGAGGAAATCGGCAAGGCCGTCCGGCCGGGGGCTTCCAAACGGCCGGTGTACATCATTCCCGAAATACCTGAGGTGTCCCGGCCGACCGTCGCGGAAGTTGCTTCCGATCTGGCGCTGGAACGGGTGGCCGGCAGCCTTAATCTGGAACGTGACATTGTTTCCACCAAGGTCGCCGCCATGAGCGTAGGCAATTTCCTGCACGAGCTCACGGACGGCACGCTGGTCATTGTCCCGGGCGACCGCGCCGATGTCCTGGTCGCAACCCTGGCCTCGGCCTTATCCTCCGACTTCCCGGTTCCGGCGGGCATGATCCTGACCGGTGGGCTCGAGCCCGAGGAGCACATCGCGATCCTGCTGGACCAGGCGCCCTTCCCGATCCTGAAACACCCCGAAGACACCTATTCGACGGCGCGGCGGGTCAGCGGTGTGCGCGGGGAAATCACCACCGGCCAGCCGCGCAAGATCGCCGCAGCCTTGGGGGCCTGGTCCAACCGTGTGGATGGGGCCGAACTGATCGAACGGCTCACTATCCCGCGGCCGGAGAAAACCACGCCGCTGCGGTTCCTGCACGAATTGATCGAGCGCGCCCGCTCCGAACGGATGCAGATCGTCCTGCCGGAGGGGACCGATGCCCGGGTGCTTCAGGCGGCGGAAATCCTGCGCCGCCGGGATGTCTGCGGCCTAACCATCCTCGGCCCGGAAAAGCAGGTGCGCGAGCTGGCCGCCAGTGAAGGCGTCAGTCTGGACGGTGTAGACCTGATCGATCCGGAAGCGAGCGACCTTCGGGAGGAATTTGCCGCCGAATACGCCCGGATCCGGGAGCATAAGGGCGTGGATCTTGCCGCCGCACGGGAAAGAATGCTCGAAGGGGCATACTTCGCTACCATGATGGTCCAGCTGGGCAAGGTCGACGGCATGGTCTCCGGCGCCGCGCACACCACCGCCAACACCATCCGGCCGGCACTCGAGTTCGTCAAGACCCGCGACGGCGTCAAGATCGTTTCGTCCGTGTTCCTGATGCTGCTGCGGGACCGGGTTCTGGTCTACGGCGACTGTGCTGTCAACCCGGAACCGGACGCCGAGCAGCTGGCCGACATCGCCATCGCCTCGGCAGAAACGGCTGAAGATTTCGGCATCCAACCCCGCATTGCGATGCTCTCCTACTCCACCGGGGAATCCGGATCCGGCGGTTCCGTAGAGGAGGTCCGGCGGGCGACCGGCATGGTCCGCGAGCGCCGTCCCGACCTGCCTGTGGAGGGGCCCATTCAGTACGACGCCGCGGTTAACGCCGCCGTCGCCGAATCGAAACTGCCCGAATCCTCCGTGGCGGGCCAGGCCACGGTGTTTATATTCCCCGATTTGAATACTGGCAACAACACCTACAAGGCCGTGCAACAGTCCGCCGGAGCGGCCGCCGTCGGGCCCGTACTGCAGGGGCTCCGCAAACCTGTCAATGACCTTTCCCGCGGCTGCACCGTGGAGGACATAGTGAACACCGTGGCCATCACTGCCATCCAGGCGCAACCTTCCCGGGAGTCTTAATGCTCGTTCTGGTTCTCAACTCCGGCTCCTCCTCGATCAAGTACCAGGTCCGGGAAGTCCCGCCCCCCGGCGCGGACGACAATCAAGAAGCCATTCTCACCGAGGGAATCGTCGAACGCATTGGCGAGGGGGAAGTTGAAAACCATACCGCTGCGCTGGAGCAGATCAACTCCGGACTCTCCGAAGCCCTGGGCGACCGGCAGATCGACGCCGTCGGCCACCGCGTGGTGCACGGCGGTGAACGTTTTGGCGAACCGGTGCTGATCACCAACGAAATTACCCGCGCGATTGAGCGGCTCAACCCGCTGGCGCCGCTGCACAATCCGCCCAACGTCCTCGGCATCCGGGCCATCGCCGATAAATGGCCGGACCTGCCGCAGGTGGCCGTCTTCGATACGGCGTTCCACCGCACGCTTCCGGAACGAGCCTGGCGGTATGCCATTCCCGACGACTTCTACCGCAAGTACGGCATCCGCCGGTACGGATTCCACGGCACTTCCTGTGAATACGTCACCCAGCAGGCAGCGGAATTGCTGGAATGTCCACTCGGGGAGTTCAACGCCGTCGTCGCGCATCTTGGAAACGGCGCCTCGGCGACCGCCATCCAGGGCGGTATCAGCGTTGACACCTCCATGGGATTCACCCCGCTCGAGGGGCTGGTGATGGGCACGCGATCGGGTGACCTTGACCCATCCATCCTGCTGTTCCTGGAACGTGAAGGGTTCAGCGCCGATGAGCTGGACGAGATCCTGAACAAACAGTCAGGGCTCAAGGCGCTGTTCGGACAGAACGACATGCGGGCCATTGTCGAAGCCGGCGACGACGAACGCGCCGGCCTGACGCTGGACATTTCCTCCTACCGGCTCGCGAAGTACATCGGCGGGTATCACGTCGCGGTCGGTGGTGCCCGGGCGATCGTGTTTACCGCCGGCATCGGCGAAAACTCACCGCAATTCCGGCAGGCGGTGGTGGCACGGCTGGCGCCGCTGGGTGTGAAGCTCGACGACGGCGCGAACCTTGGACCGGCCGGCGGAGCCCGGATCATTTCGACCGAAGACTCTGCCATTCAAGTGCTCGTGGTTCCCACCGATGAAGAGCGTGCCATCGCCGGGGCTACAGCCGCCGTCGTCAACCACCGGGCTGGCGGCAAGGACTCGTAGAGCGGCGGGCCAACAGCTGCCGTTATCCCCAGCCGGTGAGCCTTGTCAGTGCCGCCGCAACCGCCCCCACAATGACGACCACCAAGAACGGTGCCCGCAGCCAAAGCGCCACGGCCGCAGCGCCGAGTGCCACGACCCGTGCGTCCAGCGTCAACGCCTGTCCGCCCGAGAACGCGTTCACCATCGTCAATGACGCGAGCAACCCGATCGTCAGGGTCGCAGCGACGCGGGACATCCGGGGGTTGTCCATCATCCGCTGCGGCAGCAGATACCCGGAAAACTTGATCGCAAATCCCAGCGCGCAGGCCAGCAGCAACCACGCCCACAGACTCATCGCCCGCTCCCGCCGTCGTGCTTTTCGCCGGCCGTATGGTCCTTGGCGTAGTGGTCGAGATCGTGCTCGCTGTACGGTTCTTCATACGGCTCGATATCCGGTGCCATACCGGCCGGAACGGCGTCGTGCTTGAACCAGCCAATTGCCCCGGCCACGGCCGCCGCCACCAGGATCGGCACGCCGGACGGCAGGAAGGGAATGGTCAGAACCGTCACCAACGCACAGACGACGGCGATGCTGGCCGGTTGCTTCGCCTGCAGCCTGGGCCACAACAGACCGAGGAAGGCGGCGACCGCAGCACCATCGAGTCCCCACTGCTGCGGATCGCCCAAGGCGTCACCCGCCAGTGCGCCGACGGCGGTGAAGAGGTTCCACAGCGTAAAAACACCCAGCCCCGCCGTCCAGAACCCACGCCGCTGCTCGGAGCTTTCCAGTTGTCCGCTCGCCGTTGCGGCCGATTCATCGATCGTGACCTGCGCTGCCACGACCTTGCGCCATCCCCGGGGCCGCACAAGCGCATTCATCTGCATGCCGTAGACACCGTTGCGGATACCGAGCAGAGTCGCCGCGCTCATTGCGGCGACTCCGGTACCGCCGCCTCCGATCACGCCGATGAAGGCAAACTGCGAACCGCCGCTGAACATAAACAGGCTCAGGATCATGGTCTGCCAGAAGGTCAGGCCGGCCGTGACGGACAGCGCGCCGAAGGAGATGGCATAGAGGCCGGTGGCGATGCTGATCGAAAGACCCACCCGCACCGCAGGCGACTTACTCCAGGATGTTCCCGGCGCCGGACTGGAGGGCATGGTGGAGCTCATCATCTGAGAGTAACGGAGCGCAGGCACCTCCAGCCAGCTACCGCCGTCGCACACTCCACGCCCAGGCAACCAGCGGAATCTGCAACGGCAACCGGAGGCTGTGAACCGTCCGTGCTTTCCGCGATCCCTTCGGCCCGAAGGCTCTTCGCAATGCGCTGATGTGTCCGGCGGTGAAGCCAGCGAACATCACAGCCGTACAGGTGGCAGCGGCTGTACGGGTCGGCGGAAAGAGCAGCCCGGCGGCCCCTGCAAACTCGATCACGCCGCTGAAATGCACCCAGTTCTTCCGGGACCTCATTCCCTCCGGGGTGGTGATCGACGGCGGCACGACCGCATAGTAGAAATGCGGAGTCGTGAAATGGTTTACCGCGCTGGCCGTCAACAGCCCGGCCAACGCCGTCACGGATTTCGATGTCATGCCTGGACCGGTTCCTGCCTCATGCTCCAACAAGATCCTGGTTTCCGGTTCATGCTTCCACCGGTTCCACTGGGTCCTGCGGGTGGCCTTCGAGCGCGTCGGCCGCCCGGACCAGTGTCAGGTGCGAAAACGCCTGCGGAAAGTTTCCGGCCATCCGGCTTTCACTGGTCGCATACTCCTCGCTGAGCAGGCCCAGTTCGTTGGAATAACCAATCAGCTGGTCCATCAATTGCCGCGCCTCATCGCCCCGGCCCGAGCATGCGTACTGCTCCACCAGCCAGAACGAGCACGCCATAAAGGGATGCTCGCCGGGGGCCAGCCCATCTTCACTGTCGTGCGTGCGGTAACGCAGCAGCAGACCTGCGTCGTCCAGCAGTTCCTGTTCCATATAGGCAACCGTGCCGAGCATGTGTGGGTCATCGAAAGGCAGGAATCCGACCTGCGGTATCTGCAGCAGCGATGCATCCGTCTGCGGCTCCCCATAGGCCTGCGTGAATGAATTGAGTTCCTTGTTGAAGCCACGCTCCATGATCTCGTCACGCAGCGCGTCCACGAGCTTCTGCCACCTCTCCGCCGGCCCCCTCAGGCCATGTTCGCGAACCGCCCGGACGCCGCGGTCGAGCGCAGCCCACATCATCACCCGGGAATGCGTAAAGTACTTCTGCGGTCCACGCATCTCCCAGATGCCGTGGTCCTTGTCGTCGAAGTGTTTCTCCAGGTAGCCAAGCATCGCCCGCTGCAACGGCCAGGAGAAGTTGTCCTCCTTTACGCCGGCATTGCGCAGCTTCTCCAGCGAGACCATGACCTCGCCGACCACATCCGCCTGGTACTGGCTGACCGCCCCGTTCCCGACCCTGACCGGCGTCGACTCTTCATAACCGGACAGGTGTGCCAGTTCCTTCTCCGGCAGGTTCCGTCCGCCGTCAATGGCGTACATAATCTGCAGGTCTTCGGGGTCACCGGCGACGGCGCGCAGCAGCCAGTTGCGCCACTTTTGCGCCTCGTCCTCGTAACCGTGGACCAGCATCGCCTCGAGGGTCAACGCCGCATCCCGCAGCCAGCAGAACCGGTAATCCCAGTTCCGTTCACCACCGAAATGCTCCGGCAACGACGTCGTCGGCGCCGCCACGATGCCGCCGGTATCCTCATGCGTGAGCGCCTTGAGCACCAGCAGGGAACGTTCGACGGCGCCGGCGTACGGTCCCTTCTGGGTGCAGTGAGAGGCCCAATCCTGCCAGAACCGGGTCGTCTCCTTGAGCGTCTTGTCCACGTCCGTCATGGTCGGAGGCTGGCGGTGCGAGGGGAACCAAATCAGTTCCAGATCAACCACTTCGCCGGGCTTCACTGTGAACTTGCCTTTGTGGGAGTGGCCGGACGGCTTCGGCAGGTAGTTTCCATGAATCACGAGCGCATCCGGACCTGCCATGGCCACGATCGCTTCGCCGTCGTGATTCGCCAGGTTTTCGTCCTGGTTCCGGATCCGCTGTACCCAAGGCAGAACGTCACCGTAGCCAAACCGGATACGGAACTCTGTTGCCATGGTGACCTCGCCCTCGAGGCCCTCAACCCGGCGGACCACCGAGGCCCTGCGGTCTCCCACCGGCATAAAGTCCGTGACCAGCGCCGCGCCATCCGGTGTTTCCCAGCGGCTCTGCAGCACGAACGTCGACTCGATATAACTCCATTCAGTCACCTTGCCGCCCTCGGCAGACAGCCGCCAGTGACCGTCGTCGTCATCACCAAGCAGCGAAGCGAAAACCGATTCCGAATCAAATCTCGGGAAACAAAGCCACTCGATGCTGCCCGTCCGGGACACCAAAGGCCCGGTATGCTGATCCGTCAGCAACGCATAATCCTCAATTGGTGATGCCATCTGTCCATCGTAATCACAATGCAGCTGCTGCCAACAGAGACCTCTGATCAAGAGTGGATAAAGCGCCGTCCTCCGCGCTACGCCGACGGCGGGACGAGCTCCGCGAACCGGTCCGCCGTGCGCGCGGGCCAGTCCGTTGTTACTTCCTGGACGCCGAGCTTGATGCACAGGTCCACGTCATCATCGCTGTTGACCGTCCAGACCCGGAACGTCAAGCCGGATTCGGTCCAGGCTGTTACCTGTTCCAGGTGCTGGCGGATGTATTCAATACCGGGACCTGCCATTCCCACGCGCTTGGCATCCAGGTTCAGCTGGCCCTCCACGAGCTTCTGCTGGGCAGCGAGCAGCTTGGTTGGCCCCGTGGGATCCACCATCCCGAGTGCCTTGGCGATCACCGACTCCTTCACATCCTCCAGCAGCTGGCAGACGAAACGCGGGGACACGCGCTCCAGCAACCGCTCGACGGAATCCGGATCGAAACTCATGAAGCTGAAGGAAATATTGCCCAGCATGCAGCTTTGCCCGTCCCAGCCCTCTGCCTCGAGCAGTTCAAACAGATTCGCCTCGAGTTCGGCGCCAAAAGGATCCGGATGCTTGCACTCGACGGCCAGCTTGATCCGTTTTCCATAGTCCCCGAGGATCTCGAGCAGTTGCAGCAGGGTCAGGAACTGGTCATCCGGCGTGCCGAACCCGGGCGGAATTTCAGCACCCTTCCAGGAGTGGAAATCCACCCGGCGCAGCTCCTCGAGGGTGTAATCGGCAACCTGGCCGGTGCCGTCGGAAGTCCTGTCGAGCTTGTGGTCATGGATCAGCACGAGCTCCCGGTCGCGGCTCAGATGGATGTCGCACTCCACCCCATCCGTACCTTCCGCTAGCGCCTGCAGGTAGGCGGCGCGGGTGTGCTCGGCGAACTGGCCGCTGGCCCCGCGGTGGGCATATACGACTGGCCGCACTGTTCCTCCTCTGCGGCGTTTACCACGCCGCGTCTCGATCACCTTGCGTTCACGCTACGCGATTGACACTCCACAGAGGTAGGGCCTGTCCACAGGATCGACGGCGGTGTCGGCACCGATTGGCAGGAACTGGTTAACTTACGGCTACGGGACTATTCGCTTGGAGGGCCCATGAACGCAGCATTCGACGACGGGAACGACGACGGCGGGCCGGCAACCGGCACCAGGACCATGGTGCCGCCGTCGTCCATCAGCCTGCCCACCGACGTCGAACGCGCTGCCGCACTGCGCCGGATGAAACTGTTGGCAACCCTATTGCTCGGCCTGATGGCCCTGATCTTCGTGGTCTCCTTCGCGCTTCAGGATGATTACCCCTGGATGCAGTACGTCCGCGCGGCAAGCGAAGGAGGCATGGTCGGTGCGATTGCCGACTGGTTCGCCGTAACGGCGCTGTTCAAGCATCCGATGGGACTGAAAATTCCCCACACCGCCATCATTCCCCGGCGGAAAGACGCGATCGGTGCGAGCCTGGGCGAATTTGTCGAGAGCAATTTCCTGTCCGAGGACGTGGTCCGCGCCAAACTGGCGACCGTCGGCGTAGCACAAGGGACGGGACGGTGGCTTGCTAAACCCGCCAATGCCGACCGGGTCGCCACTGAGGGTGCCGCTGCCATCCGCGGGGCGTTGCGGATTCTCGACGACGAGGCGGTTCAGGATGTCATCGAATCGATGGCGCGGAAGCACCTGCTCGACCCTCCCTGGGGACCTCCGGTCGGACGGATGGCGGCCCGCATTTTCGAGGACGGCCATCATCACCGGCTGATCGACCTGCTCATCGACCGGGCCGCGGACTGGGTCGCCGACAACTACGACACGGTCACGCACATTGTGTCCGACCGCTCCCCCTCATGGGTACCAGGTTTCGTCGACGGTGCCGTCGGCTACAAGGTGTACAACGAGATGCACCGCTTCGTCCTGGCCGTGCAGGCCGATCCTGAACATGAAGTCCGGCAGGCGATGGACAAGTATCTGAAGGAACTGGCCGAAGACCTGCAGCACGATCCGAAGGTGATCGCCCAGGCCGAAAGCATCAAGGGGCAGATACTGGACGATCCCCGCGTACGGGATCTGGCAGCCCGGACCTGGCTCACCATCAAGTCCGCATTGCTCGAGGCGATCGACGATCCCAGCAGCGAGCTGTGGATAAAGTTCACCGGAGCCGTTCGGGACTTCGGGCAGCGGCTGGCCACCGACGTCGCCCTTGCCGCCAAAGTGAACGGCTGGGTCAGCGACGGAGCGGGCTACCTGGTGCGGACGTACCGGCACGAAATCGCAGCTGTGATCAGTGAAACCGTCGAGCGCTGGGACGCGGATGAAACGTCCC
Source organism: Arthrobacter monumenti (assembly GCF_054511255.1). NCBI lineage: Bacteria > Bacillati > Actinomycetota > Actinomycetes > Micrococcales > Micrococcaceae > Arthrobacter > Arthrobacter monumenti. The sequence goes on along the minus strand of NZ_JBTNCY010000003.1, from coordinate 282,623 downwards.
GGAAGATCGAGCTTCAGGTGGGCAAGGATCTGCAGTTCATCCGGATCAACGGCACCGTGGTCGGTGCCCTCGCCGGGCTCGTGATCTTCACCCTGGCACATCTGGTCTTCGGCTGAGACACGAGCAACCCAAGGAAGTCGAACAAAATTATCCACAATCTCCCTAGCCAGCCCTTTTGATCGAATCTATATTCGGATAGACTGGATGCATGGACGTCACCGGCGAGCAGGGCAAAGTTGTGGGAGAACTGTATCCCGCTCCTGACCGGTACCTGCTCGGTCCGCACTACCTCCACCCTCGCGGTGAATGCACCTGGAAGTGCACCGGACGGCAGCTTTTCCAGCTTCAGGAACCGTCACACAGGGACCCGCTCGAAGAGGCGGCCTCAGCTGCAGAATCCTCCGTTGCCGAACGCATCTACCGCGAATACGCGAAGCGTATCGGCCACGAAGACGCCATCTCCGCCCTGGGAGATACAGCATGGATGCTGCCATGGTTCCGCGCCGAGAACACGCCAAAGAAGGCGCGGCTAAAGCGTAAAGCCCGAATGAAAGCCGCACTGCCGCCACGAAAGTACCTCAACCGGAAACGCACCGAACTGGACGGCAGCGGCACTGATACCAGCGGTGGCGCAGGAGTTGACTCCGATGGTCCCGGTCGGGCGCCGGATGCGGAGGCACTCAGCGACCGGGCCACACAATGGGCCGCCGCGACCGGAGCCGAGCTGGCCCCCATGATCGCTGACGTGGAACTCGCTTCCCTCGACGATGTCGAAACGATCGAGTACCTCAAAGCCGCCACCCGACTAGCAGCCTGGGCCGAGTCCCGCCGCATCGGTGCCATGCACCGGTTCACCGAACACCGGCCCAACATGGGAGACGAGTCCGGCAACTTTGAGGCTTTCAGCCGCTACGCCGGCGGTGAGATCTCCGCGGCCCTGAGCATCTCCCCCGGCAGTGGCAGGCACCAGCTGGGCCAATCCTGGTTTATCTACAAACATCTGCCCGCCTCCCACACGGCCTTGAGCGACGGCAAAATCAGCCTCGCCCACGCTCGAATGATCATGCAGAACTGCCCACCGGCCAACGCCGATGACACCGCCCGGTATGAACACGAACTTCTTGATCTCTGCGAAGGACTCAGCCCCGCCCAGCTCGACAAGCAAGCCATGCGGGTCAGCAACGACATCAATCCCACCAGCCTCGAAGACCGCCACCAGAGCGTCCGGAAAAGCCGCAAAGTCACCTTCACACCCCAGCCCGACGCGATGACCGAGATCTACGCCTACCTGCCAGCCGTCGAAGCGGCAGCCATCGAAGACAACCTCGAACGCATGGCCCGCTCCCTGCAAGGACCGGACGAGTTCCGCAACCACACACAACTCAAGGCCGACGTCTTCACCGACCTTCTCCTCGGGAAACAATCCGCCAACGGCACGGTCCCACGCGCCGAAGTCCTCATCACCATCCCGGCACTGACGCTGATGGGCCACTCGAACCAGCCAGGCGACCTGGAAGGCTATGGTCCCGTCCCCGCCGACGTCGCACGCCGCCTCGCCGGAGAATCCAAAAGCTGGTACCGGATCCTCACCGATCCCTTTACCGGATCAGTCCTCGCCTACGGACGCAAACACAAGAAACCACCCGCAGACTTGAAACGGCTGCTCCGTGCCCGCGACGGACACTGCAGATTCCCCGGCTGCAACCGAAGACCAGTCGGCTGCGATATCGATCACACCAAAGCCCGCGAAGACGGCGGACTCACCGACCACGATAACTGCGCCCACCTATGCAAAGCCCACCACAAGGCAAAACATGAAGGCGGATGGAAACTTGAACAACTCGATGCCGGCATCCTCCGCTGGACCGCGCCCACAGGCCACACCTACAAAACCAGACCCGACTACACCAGCAAACCACCCGAACCAGCCGCACTCACAGAACCCGGGAACGCACCACCGCCCTTCTAAGGACCGACCGCCTGCGGTTCATTCCGGTTTCCGGGCGCCCCGTTCCGATTCCGGCCCAGACGCATCGATCTCCTCCAGCAACTCTCCGGGGATTGTCTCAGGCAGCTGACCGAAGGCTTCCCGGGCGGAGGCAATAACCGATCGGCCCATCATTAGGTTGCCTGCACCGCCGACTACCGCACCGACGCCAAAGGGAATGGCGCGGCCGAGAAGGGCCGTACCCTGCTTGGCCAGCAGCTTGCGCATGAACTTCTTCCGGATCCGGGTCCCAATCGTCCTGACCATGCCCTTCGGGAGCCGCTCCCCGATCATCGGCCCCCATTGGGACATGACGTTGCCGCCGCGGCCGGATGCCTGTCCGGCGAAAGCGGTGACCAGCGTGCTTCCTTCCTCGCCGAGCATGATCGCCATGACCATCGTGCGGGCCCGTTCCGGATCTTCGAGCTGGACTCCGTGAAGTTCCGCGATGGACTGGGCGTAGAGGGCACTGGCTTCGAGGAACCCGACAGTGGCAGCGGCGGACAATGACAGCGAGGCAACAGTTCCAATACCCGGAACGACGGCGGTGGCCCCAACTGCCGCGCCGCCGCTTGCGACCGCGGCGAGATAGTCGCGTTCGAGTTTCTTGCTGATCTGCTCGGCGGAGGCGTACGGATAGCGGCGCCGGAGGCGGCGCAGGTTGGCGACCACCAGTGGCCGCTGCACCTCAACGGCGTTGTACATCATCCGGTAGAGGCCCGGCTTCGGGTTGCCCTTCTCGTCGAAGGCGGCTTCACTGGCAATCTTCATGGCCGGCTGGATCCGTTCACGTTTTGGCATCAACCCTCCTGCCGTCGTCGTTACTTCCCTTAACCCTAGGTCACGCTGCTGAGAGAACCCTTGCAGGATCCGGTTTCGGTTGCCGGCCGGTCGCTGGCAATAGCTATGCTCGGAATGTGGTTGAACCTGAACAGGCCCTGACGGGTGGCAACGCGACGGACGAGGTCGTAAGGATTGGCGACACTGTGCGCAAGCCGTGGCACTCCACAACGCCTGCAGTGCACCAGTTCCTCCGGGTGATGCGGGAGCAAGGCGTGGATGCGCCTCAGCCCTTGGGACAGGATGAGCACGGCCGGCAGGTGATGGAATTTGTGCCCGGAACGCTCGCGATAGAGATGCTGCCGCTCAACCCGCAGGACTTGCGGCGGGTAGGTGCCATGGTACGTCGTATCCACGACATCAGCACAGGATTTCCGGTTCCGGACATGGACGAATGGGATGTCCTGATACCCGCTGCTGACGCCGACCTTATGTGTCACAACGATCTTGCGCCGTGGAACCTCATCGTTGGTGAACGGTGGGTCTTCATAGATTGGGACGCTGCTGGACCAAGCACGCGGCTGTGGGATCTGGCCTACTCGGCACAGTCTTTCGCGCTCCTCGTCCAAGGTGAGCCGGTTGATGCTGCGGCAGCACGCTTGAGGGCTTTCATCGACGGATACGGCGCTGGGGACGAATTGCGCGCTGCCCTGCCTGCAGCAATGAGTGAGCGCACGGCCGCCATGCATCACATGCTGCAGTCAGCCAACGAGAACGATGTCCAACCGTGGGGCCGAATGTATGTCGAAGGGCACGGTACCCATTGGCGTGAAGCTGCCGAGTACGTTCAGCATCATCAAAGCGCGTGGGCCGCCGCACTTACCGCACCGTGACATTCCCAGTGCGGGACTACAGCTTTGCCAGCGTGTCATGGAGGTTCCAAAACATCGCCGGAGGCAGTGGTTCTCCCAACGCAGCTGCTTCCAGATAAGTCAGGTGCACACACCAACCCACGCGATACGAGGGAACCAATTCACCCAGACCTCGGTGCACTAGATGGAGCCTGGTCGCGCCTTCCTCGGCTTCGAGGCTGATCCGGACCACGGAAGCCGGCTCATCGGGAAAGTCCCAGGTGAATTCAACGGTTTGAGGCGGATCGCGATGTATCAGCGTCGAGCGGCACAGGTATCCGTCCCCATGGTCGATGACGACATGGTCAGCGGTGCCGAGGTCGCCGTCGATCACCGTCCCGAGCCACTGTGCGGCCAGCCCTGGATCAGTAATGGCGGCCCAGGTCTTGTCCAATTCACAGGCCACCCTCCACGAGAGGACAAGTGTGTCGTCGTCACTGGTGACCGCAATGAGAGGCATGGCGTAATCGTACTGTGGCAGACGAAAAAATTCTGAGACGATGGAACCGTTCAGTGGAGGAGGAAATCGATGGTTGGTAGATGGGTCTTCGCTGCCTCTGCCGCCCTCGTCCTTGCGCTGTCGGCGTGTGGTCCGACGTCGGAATCACCCACTCAGAGCAATGGCTCCAATGGCGCTTCGATGCCGGTCCAGGCGAATGCGGACAACAATGCGGCCGACGTCAGGTTCGCCCTGCTGATGGCCGAACATCACGAGCAGACCATCAAGCTCGCCGAGATCGTCCAGGAAAAGGAAAGCGTGAGCCAGGAGATCCAATCGCTGGCCCTGAAGATTATGTCCGTCCATGAACCCGAGCACGCCCAGCTCGAGGGCATGCTCAGAGCCTGGGGCCAGCTTGATGGCACGTCCGACAGTCAACGTTCCGAGGTTCCCGCAACTGTCGAGATGAAGGGTATGGCCGGACCCGAGCAGATCGAAGAACTCCGCGCAGCAAGCGGAGACGACGCCTCACGCCTGTTTTTGGAACTGCTGATCGCCCACCATGAGGCGACGATCAAGGTGGCGGAAGAGGAATTGGCCAAGGGCGGCAACGCGGAAGCAATGGCACTGGCGCGGACCATTGTCGAAACACAGCGCCAGGAGCTCGACCGGATCCGGACAATGTTGGACCGTCATTCCTCCTTTTAGCTGCCGGGGCAGCCCAGCTGCAGTTCCGTAACGCCGGGCCCAGCGCGCTTGCCGCAGCCGGAGTAAACTAGTAGCGTCCGTCAACTAAGCATGCTGACGAACAGCACGCGGCGGTTACCACTGGCTTAAGGAGTTTGTTGGTTATGAGAATCGGTTCATCCATTGCCCTGATAGCTATCGGCGCCATCCTTGCCTTCGCGGTTCAGGGCGTTGTCATCGACTTCGTCGATCTCACCATGGTCGGCTATATCCTGCTCGCACTCGGGATTTTGGGTCTGATCATCTCGATCATCTTGGCGGCAACCGGCGCGGACAGGCGCGTGACCCACACCCGATCCACTGTGGACCCGCGTACCGGCGAGCGCATCACCCGGAACGAAAGCCGCGACTCGGGGTTTTAGCACCATGTATGGAAAGGGGCCGGCATTGCTGCCGGCCCCTTTCGTTTGTCTTCGCCCATCTCCGCCAGGCTCCTCCGTCAGGGCAGCCCTGTCCGTCAGGTCAACCCTGCTAGAGCACGCTGTCCGAGAGGTGGTCCGGGGTGCCGAACCGGTGCGCCGTGATGGTGACGGCCTGCTCCCGCAGGAACGGCAGCAGCTCGATCCGCCCGGCCGGCGTTACCGGACCTGCGTAGATGGCTACATCCGGACGACCGCCGGTCTGCACGGCCAGCGCCTGAACGTCGCCGCCAATCAACCTGACCCGGACGCCGTCGAGGGTGCCCGCGGTGGTCAGCCACTCGTCGTCGTTCTCCACTGCAACCGCAATGCCGAGTCCGCCGAAGACTGACTGGACCGCTGCCGGCAACTCCAACGCTGTTGAAACGGTGAGGGCAGATCCGGCCAGGATTCCGGCCGCGGCCACGCGAAGCAGCTTGACCAGAGGCTCGCCTTCGGACAGACGGATCGTGACGGGAAGCGGACGGTAGCGGAACACATTCCGTTCGGCGCTGAGGCCGGTCACGTCCTTGGCTGTTCCGAACTCTCCGGCCCACGCGGCGGCGTCACTGCCCAGTGCCCGGCGCAGCAGCTCCGCGTCAGGCTCCGGAACGTCCGCACCGGAGTAAGCAACCGCCGTCAGCAATTCCTGCACATGCGCATTGTCGACGTCGGCTACCGGTCCTTCCAGCTCACCCGGCAGCCAGTTGCCCAGTCCGATCAGGTAGTTGGGACCGCCGGCCTTGGTTCCGGCGCCGACGGCGGACTTCTTCCACCCACCGAACGGCTGGCGCTGGACGATGGCGCCCGTGATGCTGCGGTTGACGTAGAGGTTTCCCGCCTCGATGCTGTCGAGCCAGACATTCAGTTCGCGGGCATCGAGCGAATGCAGTCCCGAGGTGAGGCCGTAATCGATCTGATTCTGGATCGCGATGGCCTCTTCGAGGGTTTCCGCGGTCATGACGCCCAGCACCGGTCCGAAAAATTCGGTCAGGTGGAAGTAGGATCCACGCTTAACGCCCATCCGGACTCCCGGGCTCCACAGGGCACCGGTTTCATCCAGTTGTTCCGGTTCAATGACCCAGGACTCCCCCTCCTGCAGGGTGGTCAGTGCCTCCAGCAGCTTGCCGTTGGCGGGTTCGATGATCGGCCCCATCTGGCTGGTCGGATCAACCGGGTAGCCGACCTTGATGGCCTTGACGGCGTCGATGAGTTGGTTCCGGAACCGAGGCGAATCGGCCACGGAGCCGACCAGGATCACCAGCGAGGCAGCTGAGCATTTTTGTCCGGCGTGCCCGAACGCGGAGTAGGCAACATCCTTGGCAGCAAGGTCGAAATCTGCACTCGGGGTGACGATGATGGCGTTCTTCCCCGAGGTCTCGGCCAGCAGCGGCAGGTCCGGGCGGAAGGAACGGAACAGCTCGGCTGTCTCGTAGCCACCGGTGAGGATGACGCGGTCGACCCGGGGATCGGAAACCAGCTGCCGGCCCAGGTCGCGGTTACCCAACTGAACCATGGCCAGCACCTCACGCGGCACTCCCGCTTCCCACAATGCTTCCACCATGACGGCGCCGCAGCGTCGTGCCTGCTTCGCAGGTTTGATGACGACGGCGGAACCGGCGGCGAGCGCTGCCAGGGTGGAGCCGGCGGGGATTGCCACCGGGAAGTTCCACGGAGGTGTCACCACCGTCAGCCGGGACGGCACGAAGGTGGCGCCGTCGACGTCGTCGAGCTCCCGGGCGCGCTCGGCGTAATAATGCGCGAAGTCGATTGCTTCACTGATTTCCGGGTCGGACTGGTCGATGGTCTTGCCGGTCTCGCTGGCCATCACCTCAACCAGCTGGCCCCGCCGGGCCGCGAGCGCATCGCCGGCGCGGTGCAGGATCTGCGCACGTTCGGCACCGGTCATCGCACCCCACGCAGTGCTGCTGTCGACGGCGGTGGCCACGATCCGCTCCAGCTCACCGGATTCGGTAATGGTGACAGCCGCGACGGTGTCTTCGCCGAGGGTGGAGCCCGGGACGCGTGCCAGGATTTCCCGCCCCCAGGCCCGGTTCGCGGGCAGGGACGGATCCGTGTCGGGGGTGTTGGTGAAGCCTTCGGTCGGCGCCGGTGCTTCCGGCTGGTTCCGGTCCTGCTGGCGATTCGGCGCTGGGATGGAATCATCCAGCTTATGCAGCGAAGCGAGGAAACGCCGCTGTTCCCGTTCGAACAGCGCTTCGTTTTCGGACAACTCGAACACCGCCGACATGAAGTTTTCCTGGCTCGCCCCCTCCTCCAGGCGCCGGATCAGGTAGGCGATGGCGACGTCGAACTCCTCCGGGCGCACCACCGGGGTGTAGAGAAGGAGACTGCCGACGTCGCGCTTGACGGCTTCGGCCTGGCCGGTGGCCATGCCGAGCAGCATTTCGAATTCGATCCCGTGCTGGACGCCGCGTTCCTTCGCCATCAGCCATGCATAGGCGATATCGAAGAGGTTGTGGCCGGCGACGCCGATCCGCACCGCGTCAACCCGGTCCGGCTGCAGGGAGTAGTTGATGATCCGCTTGTAGTTCGTGTCGGAGTCCTGCTTGGTGCCCCAGGTCGCCAGCGGCCAGTCATGCAGCGATGCCTCGACCTGCTCCATCGGCAGGTTGGCGCCCTTGACGACACGCACCTTAACGGAGGCTCCGCCTTCGGCACGCCGGGCCTGAGCCCATTCGGTCAGCTCGACCATCGCGGCCATGGAATCCGGCAGGTACGCCTGCAGCACAATGCCGGCTTCGAGATTCCGGAACTGCGGCTGCTCGAGGATCCGGGTGAAGACCGCGATGGTCATGTCCAGGTCCTTGTACTCTTCCATGTCCAGGTTGATGAACTTGGGATGCGGCGAATCTGCCGCCTGCTGGTACAGCGGGGTCAGGCTTTCCACCACATGCTCAACGGTTTCTTCGAAGGCCCACGCTGAATGCGGTGCAACCGTGGAGGAGACCTTGATGGAGACATAGTCGACGTCGTCGCGCGCCAGCAGCTTGTGCGTTCCCTCCAGCCGGCGGGCGGCCTCGCGTTCGCCGAGTACAACTTCACCCAGAAGGTTAATGTTCAGCCGCACGTCGTCCCTGCGGATTTTGGCGACGGCGGGTCCGAGTTTCGCATCCGAGGCGTCGACGATCAGGTGCCCGACCATTTTCCGCAGTACGCGCTGGGCGACCGGGATCACCAGATGCGGCAGGACCGGTGCGACGGCGCCGCCAAGCCTTACTGCCCCGCGCATGTACCAAGGCAGGAAGGCCGGAACCTTGGACGCCACCCGCTGAAGATTACGCGCGGCAACCTGCGGGTCTTCGGGCCGGATCACACCGTCCACGAAGCCAACTGTGAACTCCAGGCCGTTCGGATCTTTCAGCACTCCGGCCAGTTGCTTGGCCGAGGAATCGGCCGGGTACCGCGCACTTTCCGTCAACCAATGACGGACCAACTTGACGACGTCGTCCGCTGAATCCCGTTTCGATTCGCTGGTCAATTCGTTGCTCGGAAAGTTAGTCAGATCGACTGGGGTCGCGGTGGCCCCCTCAAGTGTGTTCGTCATTTTGTTGATTCTCGTCCTTATCCCGTGTAGTAGGTCTGTCTTGATCAGTATGGGGATAGAGTTCAATTAGATAAAGCGATCTTTTTTGACGGGTATTGGTCAGGTTTGTTGATGAATCGAAAGCCATGATGAATGTGCGCCGGCTCGCGCTTCTGCGCGAGCTGAAAATCCGCGGAACGCTCGCGGATGTGGCCGCCGCGCTGAACTTCAGTCCGTCGTCGGTTTCGCAGCAATTGACCCTCCTGGAGAGGGAAGCCGGCGTCGAACTGCTACGGAAAACCGGCCGCCGGGTCCAGCTGACTCCGCAGGCCGAGATCCTGATCGAACACACCGCGGAGCTCCTGAAAACGCTGGAGAAGGCGGAGTCCGACATCGCCGCGTCGTTGACGACCGTTACGGGGACCGTCCGCCTGGCGGTCTTCCAGTCAGCCGCCCTCGCCCTCATGCCCGGCGCCTTGACCGCCATGCAGGTGGCCTATCCCGATGTCCGGATTGAGATGATCCAGCGTGAACCGGAGACCGCCCTGCATGAAACCTGGGCGCGGGACTTCGACATGGTGATCGCCGAACAGTATCCCGGCCACGCCCCCGCCCACTATCCCGAGCTGGACCGGACCAAGCTCACCACGGACGCCATCCGGCTGGCCGCCCCGCCGGCATCGCTGGACGGGATCACTTCCGTGGATGATGCCAAGCACATGCCCTGGGTGATGGAACCACGCGGCGCGGCCTCCCGCCATTGGGCCGAACAGGCGTGCCGGCAGGCCGGATTCGAGCCGGACGTGCGGTTTGAGACGGCGGACCTGCAGGCGCAGATCCGCCTGGTGGAGTCGGGAAATGCCGTGGCCTTCATGCCGGATCTTGTCTGGTCGGGCAAGGAAACCACCTGCCAGCTGCTGCAGTTGCCGAGCGATCCAATCCGGACGATCTTTACGTCGGTCCGTCTCGCCAGTGCGCATCGCCCGGCGATTCTCGCCTTCCGTTCCGTGCTCGGTAAGACGGCCGAACTGGTCGGCCAGCAAAGCAGGATGGAGCTGCCCGATCTCGAAGCGTAGCGGAACGCGCCGGACCGCCGTCGGACATCAACACCCGGCCCGCGGTAATGCCGCTTTCCGCCGCGGATTTTGTACAGTGTAGCCATGGCACAGCAACGCCCCATCGGATTCTGGCTCACGCTCGTCGACGGATTGATCAACGAGCAGTTCGACAACACCGTGGAAGAACACGGCGTCACCCGCCGGCAATGGCAGATCATGAATGTCCTCGCGGAGAACCCATCCACCGCGGCGGAGCTCGACCAGGCGCTGGCGCCGTTTTTCGCCCAGGAAGATGGCGGCACTTCCGCGGAACACATCGAGGAGCTGATCGAAAGCGGCTGGGTCGCGGCCGACGGCGGGTACTACATCCTGACCGACCTCGGCCGGAAGAGCCTGGAGGCCTTGGGCGAAGTCGTGACCCGCAACCGGGACCACATCACCGAGGGTGTCTCCGAGGAAGAATACGCCGCCACGTTGGACGTCCTGCAGCGGATGGCGCGCAATCTCGGCTGGAGCGAGTAGCCGGGCGCAGTCAGCCGGCTGAAGCTGCCAAGGCGATTATCGACGTCGTGATGCTGAGTACCACTGTGGCGTGCGCCCACGTGTACTCCCCCAGCGTCAGGGTGAATTCCCGCAGCAGGGTCGCTGGCAAGAGTCCCGGTGCGGAGAGCGAGCCCACCACGGCGGCCTTCAAACCCATCCGGCGGCAGATTCCCGCCGTCCTCAGCACATGAAAATCGCTGGTGACAACGACGACGGCGCCGCTGGCAACGCTTGCGCCGGCGGTGGCCACGCTCCCACCACCGCCGGCCTCCGCCTCCAGCAACGATTTGGTGAACTTGATGTTCTGCCTTGTGGTGGCAGCTTTTTCTTCGAGGATCAGGCGCTCCTGAGGCACTCCTTTCGCAGCGAGGTAGCCGGCCATGGCGGCCGCCTCGCTTCGGGTTTCCGCCCTTCCCGGTCCGCCGGAGACGATCAGCAAAGGGCCGGCTCCAGGCTTCGTGGCTTCGCAAATGCTGCAAGCGGCGTCAAGCCTGTCGGCCAGCATGGGGGAAACATTCCCCCTGTTCAATGCCGAGCCCAATACGATCACGACTCCGGCTTTGGGCGGGTGGCGCGGCCTGGAGAAGAAGAGTGAGGAGACCAGGAACACGGCGAACGACACCAGCAGATAAGCGATGACGATAACCAGTCCTGTCGCGACCAGAGCCGGCCCAGGACGCCCGTCCAGAAGCAGAATAACGACGGCGGCGCTTGCCACTGCGAGCGCGGCACCGGTTCCCAGCGAGCGGGCTCTGGCCGGGCCCCTTCCGCGTCGCCTGCCGCTGCCCGTGCTGTTGCCGTTACGCTGGATGCCGCCGGGGCCCGATCTGTTGCCACTGCTGAGCCCACTTGCGACCAGCAGCACGATCAGCGCCAATACCGAGAGGGTGGCCGGACCCAATACGGTCAGCATGAGGAGACTGCCGAATATGGAGTCGAAAAGGGAACTCCCTGCCGGCCCGGAATACATCCAGAGGTTCAGTGGGATCAGGGCGGCAAACAGGAATGCCGCGTTGCCGGGATCGTGGCGGGCGCGGATCAGCCCTGCGGCGAACAGCGCGAGGAAGACCGCACCAAGGATCAGCAGAAACACGCTTCCAGCCTAGAACGCCTGACTGGTCCTGCTGTTAAGGGTGGGCCCCGTGGGGCTCGAACCCACGACCCACGGATTAAAAGTCCGATGCTCTACCAACTGAGCTAGAGGCCCCTCCAGTCTGTACACCACCGCGAGCGCTGCCGTAAGACCGAAACCACTTTATCGCATAAGAGCGAACAGTATCGACTCGCCCCATGGCGGGTGCGGACGGGCGCAAGGGCAGACATTTTTAGGTCCGAGGAGTAGAGTCGCGGCATGAGCGAAGACGTCAGTTCAAACGCACCGCGGCCGCATAAGCCGAAGCCGTTTGCGCCTGCCGACTTTGAGCCATTTGCCGGTGGCGCCGACCCCGCGCGCGTTTCCGAAGCTGCACATCTCGCGGCCCAGGCACTCGTGCACCACGGCCGGGCCAGTGACGATCCGGAGGTAACCGAACGGCTCGTCAAACTCGCCGACGAACAAGGTCTTGAAGCCGTCGCAGAGCTCTGGGCGGAAAGCCCTCCCCGATCCCTGCCGGGTGCGCTGTGGCGGCTGTACGCCCTGCGCACCGCCGCGCAGCAGAATCCGGAGCGAATCTCGGCCTATTTCACGGCCGGCAAGGATGTTGCACAGGTGTCCAACGTTGTTGCCGGGGTTGCGGAACCGCCCGGCGCCGAGGAAGTCAAAACGATGGCCAACACCATCCTCTCCGGCGCTTTCGAAGGAGATTTCGACGTCGCTCTGGAACGGTCGGCCGCATTCTGCCGGGTGGTCGCACTCGGCCAGGCGACCATGGCCGACGACTCCGAGATGTCCAACGAACACCGGGCGTCAAAGCTCACGCGCGAATCCCACCAGCTCGTGAAAACCGCCGAGGACCTGGAGCACGCCGCTGCATCATGGCGCCGCGGAGAACTCGACTAGAGTTTCCCGAAGCCTCTCGCTGGTCCCGTCAGGATCCGGGCTACTAAGGCGTTCTATCCCTGGAGATTGCGAAACCGTGCCCCATAATGGTCCGCCGGCAACCGCGATTCCCCACCCGTAATGGTCCCGCGGAACGTCTCAGCATCGGGAGTTCCCAGCAATCCGCGCCGGCGCAGTTCGGGCGAGACCAACCGCGCGAAGTCCGTCAGATCGGCTGGCCGCACTGCACTTGAAAGGTTGAACCCGTCGATATCGCCGACGTCCTGCCACCGTTCGAGCTCATCAGCGACCGTCCGGGCTGAACCGATAAGGACCGGCCCACGGCCGCCAATACCGATGAAGCGCGCCAGCTCGCGTGCCGTCCAGGTCCTTGATGGATCCATGGTTGTAAAAGCGGCGAGCGCGGACTGATTACCTTCGGTCTTGATGTATTCCAGCGGTGCGTCCAAATCCACGTCACTGAGGTCGACGCCGGTCCAGCCGGCGAACAAGGCCAGCGCCGCCTCCGCATCGATGTATTCGGAGTACTCGTTGAACTTCCCTTGCGCTTCTTCATCGGTTTCGGCCGTAATAACCGTTGCCATCGCGAAAATCTTGACGGCGTCCCGCTGCCGCCCGGACGATGCAAGTCCATCCCGCACAGAGTCCACCCATGTCCGGGTCATTTCCGGTGTGTAGCCGCTGAAGAAGATGGCTTCCGCATGCTTGGCGGCAAATTCCCTCCCGCGGGAGGACGCGCCAGCTTGGAACAGCAGCGGTGTGCGCTGGGGCGACGGCTCGACCAACGCAGGGCCGGGAACCTGGAACGCGCTGCCTTGATGGCCGATACCCCGGACTTTCTCCGGGTCGGTGTAGACATTGGCCTCGGTATCCACGGTGACTGCGTCGTCGTCGAACGACCCCTCCAGCAGCTTATAGACAACGTCCATGTATTCTTCGGCCCGGTCATAACGCTCGTCGTGCGGTATTTGTGCATTCAGTCCGAGGTTGCGGGCAGCGGAATCCTGGTAGGAGGTGACGATGTTCCATGCCACCCGTCCACCGGTCAGATGATCCAGGGTGCCCAGCCGCCGCGCCAGCAGATAGGGATGCTCGTAGGTCACCGAAGCCGTCACGCCGAATCCGATTCTGTGGGTCGCCTGCGCCAGGGCGGAGACCAGCAGCATCGGATCAAGCTGCGGAAACTGGATGCCACCGCGCACGGATTCCTCCGCGGAGCCGCCGAATACGTCGTACTGGCCCAGGATGTCGGCGAAGAAGATGCCGTGGAAGCCGCCTTCCTCCAGGGTTTGGGCCAGTGAGGTCCAATAATCCAGCTCGGTGTAGCGCCGGCCCTCATCCCGGTGATGCCGCCATAGCCCCGGGGATTGATGGGATGGCACGAGCATTTCGAAGGCGTTGAACAGCAGCGGTTTTGGCACGAAGGTGCGCTCCTTAGAATTTGTCGGGAAGGTTCTTGTCCTGCGCGTACTCCCGCGCCGGATCCTTGGCGGCTGCGGCGGCTACCGCCGACAACGCGGCCAGCAGAGTGATGTAAGCGCAAATCAGCCAAGGCCCGCCGTTACCGAGTTGCAGCAGCGACGCGGCGACGAAGGGCGTGAGTCCACCGCCGAGCACCGCACCAATCTGGTACCCGAGGGAAACGCCGCTGTAACGCACGTTCAGCGGGAACTGCTCGGCAAACCACGCCGCCTGGACCCCATACATCGAATCGTGCAGGATACTGACTCCAACAAACATCACCAGCGGCAGCAGGACGAGCGGTCCGTGGTCGAGGAACCAGAAGAATGGCCAAATAAAGATGCAGGTGGCAATCGCGCTGGTCAGGGCGATCCGCCGTCGTCCGATCTTGTCCGAGAGCCAGCCCCAGAACGGCCCCCCGGCCAGTCCGATGGCGGACACGATCAGGATGGATGTCAGGGCCGAACTGTTGTCCCCGCGGCGTTCGGCCAAATACCCGATCACGTAGACGGTCAGCAGAACGTAGAGCCCGATTTGTCCCAGGCGCAGGCCAATCGTTACCAGCACCGCCCGCGGGTGGTTCCGGAGGACTTCCCGCACCGGCGAGCGCTCGACCTTGTTCTGGCTCTGCAGCTGCCTGAATTCCGGCGCATCTTCAACACCAAGGCGGATGTACAGTCCGACGGCGACCAAGACAGCGCTCAGCAGGAAGGGAATGCGCCAGCCGAAGGCGCTGAACTGCTCGGTAGTGAACACCGCCTGACTGATCGCAAATGCCCCCGTGGCCAGCAACATGCCGGCGGACGAGCCGACCTGCGTGAAGCTGCCGAACAGCCCGCGCATCTTTCGTGGCGCGTGTTCGACGGACAGCAGTGCCGAGCCGCCCCATTCGGCACCGGCGGACAGTCCCTGCAGCAAACGCAGCAGCACCAGGCCGACGACGGCGGCAGTACCGGCAGTCGCATAGGTCGGCAAAACACCGATCAGCGTCGACGCGATGCCCATGGTCAGCAGCGAAAAGACCAGCAGCTTCTTGCGTCCGATCCGGTCTCCGAGGTGGCCGGAGATGATTCCGCCCAGCGGCCGGGCCAGGAAGCCGACGGCAAAAGTGGCGAACGAAGCCAAAATACCGGCGACAGGCGAAGATTCCGGGAAGAACTGCTGGTTAAAAATCAACGCCGAAGCCATGCCATAGAGGTAGAAGTCGTACCACTCAATGGTGGTTCCGACGAAAGCCGAAGAGAGCACGCGCTTGTTCTCACGCAATTGTGTCAGTCCGGACGGGCGCTCCTGCTCAAGGGCGGGTTGGTTCAACACCATGGAAGTTCCTTGCATCATCGGGCACTCCGCCACGGAAGCGCCGTACTTGCCGGCGGAGTCCTGTCGCTCCACACCGGCCGAATCCTCACCTGGGGCACCCCACTACAGCGTCAGAGGGTTGCCGTCCAACAAACCAGGGTTTTAGCGTTGGAGCTCTTGATTCTGCGTGTCACGCTATTTCGCTTGGATGGATGAGACAAACTCACAGGAGTAACACAACGCAACATGCGCTAACCGACGCTGCCGATGGCCCACAGCGACTGCGGGGTCGTTCCGTTGACCTCGAAGTCGCCAATCTGTTTGGCCTTGAACACAATCGGATTGTGTGTCGCGGCTGTCCGGGCATTGCGCCAGTGCCGGTCCAGTTGCTTGCTCCGGCTGGTCGCGGAGGCCCCTAAGGTGTCGAATAGCTGATCGGCGGCGTCGAGGGCCAGACGTGGCACCATCAGCTGGGCCTTGTCCACCGCCAGCTCGCCACGTTCGTAGCGTTGCTGGTCGGTGAGGTTACGACTGGGGTCCCGCGCGATATCCAGTTCCCGCGCCGCTTGCAGCACTATCGCCTCAGCGGCGAAGGCCTTCGCTGAAATCTGTCCGACCAATTGGAGAATGAGCGGGTCCTCGCGTACCGGAACGCCGGAGCCGGTATTGAATGTACGCTGACGACTCTCCACCAAGGACCGGGCATCGGCCAGGACGGCCCTCGCGATACCGGCCTCCACAGCCAGGATGATGAGTTGGAAGAAGGATTGCTCATGGCTGGTCTTGCGGCTGCGGTCGAGGACGTGGTCGTCCTCGACCTTGACGTTACGGAACGTCGTCGTGCCTGTCCCTGTCAACCGCTGGCCGAAGCCATCC
The DNA here is from genome assembly GCF_054511255.1 of Arthrobacter monumenti. Classification (NCBI taxonomy): domain Bacteria; kingdom Bacillati; phylum Actinomycetota; class Actinomycetes; order Micrococcales; family Micrococcaceae; genus Arthrobacter; species Arthrobacter monumenti. Next base: position 266,578 of record NZ_JBTNCY010000003.1, on the reverse strand, counting down.
CAATCGTCGTCGAGGAGGACGTTGGGGTCGGCGGTGCTGACCAGTGCGTAAACCCTTTCGTCCTGCCCCTCCACAGCAGCAGTGACCGCTATCCATTCCGAGAAGATGCTGCCGGTGCTGTAGTACTTCTGACCGTTAAGGGTCGGACCATCGTCGGTCTTGCTGATCAACGTATTCATTGTGCCCAGGGCGTTGCCGCCGCGTTCCGTCGAGGCGTTCCCGACGATTTGCCCCTTGACAATACGCGGATACCACACGTCCTTCACCCGATCCGGGGCAAAGCTCAATTGCTCAACGAAACCATAGTGCGAACGGTAGATATGGGCGACATTCGAGTCCGCCTGGGCCAATTCGATCAGCAACTGGATGAAATCGGTGAAGCTGACTCCAAATCCGTTGTGCTCCCGTGGCACGCGCAGTGCGCCAAAGCCAGCTGCGTTGAGCCTCTTGATGGAATCGAAGGGTAATTCCCGGCTTGCTTCGCGTTGCACCGCCCCGGCGGCGATCTCCTCGAAAATCGGCCGGAAGCGGTCTGCAAGCTCCTCGAAGTCAGTTGCTTCTCCGTCCGGAAACCTGCCGTACGCTGCTGCCATGATGATCCTTTCGCGGCACGGCACCCGCCGGCGGCCGGGAGAACGCCTGCGCGGCAGCCGAAATCTCCATCGGTCCTGGCGGTAGCACCGGCCTGTATAGGTGGTTGCTGCGGCTTCGTCGATCCAGGTCTCTCGGCCGCTCGGGATGGTAGCTCTCATTCGACACCATGGACTTCCCTGAAACGAAACCACTGCCGAAATTTCACGTAATGCTTCGCTGAACACGGGTAGCTGCCGGGCCGCCGCCGTCGGAAAACCGGGCTGAAAGGGCGGCGTGACTGCGTCTCATCGATACGGGTGGGCCGTTCCTGTTGACAGGGTTCGGTCGAAGTAGAAGACTGAAGGTGGTGTCGAACCGTGGCAGCCCCGGGCTCCAACTGATAGCCGCTTCGAGCGGCCTTCCGCCGAGAGGCGCTCCCGGTTCGACACCATTTTTATGCCCTTTCCGGCACTGAAGTAAAGTGGTGCCCGCAGACATTCTGCACGCGTGAGCCCGGCCCGTGGCACCATTTTTCGACAGGTGAAGGTGATGCAAGTGAAGTTACGCCTGTTTCCGCAGGAAAACGCCGGACTGGACCTTCTGTCACAAATGGCCTCCCAGCTGACCCTTGGCGTACAGACCCTATCGGAAATTCTCGGGGCGTCCACTGACGACTTCGAGCGGTTGGCCGAGCAGATGCACCAGCATGAAGCGAAGTCCACCGATCTGCACTACGCCCTGATGACCTCCATGCGCACCAGTTTCATCAATCCCTTGCCGCGCGAGGACATGTACGCGCTGTCGAGATACCTGAACGAGGCGATGGAAAAGCTCGACGGCGCGGCCGAACTGATAGCGCTGTACCGGCTGGACCGGCTCTCGGCCCGAGCCACCGAGCAGCTCGAGGTCATTGGCCGGCAGGCTGAATTGACCGTCCAGGCGATGCAGCAGCTCGGCGAGCTCGACGATCTTGAGGATTACTGGCTGGAAGTCCTGCGCCTTGCCAAACGCGCGGAACGGACCCACCGGATCTACGTGTTCGAGCTGCTCAAGGACCACAAAGCCACCCCCTACGCCCGGCGACGGGACGTGGCCAACCAACTGGTCGACGTCACCAAGGAGATGCGGCGTGTAGCCACGCATGTCGGCAGCATCATCGTCAAGGAATCGTAGGTGGAACTGTTCCTGCTGGTGCTGGTCGTCGGCTTTGCCGGCGCTTTTGCCTTCATCAACGGGTTCCACGACGTCTCAAATTCGGTCACGACGGCGGTCCGCACCAGGGCCTTGACCCCCACCATCGCGGTGTTGCTGGCTGCCATCTTCAACCTGGTTGGCGCCCTGCTGGGCACCACACTTGCCCTGTTGATCAGCGACGAATGGATCAGCCTGCCGTCCGGTGCGGAAGGGCTGGGCATCCTGTTGGCCGGGCTGGCCAGCGCCTGCCTCTGGGGTCTGGGTACCTGGTGGCGGGGGTACCCGTCGTCGTCGACGCACGCTTTGCTTGGAGGCCTGCTTGGCTCCGGTTTCGCCTCCACGCTGGTGGGCGGGAACCGGGTGGGGAATACCGACTTATGGCTGCAGATCGTCCTGCCGCTGCTGCTCTCCCCGGTGGTTGCCTTTGTGCTGGCCTTCCTGCTCGTCTACCCCATCACCTGGCTCGCCCGATACAGCCAACCACGCCGGATTAATCAGCGGTTCCGAATGGCCCAATCGGTCTCCGCTGCGGCGTTCGCCCTTGGACATGGCCTGCAGGACGGACAGCGTTCGATGGCGGTAATCCTGCTGGGATTGATGGCCGCCGGTTTCGCTTCGGGCAGTGGCATGCCGCTCTGGGTGCAGCTGTTCGCAGCGACAACGATGGCGGTCGGGACGCTCTTTGGCGGTTGGCGGATCGCCCATACCCTGGGGCGCAGGCTGGTCCGGATAGATCCCATGCGCGGCAGCGTTGCACAGGGTCTGGGGGCAGTAATGCTCTTCGTCGGCGCCATTGGTCTGCACATGCCGGTCTCGAGCACGCACACCGTCGGTTCAGCCATTGTCGGTGCCGGCGCCAATCAACGATTCGACTCAGTCCACGTTGTCCTGGTGCTGAAAGTCGTGGCCGTTTGGATCATGACCGCTGGCGCCACGGCGCTCATGGGCGGCATCTTTTTCCTCGCCCTGAATCCCATTTTGTAAGCTGAGCGGCAGGGCGGTCAGCGGCCGGTCTTGGGGGCGAAGAAACGGGCAATCAACCGCGCAGCAAGATTCAACAGCATCACCATAATGATCAGGATCAACGCCGCAGCCCACGCCCGCTGAGCACTCGGATCCGGATTCGACGGCGACGTCGGCGTCAAAATCTGCGTATAAATAAACGTCGGCAACGACGCCATCCACCCCGAAAACACATTGAAATTAATCGACGTCGCAAAACCCGCCGTCACCAAAATCGGAGCAGTCTCCCCCACCACCCGCGCAATCGCCAACGTCACACCCGAAGCAATACCCGAAATCGCCGTCGGAATAACCACCTTCATAATCGTCCGCCACTTACGCACCCCCAACGCATACGACGCCTCACGCAACTCATTAGGAACAATCTTCAACATTTCCTCAGTCGAACGAACCACAACCGGAATCATCAACACCGACAACGCCACCGCAGCCACAAAACCAGTCTTCGTCCCCGGCCCCACCACCACGGCAAAAAACGCCACAGCAAACAAACCAGCCACAATCGAAGGAATACCCGTCATCACATCAACAAACAACGTAATCGCCTTCGCCAACCGCGTCCCCTGCCCATACTCAACCAAATAAACCGCAGCCAACAACCCCACCGGAACCGAAATCAACGTCGTCCACAACGTAATCAACAACGTACCCACGATGGCGTGATAGGCACCGCCCAGGACAGCCGTTCCGTTGGCCATGCTGCTTTCGTCATGCTGGCCGGTGATTCCACTCATCGACGTCCAGAAGAGGTTCGACGTCAGCCCGGGCAGGCCGTTCTCCAGCACCGTCCAAAGGACCGAGATCAGCGGCAGGACCGCGATGATGAACGCCCCATAGACCAGGCAGGTCGCCATTCGGTCCTTGGCCTTGCGCGCTCCCTCGACCGTCCACGAGATCCCGGTCAGCCCGGTCACGAAGAACACAGCGGTCAGGACAGACCACCCAAGGATGCTGAAACCGGTAAGGGTCATCACGGCAGAGGCGATAATCAGCGCTGCTGCCAGCACGACCCACGGTGCGTAGTTCGGCAGCTGCCCTTTGGTCAGCCGTGATTTTGTGCGCGTCAGCGTCTGGTTAGCCATTTTGTTGCTCCATGAAAGTGGGCTGGAAAACAGCGCCAGGGTGCTGGCACTGTTTTCCGGCGGTGGTACGTAACTGCGGCACCGCCCGCCCGGTCAAGTCGGGCGGGCGGTGCCAGCGTAGGGATGAATGCGCGGTTTCCCGGCTGTGTGGTTAGCCGGCCGCCGAGATCGAGTCGATTGCCGCGGTTGCCTGCTCGCGCAGCGCCGGAGACAGCGGGGCGCTGCCTGCCGATTCGGAGGCGTCCTGCTGGCCCTGCTTGCTGACGACGTACTTGCCGAAGGCTTTCACGAGTCCGGCTGTGGTCACGTCCTCATACTCGCCGCAGTAGATCTGGTAGGAAATCAGGACGATCGGGTAGGCGCCGCTTTCAGTTGTGGTGCGGTCCAGTTCCAGCGCCATGTCGCTCTCCCCGCGGCCCTCGACCGGAGTTGCCGCCTCCACGGCCGCTGCCGCGGACTCGGAGCTCAACTCGACGTACTCCTCGCCCACTTTTACCTGGACTGTGCCCAGCTCGTCGTTGACGGCGGAAGCGTCGGCATAAGTAATCGCACCGGGAGTGTCCGTGACAACGCTGACGACGCCGGAGGTTCCCTTGGCGTTCTCACCACGGAGGTCGGCGGGCCAGTTGCCGTCGGCCTCGGTGGTCCAGACATCCGGGACGTTCTCGTGGAGGTAATCTGTAAAGTTCTCCGTGGTCCCGGAGTCATCCGACCGGTTGACCGGAGTGATCTCCAGGTCCGGCAGGTCCGCATCCGGATTCTGTTCCGCGATAGCGTCGTCGTTCCAGTTGGTGATTTCACCGGCGAAGATTTTTGCCATGGTTTCCGCGTCGAGCTTCAATTCCCCAACACCCGGCAGGTTATAGGCGACGGCGATCGGCGAAATGTAGGCCGGAACCTCGACGATGTCCTCGGAGCTGCACACCTCCGCAGCCTGGGCGATCTCGTCTTCCGTCATGTAAGAGTCCGAACCGGCGAAGTCAACGGCACCGGCGAGGAATGCCTCCCGGCCAGCACCGGAACCATCCGGCGAATACTGCAAGGTCACACCGGAGTGAATCCCAGCGAAACCGGCCTTCCAGGCGTCCATTGCCGCCTTCTGGGATGAGGCGCCGGAACCGCTCAGCGTTCCTGTGAGCGAAGAGCCTGCGGTAGCGCCCTCACCCTCGGGCGCGGTGCCGGTCGCGTTGTCTGTGCCGCAGGCTGAGAGAGCCAGTGCGCCTGCTGTGAGAACGGCCGCTGCGCGGCCATATCGGAGAGCCTTCACTTAGTTGGTGCCCCTTCCAAGGTCCCGTGGAAACGATGCACGGTTCTGCACCGGTCCAGCTTTGTTCGTACACCTTTGAAGGTATTGAGCCCAGGTAACGGAACCCTCGGGGACAGGAGAACAATGGGTGAACGGCAGCGGTACTTTCGGTTCCGCCCCGTGGTTACCGGCTGGCGCTTCGGATCACTGCCACGATGGCAGCGATGAGCAATCCCAGCAGGAGCACGACAAGGGTCACCGGCGCCAGGAGCAGGATTAAAACCACGCACAGGACCACGATCGCCTTGGTCTTGGTGCTCGCCCCGGACCACCCGGCTTTGAAGGCCGCCCATACCGGGTTCTTACCCGACAAACCCGCCTGCAGGGCTCCGAAACCGGCGTTCATCAGTGGACCACCACCGGCGGCGAGGTCCTCAAGCTTGTCCGCGGCCAGATCACCAAGCGTGCCCCCGGCGAGATCCCCAAGCTTGTCCACGATCTCGTCGACGTCGACCTTTTCCACTATCTCTTCGATCTTATTCAAAGCCGCCGTCGTGAGCCCGGATACCGACGCTTCAAGAAGCTGCTGTGCAGAGGCCTTGAGCACCTCGAACGCCTCACCGACCGAATCATCGATGCCTTGAGTGGATCGGTTCAAGGTTCCTTGTGCTGCCGCCATGAGTGCCACCTCGTCCTTATGACTCCACACGCCTGGAAGGCCGGCTTCCCGGGCGGATCCCGACAAACAGCCATACACAATGATCCCACCCAAAAGGATCCTTAGCCACTGGCTTGTGGCCCTGTTCGGGCAGCGGAGCGGCCCGTTTTTTAGCCGAAGCGGCCGGAAACGTAATCCTCTGTCGACTTTTCCTTCGGATTGTTGAAGATATCCGTGGTGTCCGAGTATTCGATCAAGCGGCCGGGCTCACCGGTGCCTGCAATATTGAAGAAAGCGGTCTTCTCCGAAACGCGCGCTGCCTGCTGCATATTGTGCGTGACGATGACGACGGTGTAGTTGTTCTTCAATTCGTCGATCAGATCCTCGACGGCGAGGGTCGAGATCGGGTCGAGGGCCGAACATGGTTCGTCCATCAGGATGACTTCGGGCTGGACGGCGATCGCGCGCGCGATACATAGACGCTGCTGCTGGCCGCCGGAGAGCCCCGACCCTGGCTTCTCCAGCCGGTCCTTCACTTCTTTCCAGAGGTTCGCGCCGGTGAGCGAGCGTTCAACGATGTTGTCCGCCTCAGCCTTGCCGATGCGCTTGTTATTGAGCTTGATTCCGGCCAGGACATTGTCCCTGATGGACATGGTGGGGAACGGATTGGGCCGCTGGAACACCATGCCGATCTGGCTTCGCACCGTAACCGGGTCGACGCCGGCACCGTACAGGTTGTCGCCGTCGAGAAGGACTTCGCCTTCCACCCGGGCACCCGGCAGTACCTCGTGCATCCGGTTCAGCGTCCGCAGGAACGTCGACTTACCGCAGCCTGAGGGGCCGATGAAGGCCGTCACCGACCGCGCCTCTATCCTGATATTGACATCCTCGACGGCCTTGAAGTTGCCATAGAAGACGTTCAGGTCTTTGACGTCGATGCGCTTGGACATGTAGTTCCTTTACTGGTTTGTTTCTTTGTAATGGCGCGGTCAGCGGCCGGTCTTGGGGGCGAAGAACCGGGCAATCAACCGCGCAGCAAGATTCAACAGCATCACCATAATGATCAGGATCAACGCCGCAGCCCACGCCCGCTGAGCACTCGGATCCGGATTCGACGGCGACGTCGGCGTCAAAATCTGCGTATAAATAAACGTCGGCAACGACGCCATCCACCCCGAAAACACATTGAAATTAATCGACGTCGCAAAACCCGCCGTCACCAAAATCGGAGCAGTCTCCCCCACCACCCGCGCAATCGCCAACGTCACACCCGAAGCAATACCCGAAATCGCCGTCGGAATAACCACCTTCATAATCGTCCGCCACTTACGCACCCCCAACGCATACGACGCCTCACGCAACTCATTAGGAACAATCTTCAACATTTCCTCAGTCGAACGAACCACAACCGGAATCATCAACACCGACAACGCCACCGCAGCCACAAAACCAGTCTTCGTCCCCGGCCCCACCACCACGGCAAAAAACGCCACAGCAAACAAACCAGCCACAATCGAAGGAATACCCGTCATCACATCAACAAACAACGTAATCGCCTTCGCCAACCGCGTCCCCTGCCCATACTCAACCAAATAAACCGCAGCCAACAACCCCACCGGAACCGAAATCAACGTCGTCCACAACGTAATCAACAACGTACCGATCAACGCGTGGTACGCCCCGCCGATTACCGGCGCAGGGCCTTCCGCGGCCAAGTCGTCGAAGTTTCCGGTGACGCCGTTCATGGAGTGGAACAGGAAATGCGGCGTCAGCCCCGGGATGCCGTTGACCAACACCGTCCAGAGAACCGAGATCAGCGGCAATAGTGCCACGAGGAATGAGCCGACCACCAGGCAGGTGGCGAGCTTGTCCTTGGCTTTGCGCGCACCCTCGACCAGCAGCGATGCGAGGGACAACCCAAGGACGAACAGCACTGCGGCGAGCACGCCCCAGCCGAACGCGTTGAAACCGATCAGTGTCATGATGGCGGCACTGAGAATCACAGCGGTTGCCAACACCACCCACGCGGCGTATGACGGCAGCTGGCCTTTGGTGAGGTTTGATTTCCTGCGGGTCATTGTCGTGTTTGTCATTAGTTTGCCCCCGAGAATTCCTTATGCCGGGTAATGACCCAGCGGGCGACCAGGTTCACCGCCAAGGTGATCACGAACAGCACCAGACCGGCTGCAACCAGCTCGCTCAGGCGCAGGCCGTAGGCCTCGGGGAAGTTCAATGCGATCTCTGCCGCGATAGTGGAGTTACCCGTTTGGATGAGGCTGGCAATCAGCGGACCGGTGGAAAGCACCAGGGCCACCGCCATGGTTTCGCCCAAGGCCCGGCCAAGGCCAAGCATGACTGCGCTGATAATTCCGGGCCGGCCGAACGGGAGAACGGCCATCTTGATCATTTCCCAACGGGTTGCACCAAGCGCCAAGGCTGCTTCCTCGTGGAGCTTGGGAGTTTGCAGGAAGATTTCGCGGGAAATGGACGTGATGATCGGAAGGACCATCACCGCCAGCACAATGCCCGCCGTGAGCATGGTCTTTCCTGTAGCCGACGCCGGCCCGGCGAAAATGGGAATCCAGCCGGCGTTTTGCGCCAGCCACTGATAAATCGGCTGGAGCTCGTCCGCGAGGAAGGTAATGCCCCACACACCGTAGATCACCGAAGGAATGGCCGCCAGCAGGTCGATGATGTAGCCCAAACCCTGCGCCAGCCTCTTCGGCGCGTAATGGGAGATGAACAGGGCCACTCCCAATGCGATTGGCGTGGCGATGACCAGCGCAATGGCGGCGGCCATGACTGTGCCCACGACGATAGGCCAGATGTAAGAGAGGAACCCGTCCCCGCCCGTGACTTCCTCGGGGTCGGCGTAGAACGCGGGCAGCGATTGGGCGAACAGGAACACTGCGACGCTGAACAGGACAGCGAGAATCAGGCAACCGGCAACCAGCGCGGAGGTGGAGAAAACCTTGTCACCGGTGCGCCCGGGCGCTCCGGATCCAATCAGTGAATTCTTGGACACGTCACAACCCTTCGCTCATCCCCATTCGTGTATGCCGCTGTGGCAGTATGCATTATTCGACCACCTTCACGGACTCGATGGCTTCCTTTGCCTGCTCCGCGAGCGGCCGGGGCAATGGCGCGCTGTCCGCCGCCTTCGCCGCGTCCTGCTGCCCCTCTTCGCTCAGCACGTAGGATTCAAACGCCTTCAGGAGTTCGACCGTCATTTCCGAGTCATATTCCGTGCAGACTATGTGGTAGGAAACCAGGACGATCGGATAGGCGCCCGACTCGTCAGTGGAGCGATCCAGTTCCAAGGCAATGTCGTGTTCGCCGCGTCCTTCAACCCGCGTCGCTGAATCCACGGCTTCAGCGGCGGCATCGGGTGAGACCGACACGTATTCATCCCCGACCTTGACGCTGAGGGTGGTCATGGAATCATCGACGGCTGAGTCGTCGGCGTAGGTAATGGCGCCTGGGGTGTTGGAGACGACCTTGACTACCCCCGAGTTTCCCTTGGCGTTCTCGCCCTGCAGTTTTGAGGGCCAGGTGCCGCCCGGGTCTTCCGGCCAGACTTCGGAAGCCGCGCTCGATAGGTAGTCGGTGAAGTTTTCCGTAGTTCCTGAGTCGTCACTGCGGTTCACGGCGGTGATCTTCAAGTCCGGGAGGTCTGCGTTGGGATTCTGCTTGGCAATCGCTTCATGCTGCCAATTATTGATCTCGTTCCGGAAAATCAACGCGATGGTCTTTGGGTCGAGTTTCAGATTCTCGACGCCGGGAACATTGAACGTTAGCGAGATGGGAGAAATATAGACCGGGATGTCAATGGCACCGCCAGGGCCACAGACTTCCTTGGAAAGCTCGATCTCTTCCTCGCTGAGGTACTCGTCCGAACCGGCGAAATCCGCAGCACCTGCCAGCAGGGCTCCACGTCCGGCACCTGAACCGTCGGGGGAGTATTGGACGGTCACACCGGGATGTTCCTTGGTGAATCCCGTCTTCCAAGCATTCATGGCTGCGGCCTGTGCCGAGGAGCCGACGCCTGTCAGGATTCCAGTCAATCCGTCACTGCCCGCATCCGGGTTGTCCGCCAAGGGCGTTTGTCCCGTTGGATTATCGGACCCGCAACCGGTGAGGACCAGAGTCGTGGCGGCCAATGCCGCCGCGGCGATGCGCAGGCGGAGTGCCTTCACAAACGTTGCCCCCTTCCAGGGAATAGCCAGAGAGTGCACGCGCAAGCACCCTCGACAACAGTGAATGACTTAAGTGAACGGGAGGTTAACGGTGCCGGGATAGCAGTTAACAATATTGTCGCCTCACGTGCGCAAGCCTACTAGATGAGGTAATGGGCGTTCCTGGACCGTAACGGTCAGGAGTTACTGCGATACCGGCGAAGGTACTGCAATAGAGTGAAAGCATGGCCTCACGCAGCTCCGGCGCCGCCGCACGGTCGGCAGCATTCCTGCGCCGCCGCGGCCGCGTTGGCCTGCACCGCAGCCGTAACTCGATCCTGCCGGCGGTGCAGATCACTGTCTGCAGCGTTGGCGCCTACGCTTTCGCGCAGTATGTGCTAGGCCACGAGGGCCCGCTGTTCGCAGCGACCTCCTCAATCATTGCACTGGGATTCTCACGTGATCCACGTCTGCGCCGCGTGCTGGAAGTCGCTATTGGCTGCACGTTGGGCATTGCCGTTGGCGATATGCTCCTGCATCTGCTGGGCGTCGGGATCTGGCAGGCCGCCGTCGTCCTCTTTCTTTCCATCCTGTTGGCCCGCTTCCTGGACAGCGGAACCATCTTCACCACGCAGCTGGGGCTGCAGTCGCTGTTGGTCGTGCTGCTGCCGGCGCCCGACGGCGGACCTTTCACCCGGAGTCTGGACGCCGTCGTCGGGGGTGTCTTTGCGCTGCTGATCACCATGCTTGTGCCCAGGGATCCAAGGCGGGAGCCAAAGATTAACGTCAAGGAGCTGCTCGATGAACTCAGCCGGGTGCTGCGCGAAACGGCCGAGGCGGTGACGCGCAGTGAGTCGACCCGGGCCTGGCATGCGTTGGTCCGCGCCCGCAGCTGCCAGCCGATGGTGGACCGGCTTAACGCCACCCTCCGGGCGTCGCATGAGGTGGCGACGATTTCCCCGGCCTACCGGCGGCACCGCGATGAGTTGAACCGGCTGGAAAAGTCCCTGCATTTCATCGATCTGGCGATCAGGAACAGCAGGGTCTTCAGCCGCCGGCTCGCCTCCGTCATCAACAACGCAGCGCTCACCGAAGAAGCCGTCGAGAGCCTCGGCGAGCTGATCGAGGATACCGCCTCCGCCGTCGATACACTCGCCACAGCACTCAGCGAGGTCGATGCCGGTTCCCGCGAAAGTTATCTGCGCAAGGCACGCAATGAGCTCGGTGCGGTGGGCACCATCCTGCATCCAAAAATGCTCGGCATTAAGCGGCTCGAAGGCGAAGGCCTGGTCTTGCTGTACCGGCCGATGATTATTGATCTGCTGGAGGCAACCGGGATGAGCCACGACCAGGCACGCCGCTACCTGCCGGAGCTGTAAGCGACTCCCGCAACAAGCTGTAATCCCCTGCACGCAGGAAGAGGCCCTCCGTAGTGGAGAGCCTCTTCATTGATCAGCGGTGGACTATGCGGCCTGGTCCACCGGGGCGCCTTCCTTCAGCACCTCGATCAGCGCTGCCGGACGGTTCGTGATGATTCCATCCACATCCAGCTCAGCCAGCTCGCGCATCCGCGCGGGATCGTCGACGGTGTAGGGCCACGTCTCCATCCCGAAATTGTGCACGGCCTCGACGAATTCCTCCGTGACCCGGTTGTGATTCGGATTGATCTGATCAGCCCAGGTCGACAATTCTGCGATCCGTTCCTCCGACGGCGGTCCGCCCAGCAGCCCGGCGGGCACGGCAGGTGCCAACTGGTTGAATGCCTCCATGAACTCCCAGTCGAAGGACTGGACAACCAGCCGGCCGGACCGGGCGTCGGCATTGAGCCAGCCCTCGCCCTCGAGTTCTGCAACAATCTCTTCGGCAATACCGGGATAGAGGCTGGGGCTCTTGACCTCCAGCAGCAGACCGGCGCGGCCATGCAGGGTATCCAGCACTTCCTGCAGAGTCGGCACCTGGGTCCCGGCGAATTCCGCGCCGAACCAGGAACCGGCATCAAGTGTACGGATTTCCGCCAAGGTAAAATCGCCGACATTCCAAGGCGCACGTTCCGGATACTTCTCCTCGACGTCGGTCGTCCGGCTCAGCGTCGTGTCGTGGATGACGACCAGTTCGCCGTCGCTGGTCAGCTGGACATCGATCTCGACGAAGTCTGACTTCAGATCAGCTCCGACGTCGACGGCCGGCAGCGTGTTCTCCGGAGCCAAGGCGGATGCGCCGCGGTGCGCGACGGTGGTGACGCGCTCGTCGTGGCTCGCATTGCTCTGGGATACCTGCGAAGTCTGGGCCACTGCCCCGGTGGCGCCGGCGGTGAGGGTTGCAGCCACCAGCAAGCCGGTGAGGGCCGCTCGTGGAGCGCCCCGCCTGCTGCTGCGCCGACGGGTGGTGTGGGACGGAATCATAGGTGAGCCTCCTGCATCGGATTGTTCAACTTGTAGTGCGTGACCTGCCACACTCTGGCGTCTGAAGGTGGCGGCAAGTTAACCGGCGCCGGACACCGGGATGAATTGCGCGTAACTTTGTCGGGGCCGTCGGTTAGCCTGATGGCATGAGCACCAAGACCCGTACAAAGACCTCCCGCGCGCCCGGCTACCGTTGCGGCGAATGCGGCTGGACAACCGTCAAGTGGGCCGGCCGCTGCGGCGAGTGCCAGGCCTGGGGCACTGTCGAAGAAATTGGGCAAGTGACGGCGCGTACGACGGCGGCGGTCTCCGTGGCGGCGCCGGCGCAGCGGATAGCCGACGTAGACGCGTCGACTGCCGCTTACCGTCCCACCGGCGTGGAGGAAATGGACCGTGTACTCGGTGGCGGACTGGTGCCCGGCGCGGTGATACTGGTCGCCGGAGAGCCGGGGGTGGGCAAATCCACCCTGTTGCTGGATGTGGCGGCCCGGGTGGCGAATTCCGGCAGTGATGTGCTGTACGTAACCGGGGAGGAATCGGCCGCCCAGGTGAAGCTGCGCGCGGACCGGATCGATGCCACCGCCGACACCCTCTATTTGACCGCTGAATCGGATCTGGGGACCGCGCTCGGGCATGTGGAGCAGCTCAAGCCAAAGCTGCTGATAGTCGACTCGGTCCAGACCTTGAGCAGTTCGGATGTGGAGGGGGCGGCCGGTGGCGTCACGCAGGTCCGGGAGGCAGCGGCGTCATTGATTGCCGCGGCAAAGAAGTACGATATGACTACCCTGCTGGTCGGACATGTAACCAAGGACGGTTCCATTGCCGGGCCGCGGCTGCTTGAGCACCTCGTTGATGTAGTGTGCCAGTTCGACGGCGAGCGGCACTCCCGGCTGCGGCTGCTGCGGGCGGCGAAGAACAGGTATGGTCCCACTGATGAGGTCGGTTGCTTCGATCTGACCGAGGGCGGCATTGTCGGCCTGGCGGATCCGAGCGGGCTGTTCCTGTCCCGGACTGCCGAACCTGTTTCGGGAACCTGCGTCACGGTTACGGTCGAGGGCAGGCGCCCGCTCGTGGCGGAAGTGCAGGCCCTCCTGGCGACGACGTCTAATTCGCAGCCCAGGCGGGCGACCAGCGGGTTGGATAGTTCCCGGGTCTCGATGCTGCTCGCGGTGCTCCAGCAGCGCGGCGGTTACGGCCTTGCCGGTGATGATTGCTACGTCGCGACGGTGGGCGGAATGAAGCTTAGCGAGCCGGCAATCGACCTGGCTGTGGCACTTTCGCTGGCCTCGGCAAAACGGAACACACCCCTGAAAGACCGGCTGATTGCTTTCGGGGAAGTCGGCCTCGCAGGTGAAGTCCGGCCGGTGCCGGGGGTAAACCAACGGATCCAGGAGGCTGCGCGGCTGGGCTTCAAGTTCGCCGTCGTTCCCAAGTCACCCAATGGTTGTGGTCCGATTCCCAAGGGCTTCACCGTCGCGGAGGTTTCCAATCTCCAGGAAGCCCTGAATCTGCTCCTGCCGCAAAGCGAGGAAAGGTCTGTCGTTACGCCAATCCATCGTTGATCGGCTAAATCTCCTGCAACCGCACTAGTATTGGCCCAAGCACTTGAAGCGGGTGGACGCCTGCGCGCAGGAAGGAATGGTCGATGGTACGTACGCCCGAGGACTCGCTGAGGACAACGCTAGCGCGCGTTGCTCCCGGAACGGAACTGCGGGACGGGCTGGAACGTATCCTGCGCGGCCGGACCGGCGCCTTGATTGTGCTGGGCCTGGACCGGACCGTTGAGTCGCTTTGTTCGGGCGGTTTCGACATCGGCATCGACTTCAATCCGACGAGATTGCGGGAACTGGCCAAGATGGACGGCGCGATCGTCTGCGACAAGGATGCCAGCCGGATCCTGCGGGCCGGCGTGCAGCTGGTCCCGGACCCGAGCATCGACACCCAGGAATCCGGAACGCGGCACCGGACGGCCGAACGGGTGGCCAAACAGACCGGCCTGCCGGTGATTTCGGTGAGCCAATCCATGCAGATCATTGCCATCTACGTGGACGGCCTGCGGCACGTGCTCGAAGGTTCCGAACCGGTGCTGGCCCGCGCCAATCAGGCCCTCGCCACGCTGGAGCGCTACCGTGCCCGGCTGGATCAGGTCACCAACTCACTTTCCGCTCTCGAAATTGAAGCGATGGTGACCGTCCGCGATGTTGCCATCACGCTGCAGCGCCAGGAAATGGTGCGCCGGATCGCCGAGGAAATCTCCCAGTACGTGCTCGAGTTGGGAGTGGACGGACGGTTGCTGTCGCTGCAGCTGGAAGAGCTTACAACGGGTCTTGGACCGGGCAGTGAAATGGTCATCAGGGATTACCGGGACCTTGGTGGGGAGGTCAGCGACGTCGATGCCGCCATGAACCGGCTGACCCAGCTCAGCTCGACGGACCTTATCGACCTGGGCAAGATCGCCAGTGTTGTCGGGTTTCAACCGGGAACCGATTCACTTGATGCAGTGGTCCAACCCCACGGCTACCGCTTGCTATCCAGCATCAAGGCGGTTCCGCGGGCAGTGGCAGACCGGCTCGTGGATCATTTCGGCGGTCTGCAGAATCTGATGGCCGCCAATATCGACGACCTCATGGCCGTGGATGGCATCGGCGAACAGCGGGCACGCACGGTCCGCGAAGGTCTCTCCCGGATTGCCGAGGCCAGCCTTCTCGACCGGTTCATGTAACCGTTCGGTCAGTTGAGCTTGAAGATCGTCTCTTCGCTCGTCCACTCGCCGATCTTGGTGACCAACATGTATGTGCCCGGCATCGGGTTCGCATCCACTGTGTCGCACCCCGGAGCGGTCCGGTTACGGTCCCAGATAAAGTTCGCCTTTTCGGACTGTCCCGGTTCCAACGTCTGGAAGTTGTCCGTACCATCAACCTGGCAGTCTGCCGAGGAGAAGATCCTGTCCTCACCGCTGGTGATCAGGAATTCCATTTCCGATGTTCCGAGATTGACCTTGCATTCCGACTCGCCCTCATTCGAGATGGTGAGGGTAAGCACCGGCTTTTCGTCGGGGGTGTAAACGGCCTTATCCGTCGAGGCACTGACGGCGATACTGCTTTCGTCGCAGGTGGAGTCGGCCGCGGCCTCAGTACTGGAGTCGGAAGCAGGCCCATCCTCCCCGTCCTCGTTCGCGGCGTCGTCGTCCTCTTTCGCCTTGGAGTCGTCGCTGTCCTTCGCCGCATTATCACCCTCGCCGGCCGCAGAGTCATCGTCCGTTCCGGCCGAAGCACCATCGCTGTCCTTCGCGGACGAGTCATCATTTGATGCCGGCGCCGGTTTAGGATCTGGTTTGGCTGCCTGTTGCTGACTTGCCTGTCCCGCCGCCCCCTCAGTGGTTGCGGCGCCGAACATGCTGGCAATAACGATGCCGCCTGCAACCAGGGCGGCGACCAGCAGGAGCGCGATAATGCCCGCCACAAGACGGCGCCGCCGATACACCGCCGGGCTGGGCCTGCGCATCGTTGGCGCACCGCCTGGACGGCCAGGTGCGGCGCCGGGACGCGGACCTGGATTGCCCGCTCCCGTATTCGACCTTGGTGTCATGCCTTAAGGCTAGGGAGAATACGACCGATGTCACCCGCACCACGCCGGTCAAGCACGATATGTTCCTTGCCTGCACCTAGAATTGATAACGGTGAAAAACGCAGTTCTACACGGGAAGATCCGTGAATGGTTTGCCCGCGAGGCGCGGGACCTCCCTTGGCGGCACCCCGGATGCACTGCCTGGGGCGTCCTGGTCAGTGAGTTCATGCTGCAGCAAACCCCGGTTGTACGGGTCCTGCCGCGGTGGCAGGAATGGATGGAACGTTGGCCCCGACCGGCGGATTTAGCGGCCGAGCCCAGCGGTGAAGCGGTGCGGGCGTGGGGACGGCTCGGATACCCCCGGCGCGCGCTCCGGCTGCATGGTGCCGCACTCGCGATCGTCGAACGCCATGACGGTGCAGTCCCCGGAAGCTACGATGAGTTGCTCCAGCTCCCGGGCGTCGGAACCTATACCGCCGGCGCGGTAGCCGCCTTCGCCTTCGGCCGCCGTGAGACGGTCGTCGATACCAACATCCGGCGGGTTCACGCCCGGCTCGTCACCGGTAACGCTTTGCCGGAACCGGCCCTGACTTCAACCGAAACGCGACTTGCCACATCCTTACTGCCCGGGGACAGTGCCGAATCGGTGACCTGGAACGCCGGGGTGATTGGGCGCCCTGGTTTGTACTGCGCGATCTCCCCAATGTGGACAATGCCCGCTGCAGGACGACTGCGCCTGGCTCGCCGCTGGACGTCCGGAACCGCACTATGTTCCCAAGGGCCAAGCGTGGGCCGGAACCGACAGGCAGGTACGGGGCGCAATGATGGCGGTGCTGCGGGCAGCCGATGCACCGGTGCTGGCTGATCTGCTGATGCGTCCGGCTGAAATCATGCTGACTCCGGAGCGCCACGGTGTTGGGCGGCATCTAGACAAGCTGCATGCGTTGAACGCGGACACCGCCCAGCTGGAACGTGCGCTGGCGGGACTGCTCAACGACAAGCTGGCCGAGCAGACCGACGCGGGAGTGCAACTGCCAGCTTAGCCTTCTGCACCTGCAGGCTCAGCCTGCTGCAGCTGACGACGCCCCCTGCCCGGGCTGATGCCCCGTGGCCCGCGTCCTTACAATTCCCCGAAACCGTCCGCTGCTTCTGCGAGTACGAAGTCGACGGCCTTTTGCGCCTCGGCACCGGAGGCGTGCACGCTCAGCGTCTGCCCCTGCTTCAGGCCAAGCGTCATCAGCAGCATGACTGATTTCGCATCCACGCCGTTGATCATGATGTCCGCATCCATCGGCGTCAATGCCTGGGCGAGGGCGGCCGCCGGACGCGCGTGCAGGCCCATTGGATTAATCAGTTCGAACTCCCCGGATGGTTCAGCGCCGGAGGTGGCGGCCGGTGCCGGTGTTGGCGCCGGTGGGATGGCCGTCTCGGCCGCCCGGGCCACCGCATCAAGTTCAGCGCCGGTCTGGGCAGAAACGGCGGCGGCTATTGCGCCTTCAACCAGAGGAACGCCGGGCAGGAGCCGGATCCGTTTTTGCTGGTCCTCGTCAAGGAATTCCAGCACCGACTCGGTTGTCATAACTGCCGAGCCAAGGTCGGTGAGGATCAGCAGGCCATCGCCCGAATCCGCGCTTTCGATTCCAGCCTGGATCTTCTCAAAGCTGGTGCCGATGCCGCCGTCGTCGGTTCCCCCGGCGGGTACCAGATCGACGTCGGAGGCCATTTGGGCAGCCAGTTCACAGATGCCCTCGGCTATTTTTTCGCTATGGGAAACGATCAGAAACCCTACGCTCACGCCTTGTCCGTCCCGCCGTTCCCGGTACCAGTCTGCTCAAGCGCGTCCACAGCGGCCTGCAGCAGCAAGGCGCTGGAGACCGCGCCCGGATCCCGGTGTCCGGCACTACGTTCGGCCAGGTAGCTGGCCCTGCCCTTGCGGGCCACCAGTGGATCGGTGGATTCTGCACCCGTCTGCGCAGACTGCGCCGCGGCTTTGAGCACCTCGGCCGCGCCTGCTCCGTTTCCCGCTGCTTCGGCCGCTGCGTCAACGGCCGGTGTCCAGGCGTCGATCATGGTCTTGTCGCCAACCTCGGCCTTGCCACGGGCGACGACACCGTCACGCGCAGCGGCGAGCGCTTCGGCCAGCTTGGCGCCATCGATCTCCTTGGCATCGCCGCAGGTGGTGGCCGCACGCAGATAGGCCGTACCGTAGAGCGGACCGGCTGCACCGCCGACCTTGGACATCAGCGTCATCGCAGCCAGTTTGAAGTAGGCACCGGGAGTGAACAGTGGCGACTCATCGAGCTTTTCCACTATCGCCGCGAATCCACGATCAAGGTTTTCGCCGTGGTCACCGTCGCCAATGGCACGGTCCAGATCGTTGAGTTCCTTGCGGTGTTCCGAGATAACCGCGGCGGCGGCACGCAGCCACGCATCGGCCCAGGCTGCATCAACAATTCCAGTCATACTCACACTCCCCAGCGCAGCGCGGCCGTGTGGACCGGTGAATCCCACAGTTCGGTCATTTCATCGTCGAGCCGCAGGATCGAAATCGAAGCTCCCTGCATCTCCAGGGCGGTGATGTAGTTACCCACCAGTGAACGTTCAACAGTTATGCCCTTGTCAGCCAGCACCTTCGCTGCGTGCCGGTAGGCGATATACAGCTCGCTGGCCGGGGTTCCGCCCATTCCATTGACGAAGAGCAGCACCTTCGCGCCGTCGTCGAGCTTCAGGTCACTGAGGACCGGCTCCAGCAAGCGGTCGACAATTCCGTCGGCGGGTTCCATCGCTATCCTGTGCCGCCCGGGTTCGCCGTGGATGCCGATTCCGATCTCCACCTCGTCCTCGCCGAGTTCGAAACTTGGCTCGCCGGCGTGCGGGACGGTGCAGGAGCTCAGAGCCACACCCATGCTGCGGACGTTGTCGTTGACCCGGTTTCCAATGGCAGTAACGGCATCGAGGTCATCACCACGCTCGGCGGCGGCTCCTGCGATCCGCTCCACCAAGACCGTTCCGCCGACCCCGCGCCTGCCGGCCGTGAACAACGAATCCTCGACGGCGACGTCGTCATTGACGAGCACCGTCCGGACCTCCACGCCTTCGGCCCCAGCCATCTCGGCGGCGGTTTCAAAGTTCAATACGTCGCCGGTGTAGTTCTTCACAATATGCACGACGCCGGCACCACCGTCGACTGCCATCGTCGCCGGGATGATCTGGTCGGGAGTCGGCGACGTGAACACTGGCCCCGGAACTGCGGCGTCGAGCATCCCCCGTCCGACGTATCCGGCATGCAGAGGCTCGTGGCCGCTGCCGCCACCGGAGACCAGTCCGACCTTGCCCTTCACGGGGGCATCCTTGCGGGTTATGTAGGCAGGGTCGGCATTGACTGTCACTAAGTCCTGATGGGCCATGCCGAACCCCTCAACGGACTCCGAGACCACCGATTTTGGATCATTGATGAGTTTCTTCATGCTGTTGCCACTCCCATCAGCTGCGTCGGATCAGCCCGATTGGGCTCACTCTTTAGAACCCTACTCTGCGGCTTCGTCGTTGCCCAGTGGCATTACATGACTGTGGAGGAGGGCTTCAACCCTCCTCCACACGTCCTTCTCAGCGCTTGTCGGTGCCGTCCTTGAACGTATCTTTCACGTCCTCGCCGACCTGTTTGGCATCGGCCTTGACCTGGTCCTTCTTGCCTTCTTGCTTCAGGCTTTCGTTGTCCGTGGCGCCGCCAACGCCTTCCTTAACTTTGCCTGTCGCCTGCTCGGCCTTGTTCTGTGCTTTATCGTCTGCACCCATGATGAAACCTGCTTTCTGCTCAAGTACCGCTCCCATCCAGAACCGGCCGCATCAACCTGATGCTAAGCGTACTTAGTTTATCACCGGCATGCGTCCATCGGCAGCGATCAAAGGTTGCGGATCATACGTGTATTGCCGAGCGTGTTAGGTTTCACCCGTGCCAGGTCGAGGAACTCGGCGACGCCTTCGTCCGTGGAGCGCAGCAATTCGGAGTAGACCTCTGGATCAACGGCGGCCTGGTTGGCCATCACCTCAAAGCCGTGCCGGGCGAAGAAGTCGACCTCGAAGGTCAGGCAAAAGACGCGCTTGACCCCGATGTCCCGGGCATCGGCGAGCAGTTGCTCGAGGAGGGCATGCCCTACCCCGCTGCCCGGCTTGTCGGTGACGAGTGTCCGGACCTCTGCGATGTCGTCCCACATGACGTGGAGGGCACCGCACCCAACGACGTTGCCGTCGTCGTCCTCCGCGACCCGGAACTGCTGGAGACTCTCAAAGTAGGCCACTGCCTCCTTCTCCAGCAGCACACGCTTATCCGCCAGCGGCGCGACGAGCCGCCGGATCTCCGCGACGTCGGAAGTTTGGGCGGGACGAAGTTTGAAAGAGCTCACGCCGCAAGTCTAAGCACGCCGGACCGGTCCTATAAACCGAGCTCCTTGGGCAGCTCTGTCTTTTCGCCGAGCAGGTGCTCGGCCAGGAAGCTGTGCACCACCGAGTACCAGATCTTCGCGTGCTGGGGAGTGAGGATCCAGTGGTTCTCATCCGGGTAATACAGGAACCGGTGCGGGGTCTCGCCATTCTCGTCAGCGGCCAGCGCCGACTTGGACAGCAGTTCGTACCAGAGCCGCAGGCCCTCGCCGATCGGCACCCGGTAGTCCTTGTCCCCGTGGATCACCAGCATGGGCGTACGGATGTTCTCCACATGCAGATGCGGAGAGTTCAGCCTCCCCCGCTCCGGTGTCATTTCCTTCTCCCAGAAGAAGGACGCGTCGGTCGTTGGACCGAACTGGTCAAGTGCCCACAGGCTGGCGTGGGTGACGATCGCCTTGAACCGGTCAGTGTGGCCGGCGACCCAGTTGGCCATGTAGCCGCCGAACGAGCCGCCCATGGCCGCCGTGCGGGTTTCATCGATGTCGGGACGCTGTTCCGTTTCATCCGTGATGGACATCAGGTCCGTGAACGGATTCTCGCCCCATTCACCCCAGCCGCGCTGGATGAACTCCTGCCCATAGCCGGTCGACAGAGCCGGATCCGGCAGCAGAACGGCATAGCCCTTGACGGTCATCAGCCAGGGACTCCAGCGCCACGTCCAGGCGTTCCAGGAACCAAGCGGCCCGCCGTGGATCCAGAGCAGCAGCGGCGCCGGATTGTCCGCAGCCGCGCCTTCGGGCAGCGCGAGCCAGGCACGGATCCTCGAACCATCCGCGGCTCGGGTTTCGACTTCCTCAAGCCTGCCTGGGATTTCAGGGCGTTCCACCGGCGCCGGCAGCCGGGAAACTTCCCCGCTGGCGATGTCGATCCGCACTGCCTCCGCCGGGTACAGATAAGAGCTGCGCAACGCGTAGGCAGTGGCGCCATCAGGGGAAACGGAGACGTCGGTATACGCGGCGTCGTCGTGCGTTATTTGGGTGACCTCGCCACCCCTGATGCTGACCGAGAACACCGGGGCGCGGCCGCCGTCGTCCGCTGTGACCAGGATCGCCGACCCGTCAGGGAGCCAGGCAGCAGGCGAGGCCCAGCGGTCCCATGAACTGGCAACGGGAAGGAGTTCACCGCCGGACAATGGGAGCAGATTGAGCTTGACTTGCGGAGCTGACTCGGCCGTGGATTCCGTTTGGCTGACAACGACGACGGTGCTGCTGTCCGGGCTGACGGGGCCCGGTTCGAAATTCATGCCCTCTTCGTCGAGAAGCACGGTTCGTTCACCGGTGGCCGTGTCGATCCGGACGAGGATGCTGCGCATATCGCCCTTGGCGAGTGGCTTGTTCATGCTGGCGATGATGGTGGAGCCATCCGGGATGACGACCGCGGTCGTCTCGCGCAGGGATTGGCCCGCACCGCCCGTGATGTTCCTGAGCCGGTGGGATGTCTCCGCCTCGGTGGTGCTGGGGCGGCTGTCGCCGGCATTGCGATCGGATTCGAGGGCGAAAATGTGCGTCTCGCCGGGTCCGATATCCGAATCCCAGAACCGCACCGGGTAGCCCGAATGCAGGATGGCGGCGACCTTATTGTCCTTGCGGCCGGACCGGAGTTTGGCGTCCGACTCCTCATCCGTTGAGCCGGGCAGAACCGGGGCGGTGACGAAAACACTGGACGTGTCCTTGGCTGCGAGAATGCCGCCCACTCCCCCGGCACGTGAGATGGCCACGCGGGCTTCACCGCCGCCGGCAGGAAGTTCCCACAGCGCGCTTACCGGCTCGGTTTCATCCTTCTCGGGATCGGGCCGCGCCGAGGTGAACAGCAAATTTCCAGTACCGGAGAAGGCAGCACCAGATTCGCCCTTGGCGCTGCGGGTCAGCCGCGTGGCGGGTTTTTCACCGGCCGGATCCAGTTCCCACAGCGCGGTTGCATACTCCGTGGATTTGGCTGAAATGGTGGTCACCGTGGTGACAAGGCGCTGTCCGTCCGGACTCAACGCCAGTCCGGAAATACGCGGCATGGCGATGTAATGATCCAGGTTATGGAACGGGGTTTCGGCAGATTCTGAGGTTCCGGCGGTGGAGGATCGCTCCGGCGCCAGCGATACGTCTGAGGTCATTGTTCAGTCTTATCACTGTCTGTGGGACAGTTCACAGTTGCTTCTCTGAGGGAGGAATTGCCGTTAACGGCGAAAGACCCCGCACCGAAGTGCGGGGTCTTTCCAAATTCCGCGGCCGTGTCCGTCCTGTCCGGGCCGGCTTCGGAGGTGGTTCTCTGGCCTACGAAGCCGGAATGGTGTCCGGAACCGCAGGGCTGGCGTTGCCTTCGAAAGTGAACTTCGCGTCGTCACCTTCGCCTTCCACGTCCACCACGACCACATCGCCGGCCTTGAGTTCGCCGAAGAGAATCTTCTCGGAGAGCTGGTCCTCGACCTCGCGTTGGATGGTGCGGCGCAGCGGGCGGGCGCCCATGGCCGGATCGTAGCCGCGGGTTGCGAGCAGCACCTTGGCCGCAGGCGTGAGCTCGATGCCCATGTCCTTGTCCTTGAGGCGCGACTCCAGCCGTGCGACGAACATGTCCACGATCTCGATGATCTGGTCCTGCGACAGCTGCGGGAAGACCACGACGTCGTCAACACGGTTGAGGAACTCCGGGCGGAAGTGCTGCTTGAGCTCATCCGTGACCTTCGCCCGCATCCGGTTGTACGAGGTCTGGGTGTTCGTCTCGGAGGCGAAACCGGTGGGGATGCCCTTCGAGATGTCCCTGGTGCCCAGGTTGGTGGTCATGATGATCACCGTGTTCTTGAAGTCGACCACGCGGCCCTGACTGTCGGTCAGGCGGCCGTCTTCGAGAATCTGCAGCAGCGAGTTGAAGATGTCCGCGTGGGCCTTCTCCACCTCGTCGAAGAGCACGACGGAGAACGGACGGCGGCGGACCTTCTCGGTCAGCTGTCCGCCTTCTTCGTAGCCAACATAGCCGGGGGGTGAACCGAAGAGCCGCGACACCGTGTGCTTCTCGGAGAACTCGGACATATCCAGCTGGATCAAGGCGTCTTCTTCGCCGAAGAGGAATTCGGCAAGGGCCTTGGCCAGCTCGGTCTTGCCGACGCCCGTCGGGCCGGCGAAGATGAATGAACCGCCGGGGCGCTTCGGGTCCTTCAGTCCTGCACGGGTGCGGCGGATCGCCTGGGACAGGGACTTGATGGCCTCGTCCTGGCCGACCACACGCTTGTGCAGCTCGTCCTCCATGTGCATCAGGCGCGAGGACTCTTCCTCGGTCAGCTTGAAGACAGGGATGCCGGTGGAGTTCGCGAGGACCTCTGCAATCAGTTCCTCGTCCACTTCCGAAATGTCGTCCATGCCGCCGGACTTCCAGTCGTGTTCCTTCTCGGCCCGCTCGGTCTGGAGCTTCTGCTCCTTGTCACGGAGCGAGGCAGCACCTTCGAAGTCCTGGGAGTCGATGGCCGACTCCTTTTCCTTCTTGACATTCGCGATCTTCTCGTCGATTTCCTTAAGCTCCGGCGGTGCCGTCATCCTGCGGATGCGCAGCCGGGCGCCGGCCTCGTCGATCAGGTCGATCGCCTTGTCCGGCAGGAACCGGTCGGAGACGTAGCGCTCGGACAGATTGGCGGCTGCGGCCAAAGCGGCATCCGTGATGGACACCCGGTGGTGCGCCTCGTAGCGGTCGCGGAGGCCCTTGAGGATCTCGATCGAATGGGCCACGGACGGCTCATTGACCTGGATCGGCTGGAACCGGCGCTCCAGCGCGGCATCCTTCTCAATGTGCTTGCGGTACTCGTCCAGCGTGGTGGCACCAATGGTCTGCAGTTCGCCGCGGGCCAGCATCGGCTTCAGGATGGAGGCCGCATCGATGGCGCCTTCGGCTGCGCCTGCCCCGACGAGGGTGTGGATCTCGTCGATGAACAGGATGATGTCCCCGCGGGTGCGGATCTCTTTCAGGACCTTCTTGAGCCGCTCTTCAAAGTCACCGCGGTAGCGTGAACCGGCAACCAGCGAACCGAGGTCCAGGGTGTAAAGCTGCTTGTCTTTCAGCGTCTCCGGAACGTCGCCGCGGACGATAGCCTGGGCCAGCCCTTCGACGACGGCGGTCTTACCAACGCCGGGCTCACCGATCAGCACGGGGTTGTTCTTGGTCCGGCGTGAGAGCACCTGCATCACGCGTTCCTGCTCATGCTCACGGCCGATCACCGGATCGAGCTTCGTTTCGCGGGCGGCCTGCGTCAGATTGCGGCCGAACTGGTCCAGGACCACGGAGCCGGCGGGAGTGCCTTCCTGCGGATTGCCCGCGGAGACCGGCTCCTTGCCCTGATAGCCCGACAGCAGCTGGATAACCTGCTGGCGGACGCGGCTCAGGTCGGCGCCGAGCTTCACCAGCACCTGTGCGGCAACGCCTTCGCCCTCACGGATAAGTCCCAGCAGGATGTGCTCGGTGCCAATGTAGTTATGGCCGAGCTGCAGGGCTTCACGCAGGGAAAGCTCCAGCACCTTTTTGGCGCGCGGAGTAAAGGGGATGTGCCCGGACGGAGCCTGCTGGCCCTGGCCGATAATCTCCTGCACCTGCTCGCGGACGGCCCCGAGTGAAATGCTCAGGGACTCCAGCGCCTTGGCTGCGACACCTTCGCCCTCGTGGATGAGACCGAGCAGTATGTGCTCGGTGCCGATGTAGTTGTGGTTGAGCATGCGGGCCTCTTCTTGGGCCAGCACGACAACACGTCGGGCTCGGTCGGTAAATCGTTCAAACATTGCGGCACACTCCTAGCTACTGCGTACTTTCGATGCTACGCACTAATCAGCATCTATGGGCATGTGTTCGCCGTGGGCGTGAGGGTCATGCCCAGAGCGAAACTGCGGGTACGACGACGGGCAGTACAGCAGTCGAAACGCCCGGTCTGCGGTTTATCCCCACAATTCTGCCGTTCAGGATTCAATTCAAAAACCCCGGCGGATATTCCGGCCGGGGTTTTTGAGATAGAGATTCAGGGATGGACTTTCAGTCCTGGCCCATGGCTTTGCGGTAAGCGTCCTGGATTTCCGACTGGACACGTCCACGGTCGCTGACTTTATAACCCTGCTCGCGGGCCCATTTACGAATTTCGGCTGCTTCCTGGTTCCTGGCCGGCGTCGAACCCCTGCCCCGCTGGACCCGGCCACTGGAACGGCGGGCTTTTGCGACGAATGGCCGGATTGCTTCCCGTAGTTTGTCCGCATTCTCCGCCGACAAATCAATTTCGTAATTCGCGCCGTCGAGACCAAAGCGAACCGTCTCTTCGGCGCTTCCACCATCCATGTCATCGACAAGGATGATCTTCACCTTCTGTGCCACCGTGGCTCCTCAATATCAAATACGAAATACGGACAAATGAAACAATGTATTTCGAGTATCGCGCATGCACTAATACTGAGTCAAAGGATTTCCTTATTGCTTTTTCCGGCTGGCTTCCTCTTCGGCCCGGGCCAGTGCCTCACGTTCAGAACGGTCGACGTTAAAAAGTGCCCGCATCACAAAGTAAAACAAGGTGCCGACGCCGGCGGAGGGGATCAGAACTGCTAGGTATTCCACGGTTCCAGTTTACTCCTTAGGGCAGGTTGACCGTTACGGTGTGGATTTTCACCGGCCGGTGCCTCTGCCCGGGTTCAGGTTTACTCCGGTTTCATCAACGGAAATAGAATGGTTTCCCTGATGCCTGCATTCGTAAACAACATCACCAAGCGGTCAATTCCAAGTCCGATGCCGCCCATCGGCGGAGCCCCGTATTCCAGCGCCCGCAGGAAATCTTCGTCCAGCTGCATGGCTTCCTCATCGCCAGCCGCTGCACGCCGCGACTGTTCGGTCAGCCTCTCCCGCTGGATGACCGGGTCGATCAATTCGGAGAATGCCGTTCCACGTTCCATGCCGCCAATGATCAGATCCCAGGCCTCAATCAAACGCGGGTCTTTCCGGTGCTGGCGGGCGAGCGGTTGTGCCGATGGCGGGTAGTCATACACGAATGTTGGTTGAATTAGATTCGGCTCAACAATTTCGCCAAAGAGTTCCAGGACGAGCTTTTCCGCGTCCCAGGCATCGTCAACACTAATCTCCAGCTTTTCGGCAATCTTCCGAAGCACATCGGCACTGGTTTCCGGCGTGATTTCCTCTCCCACGGCTTCGGAAAGACCCGGGTAGACAGAAAGCCACTGCCATTCACCGTCAAGGTTTATTTCACCCGCGGTGGTTTCAATAACCCGTGATCCCATCAGGTCGGCACAATTGACGATGATTTCCTGCATTCTTTCGGCCATCACAAACTGATCGCCATACGCCTCGTAACACTCCAGCATGGTGAATTCCGGACTATGCGTGGAATCAACGCCTTCATTCCGGAAAATCCGGCCAATTTCATACACCCGGTCAATTCCACCAACCACAGCACGCTTCAGATACAGCTCAAGCGCGATCCGCATGGTCATTTTCTGGTCGAAGGCATTGAGGTGTGTTTCGAAAGGACGCGCGGTTGCCCCGCCGTGGATCAACTGCAGCATCGGTGTTTCCACCTCGACATAGCCGTGGTTGTGCAGGGTATCCCTGACAGCGCGGGTGATCGCAGCGCGGGTGCGCACCATCTCGCGCGCCTCCTCGCGGACCATCAGATCGACGTACCGCTGGCGTACCCGGGTTTCCTCGCTGAGCTCCTTATGCAGGGTCGGCATCGGACGCAGGGACTTCGACGCCATCTGCCACGAATCGGCCATGATCGACAGCTCGCCGCGCTTGGAGCTGATCACTTCGCCGCGGACGAGGACGTGGTCGCCCAAGTCGACCAGTTCCTTCCAGTCCGCCAGCGACTGCTCGCCGACATTCGCCAGGCTGATCATGGCCTGCAGCCTCGTGCCGTCGCCTTCCTGCAGGGTCGCGAAGCAGAGCTTTCCGGTGTTGCGGACAAACACCACCCGGCCGGCCACGGCAGCCACGGTCCCGGTGCTGTCCCCTGCCTCGAGGTGTCCGTATTTCTCCCGGACCTCCCCCAGCGTGTGCGTCCGTTCGAGCACCACGGGGTACGGTTCCGCGCCCCGTTCCAGAAGGCGGGCACGCTTGTCGAGGCGGATTTGCATCTGCTCGGATACGTCACTGGCCATCGGTTGGGTACTCTTCTCCATGGGAGGGGCGCTTTTGTCGTTGCTCACGGTATTCAAGGTTAGCCGTTGAGGGCCTGCGGCACCCAAGCCGCCGGCGCCGGTGTGCCCAGCACCATATTGTCGATCAGGCGCACGGGCCCGACCCGGGCGGCGATCAACGCCAGCGCAGTACCGGTGAAAGGCGTGTGCCGGCAATTCTCGCCGAGCGGTTCAAGGGTGGCCGGATCCACCACGTCGAGGTAGTCCAGCTCGACCATCGGATGCGCCGCGACAAGATCGACCACCTCGTCCAGTTCGAGCGGTTCGTGCGCATCGGCCCGCTCCGCCAACGTCCGTAAAGCACCAAACAGGGTCAGGGCCGCGGTGCGCTCGTCCTGGTTGAGGAACCGGTTCCGGCTGGACAGAGCCAGCCCGTCCGCCGCCCGGACCGTTGGCACGGCAACGATGTCGACGTCGAAATTCAGGTCCGCGGCCATCCTCCGTACCAGGGTCAGCTGCTGGGCATCCTTTTGGCCAAAATACGCGCGGTAGGCGGTGGGCCCTGCGGCAGTCCGTGCCGGCATGCCGTAATGCAGCAGCTTGGCGACGACGGTCAGGGCACCGTCGAAATGTCCCGGCCGGAACGCCCCTTCGAACTTCTCCCCGAGGTCGCCCGCGCTGATCCGGACCATCGGCATGCCCTGCGGATAGACCTCCTCGACCGGCGGGGCGAAGACGACATCGACGCCGCACCGCTCCAGCAGCGCAACGTCGTCGTCGAAAGTCCGCGGGTAGCGCTCCAGGTCCGCGCCCTCGCCGAACTGCAGCGGATTCACAAAAATCGTGGCGACGACGACGTCGTTCTCCTTGCGTGCCGCCCGTGCCAGAGCCTCATGTCCTTCGTGCAGGGCGCCCATGGTGGGGACCAGCCCGAGGCTGGTGCCCATGGTCTCCTGCAGCAGCCGTCCGCTGGCAGCGTTCAACTCCGCCCGGGTCGTAACGACGAGCGGTTTTGGTTCAGTCATTGTTCTCCCGGCAGATCGAGCGCGCGGTTAATGTCTTTGGCTTGGGCCTCGGTCAGCAGCCCCCGGTTCACGGCCCGGGCGGCTGTCGCCTTGGCAAGCTCCCGGTAGGCTGCGCGGATGTCACTGGTTCCTGGCCCGGATTCCCTTTTCCGCAGTGCGCGCGAATGGGATTCGACCGTTCCGCTGTCACCGCGCGCAACCGGACCGGTGAGCGCACTTTCACCGGAAACCAGCGCATTCTCGAGGCTGGCCCGCAGCAAGGGTCCGAGCATCCGTGAAGGTTCTTCGACTCCAATTCCGCTGAGCAGCTCGGAGGACTGTGCGGCGAGCGTGACCAGGTAATTCGAGGAGTGTGCCAGCGCCGCGTGGTACAGCGGCCGGTCGGCCTCCTCGATGACCACGGGTTCGGCGCCCATTTCCACCACCAGTGCCTGGGCAACCGGAAGGATCGCCCTGTCCGCTGTGACGCCGAAGCTGCAGTCCGGAAGGCGGTTAAGATCCAGGCTCATGCCGGTGAATGTCATCGCCGGGTGCAAGGCCAGCGGCAATGCGCCCTTCGCCCGTGCCGGCGCGAGCACGCCGGTGCCGAACCGTCCGCTGGTGTGCGCAACGAGCTGGCCCTGCTGCCAGGCGCCGGTGGCCGCGAGGCCCTCAACCAGCTCCGGCAGGGCATCGTCCGGAACGGCGAGCAGGACCAGTTCGGCACGTTCGATGATGTCGGGGATTTCGAGAATGGGCACTCCGGGCAGCAGTGATTCAGCGCGGTCCCGGCTTGCCTCGGAGACGGCGGAAACTCCGACGACGGCATGTTCGGCAGCGCGCAGGGCGGCACCCAGGACTGCGCCAACTCTTCCGGCGCCGATGACTCCCACGCCGAGGCGCCCAGGTTTACGGCTTGCCATGGTCGGGCTCCTCTCCACGATCAACCTGCTCCAGCCAGTGTTCCGGCGGGCTGATCCGCCTGGCGCTGGCGGCGCGTTCGGCCTGTTCGTCGAAAAGCCGGCGCGCAGTATCCAGATCGGCATGCCAGATTTTCGCGCTGACCGGACCCGGAGTGGAATGCAGCACGACGTCGGCCAGCCCAAGCCGGCGGGTCAACGGACCTTGGTGCAACGCCAGGGACTGGGTCCGCTCATGCGGGACGACCTGCGCCTGTTTCCACATCCAACCGGACCGGCAGATCAACGCCGTGCGGGTGGCGAGGAAACCATTCCGCCGCCAGGACAACAGGGACAAAATGCGTCCACGCCGGGGCGTGGTGATGAACCCGCAATTCTGATCCTGGCCGGCGATGGCCGCCCCGAAGACCTCGAACGGTTCGTCGACGCCGGGGTCGGGCAGCACGAGCGCCAGCATCTGCATCACTTCATTAGACGTTCCGGCGGGCAACAGGGTGGTTCGGGCACCGCTGGCCTGGGTGTCCACCCCGTAACCGGCTACGTTGACCTGCATCTTGTACCACCCGGCAAAGCGCCACAGCGGCGACTGCACAATCCCGACAGCCTGGACCCGGCCCGGCGGCACGGTCTGCGCGCGGGTTTCCAGCAGCCCGTAGCGCAGCCGGATCCCGTCGGGGGAAATGGCGGCGCGGAAATTGAAGCTGTTGCTGAAGGTGGTCCAGTAGGCGGCGGCCATCGCGAACAGGAACGGCACCGCTCCGGCCAGCACCGCCCCCAACGCCAACGGCTCGTCCAGCACAAGCGACAGGACGGCCAGCGCGACGACGGCCACGAGCACGAAGATGGTGGTTCCGGACAGCAAAGTGGCGCCGATAATTCGCCGCGGCGGCAGTTCGAGCACGGGCTGCTCCGGCGCTTCCTCCACCTCATCGGGATGCTCCGGGTCCTGCTTGACTCCGGCCGCCCTGGCCAGAATGGTGGCCCGCAACAGCTGAGCGTCGGAAAGTTTGAGATAGCTCAGCCGCACGGCCGAACTTCCCGAGTCCGCCACCTCGAACTTGAGCTCTGCCAGCGAGAACAGCCGCGCGAGCAGAGGCTGGACGACGTCAATCGCCTGCACCCGGTCCAGCCGCGCCTGCCGGTGCTGGCGGAAGATCACACCGCTGTTGATCCGCACATGGTCGTTGGTGACCTGGTAACGGGTGAAGTACCAGGACAGGAAGAAGGACAACGCGAACAGCAGCGCGACAACAATTACCAGAACCACGAGGACCCAGAGCGGCAGGAATTGGCCTTCGGAGCCGAACTGCGGTGTACGCCCTTCCACGAGGAGGTCTTCGAAAATTCCCCGGCCGAAGATGACGATAACGGCGATGATTCCGATCCAGCCCTTGACCATGGGGGAAACCGGATGGACGCGGTGCCAGCTGTCTCCGGCGTCGGGATCCGTATATTCCTTGACCGGCAATTCGGTCATAGCCCTGCCAGCTTCGCTTCGCCGAGGGAGGACAGCTGTTCGCGCAGCCGGGCGGCTTCGGCCGCGGGCAGTCCGACAAGGGTGGCGTTCGTCGTCGGCGAGGCGGTGTGCAGCTTGAGCGAAGCCAGCCCAACGGCGCGCTCAATCGGACCGACGGAAATGTCCACGTACTGCATCCGCCCGTACGGAACCACCATCACGCGTTGGAAGAAAAGACCCTGCCGGATCAGCAGGTCCTCGTGCCGCTCCGCGTAACCGATGGCACGGACCTGGCGCGGAATCAGCAGCAGCCGCCAAATACCAATAATCAGTACGACGGCGGGAAGTCCCCACGCGATGAACGCCGGCAGTTGGAACCAGATACCCAGCAATTTGAGCACCAGCGGAATGGAGAAGATCGCCAAGGCAATCAGGAACCCGATCAGCCAGCCGATAATGCGCAGCATGATGAGTTTGTCCGAGACCCGTGTCCATTCGACATTGTCCGGATCGATCGGCTCGCGCGCCTGGCTACGCATATTCTCCCTCACCCTTGGTCTGCTGCTGGCCGCCGCCGCCGGACTCTTCCGTGTCCTCGGGCGGAATGCGGCAGAACCGCTCCACCACCAGTCCAATAATTATCATGATCAATCCACCGGCTGTCATGGCAAAGGCCGTCAGCCCGGTGGTGTGGTCCGAGCGGAACTGCCACAGCGGCAGCTGATCCACCAGAACTCCGACGTGCCAGCCCAGCAACAGCGAGCCGGCATAGGCGCAGGCGTGTGCCAGCACGAGCGTGCGCGCCGCGAGGATCAGGTTAAGCTGTCGTTTCCGTTTGCCCTGCCGCCAGCGCAGTACCCGGATTCCAAGGACGAGGGTGAAGCCGGCGATAATCGCCATGGTGAACAAGGAGCTCAACGGGAGCACCGGCGTCGGCCATCCGAACGAGGTCCCCAGGAAAGTGATGAGGTAGGCGGTCAGCGCCGCCGCGGCGGCGATCACGATCAGCCAACGGGTGCGGATGGTGTTCACACAGCCCCTTCAAACGGTTCCAGGCCCGCCAGGTCGTCGGCCTCCGCCGCGAGTTCGGCCACCGGGCGGCCGGCCAGGACGGCGCTGCCGTCCATCCATGCCCAGGGCTGCAGCACAAACGCGCGCTCGTGCGCCCGCGGATGCGGAAGAGTCAGCTCCGGAGCGTCCATTTCCAGATCGCCGTAGGTGATGATGTCGACGTCCAGGGTTCTTGGACCCCAGCGAACGGTGCGGGTCCGGTGATGCTTCGCCTCGACGGCCTGGCAATGCTCCAGCAGCGCATACGGCTCCAAATCTGTCTCGACCTCGATCACCATATTCAGATAATCCGGCTGCTCCGGTCCGCCCACGGCCTTGGTTTGCACCACCGGCGAGACCTCGCGCAGCCGCATGTGTGGATGATCCATCAAATCGGCGACGGCGTTCGCCAGGATGTCAATGCGTTCGCCCAAGTTGCTGCCCAGGGCCAGAATGACGCGGGTGTTCATGGCCGTTCCCGGTACACGGTTACGGATACGTCGGCAAAGGTCACTTCGATGGGTGCTTTGGGTTTATGCACGGTTACCTCCACGGCTCCTACCTCAAAGGTATCGAGAATGTGCGCCGCCGTCCGCTCCGCGAGTGTTTCAATCAGATTAAAGCGCTCGTCGGTGACGATGGCCTTCACATGTTCGGCGAGCTCACCGTAGTTTGTGGTGCGTTCAATGTCGTCGCTGGCCGCGGCCTGTGAAACATCGGTATACACCACGAGGTCGACGATAAACGGCTGCCCTGCACGCTTCTCATGCTCGAAAACCCCGTGGTATCCAATCGCGGCAATGCCGCTCAAGCGGATAATGTCAGGCCGCGGTACGCGCATTCAGTCGTCCTTGGCGCCGTTTTTGGGCCCGGCCCACGCGGCCGCGACCTTCACAGCGTCCAGGTTTGCTGCGACGTCGTGGACGCGGACGGCCCAGGCACCGTGGTGCACTGCAAGCGCGGAAACGGCCGCCGTCGCGTGGTCCCGTTCCTCAACTGGTGCTGCCTTGCCGGCGCTGATCAGCAAGGAGCCGATAAAGCGTTTCCGGGACGCGCCGACCAGCACCCGGTGGCCGAGTTCGTTGAACCGGTCCAGATTGCGGAGCAGTTCCCAGTTCTGTTCACCGTTCTTGGAAAAGCCGAGACCCGGGTCGACGATGATCTGCTCCGGCGGGACACCGGCGTCGTAGAATTTGCTCCGCACCGAGGTGATTTCCTCGATCACTTCCGTGGCGAGGGCGTCGTAGTCTGTGTGCTGGTCCATGGTCCCGGCATCGCCTCTGCGGTGCGTCAGGACATAGGGAACACCGCGTTCGGCAATGAGGGCCGGCATTTTCGGATCGAAGTTCAGACCCGAAATGTCGTTGACCATGGCCGCGCCGGCGTCGATCGCCTTGGCAGCGGTGGAGGCGTTCATGGTGTCGACGCTGACCAGGGCTCCGGCCTTAACCAGCGTGGCAACGACGGGAAGGATGCGTTTCTGTTCCTCCTCCTCGCTCACGCTGTCGGCGCCGGGACGGGTGGATTCGCCGCCGACGTCGATAATGTCCGCGCCGGCGTAGAACATCCGCAGGCCGTGCCCGATGGCGGAATCCAGGTCCTGGAACTGGCCGCCGTCGCTGAAGGAATCCGGGGTGACATTCAGGATGCCCATCACTACCGCGCGGTCGGTCGGCAGGTCCTCGTACTTGGCGGCCGGCCTCGGAGGGCGTACGACCGGCAGGGGCGAAGTGGCTGGCCCGGTACCGGGTGCTGCAGCGAGTGAATCCATGTGTTATTACCTTCCGAGTATCAAACTCATTGCTTCGGACCGGGTGGCGGGATCATGAAGCTGGCCCCGCACCGCCGAAGTCACTGTCTTGGCGCCGGGTTTGCGTACACCGCGCATGGACATGCACATATGTTCGCATTCGATCACCACGATTGCCCCGCGGGGGGCAAGGTTGGTCATGAGCGCATCCACGATCTGTGTGGTCAGCCGCTCCTGGACCTGCGGGCGGCGCGCATAAATCTCCACGAGCCTGGCCAGTTTACTCAGGCCGGTGACTTTGCCGTCATGGGAGGGAATGTAGCCGATATGCGCCGTCCCGTGGAAGGGCACCAGGTGATGTTCGCAGGTCGAATAGAAAGGAATGTCCTTGACCAGCACCATTTCCTGATGCTCCAGATCGAAGGTGGTGGCGAGCAGGTCCCCGGCGTCCTGGTGCAGACCGGCGAACATTTCCGTGTAGGCCTTGGCAACGCGGTTTGGCGTATCAACCAGGCCGCTGCGGTCTGGGTCCTCACCGATAGCGATCAGGATCTCCCGCACCGCCCGGGCGATCCGGGGCTGGTCCACGGGTGGGTTGCGGCTGTCGGCAGCCAGGCCGCCGGCAGGAACGTCGTCGTCGAAATCCATCACTATGAGAGTCTAACCGTCGCCGCCGCCGGTCCCTGAGGAACCGGCGGCCGGATGGCAGGTCTTAGCTGCCGGGCTGCGATCCGTCGCTGGAACCGGGACCGGAGCGCGGCGCATCATCACCGTGCGGCGGACGGGTGTCCGGCGGCGTCTCGCCCTGGCTCGGTCCGGCACCCGGCTGGCCGGTGGATTCGCCTGCCGGCGGGTCGTACGGCTGCGGCATGTTGGCGTTGGCGGCCTGGTCCTGCGGCGGCACGGTCACCGGGTCGGGTTCGCCGTCGGCCTGGGCCTGGGCGCGCTCGGCCGGGGTGATTACCGGCGGAATGTCCGAGACCGGGCGGCTGTCCTTGGAGAGCCAGACCTCGCGCAGGTCCCGCTTGCGGACATCCCGGAACAGGTCGGCGATCTCTGCCTGGTTCAGCGTCTCGCGCTCCAGCAGTTCCAGCGCCAGCCTGTCCAGTACGTCGCGGTTCTCGTTCAGGATGCCCCAGGCCTCGTCATGGGCGTTGTCGATCAAGCGGCGGACCTCTTCATCGACGACGGAAGCGAGCTCCTCGGAGTAGTTCCGCTCGTGGCTCATATCCCGGCCCATGAACGGTTCGCCGCCGCCGGATCCGAGCTGGACGGCGCCGATCTTCTCGCTCATGCCGTACTGGGTGATCATCTTGCGGGCCATGGACGTGGCCTTCTCGATGTCGTTGGAGGCACCGGTGGTCGGGTCGTGGAAGACGATCTCTTCCGCGACGCGGCCGCCCATGGCGTAGGCGAGCTGGTCGAGCAATTCGTTGCGGGTGGTGGAGTACTTATCGTCCGAGGGCAGCACCATGGTGTAACCGAGCGCTCGGCCGCGGGGAAGGATGGTGACCTTCGTGACGGGATCGGTATTGCGCAGGGCGGCGGCGACCAGGGCGTGTCCACCCTCGTGGTAAGCCGTGAGCTTCCGCTCGAGCTCTTTCATCACGCGGCTGCGCTTCTGCGGACCTGCGATCACACGGTCGATCGCCTCGTCCAGGGCACGGTCGTCGATCAGCTGGGCGTTGGACCGCGCGGTCAGCAGCGCGGCCTCGTTGAGCACGTTGGCCAGATCCGCACCGGTGAAGCCGGGGGTGCGCTTGGCCACCGAGCGCAGGTCGACGCCCTGGGCCATCGGCTTGCCCTTGGCGTGCACTTCCAGAATCTGCATACGGCCCTGCATGTCGGGGGCCTCAACGGTGATCTGGCGGTCGAACCGGCCCGGGCGCAGCAGTGCGGGGTCGAGGACGTCAGGCCGGTTGGTGGCGGCGATCAGGATCACGTTGGTCTTGACATCAAAACCGTCCATTTCGACCAGCAGCTGGTTCAACGTCTGCTCACGCTCGTCATTACCGCCGCCGACGCCGGCACCACGGTGGCGTCCGACGGCGTCGATCTCGTCAACAAAGATGATGGCCGGAGCGTTGGTCTTCGCCTGCTCGAACAGGTCGCGCACACGGGACGCACCGACACCGACGAACATCTCGACGAAGTCCGAACCGGAAATGGAGTAGAACGGAACGCCGGCCTCACCGGCAACGGCGCGGGCCAGCAGGGTTTTACCGGTTCCCGGAGGGCCGTAAAGGAGCACACCCTTGGGGATCTTGGCGCCGACCGCCTGGAATTTCTCCGGCTCCTGCAGGAAGTCCTTGATCTCATGCAGTTCTTCGACTGCCTCTTCGGCACCGGCCACATCGACGAAGGTCACCTGCGGCATGTCCTTGGAGATCAGCTTGGCCTTGGACTTGCCGAACTGCATCACCTTCGATCCGCCGCCCTGCATCCTGGAGAGCAGGAACCAGAAGATCAGGCCGAGGATCAGGATCGGCAGGACCAGTCCGAGGATGCTGGTGAACCAGTTGCTCTCCATCGGTTGGTCGGTGAAACCGTCGACGTCGGAGGAACTGACAGCCTCGACAACCTCGTCGCCGCGGGCGGTAACAAAGAAGAACTGAACGCTCTCGCCCATGTTCTCGCCGTCGACCACGTAGTCATCGCGCAGGGTCAGATCAACGCGTTGCTCGCCGTCGTAAATCTTCGCCTGCTCCACCCGGTCATCTTCGAGCATTTGCAGACCCACATTGGTGTCAACCCGCGTTGCCCCGCCCCCGGAGAAAGTGGGGAAAATGAACAGGAGTACGGCGACACCCAGCACGATCCAGATAACCGGACCTTTGAAGATTTTCTTGAAGTTCATTTGCTCAGGGCTGCGGCCCCGTCCCTCCTGGTAAAAAGTGCGTACATGTGCTCACGTGTACGCATCTAGCTATACACCGTTACCCATGACTCACGCATAGCTGAGCGCAATAGTTCCCTGAAAGCGTACAACCGGCGCGGCCATCGGCGCCCCGGGCCCTGGGAGTTACTCGTAGACGTGTGGGGCGAGGGTGCCGACGAAGTCCAGATTGCGGTACTTCTCCGCAAAATCCAACCCGTAGCCGACCACGAATTCGTTCGGGATGTCATAACCGACGTACTTAACGTCAATGTCGACCTTCGCGGCCTCGGGCTTGCGGAGCAGCGCGCAGATTTCCACCGACGCCGGTCCGCGCGAGAGCAGGTTGGTCTTGAGCCAGGACAGCGTCAGGCCGGAGTCGATGATGTCCTCGACGATCAGCACGTTCTTGCCGCTGAGGTCGGTGTCGAGGTCCTTGAGGATCCGCACCACACCGGAGGACTGGGTACCGGAACCGTACGAGGACACGGCCATCCAGTCCATGCTTACGTGGCTGTGCAGGGCCCGGGCCAGGTCAGCCATGATCATCACGGCACCTTTGAGCACCCCGACAATGAGCAGATCGCGGCCCTCGTAGTCCTCGTCGATCCGCGCGGCGAGCTCGGCCACCCGCTGCTGGATCTCTTCCTTGCTGTACAGAACGTGCTTGAGATCGTCCTGAACGTCGTGTGACTCCACGAATACTCCCGGTGTTTTCAGTAATGGTTGCGATAGCCGCCGCGTCTGGGTTCAGCGTTTGGCCATAAAGATAAGACTGCCATAGCCACGGCCCTGTGCGGGAACGGATTGGCGGTGGACCTGCCGGTGGACGTCCACCTTTCCGGCCAGCTGGACGGGTCCGGCGGATCCCCGGCGCTCCAGCAGCGACTCGACGGCATGGATCCGCTCGAGGCTGGGCCGGTCGGCGCCAAGTCCGACGGCGGCCAGGGCCAGCAGCCGGTGCCGCATCGCCGCGGGCTGCTGGCGCAGGTCGTTCTCGGGCAGCAGGATACGTTCCGGTTCGACGACGGCGAGCGCTCCGAAGAGTTCTGCACTGCGTTGGTCCAGGTAGTCGGCGTCCTCCGCCAGAATCGTCGCCGACCGGTGCAGGGCTTCAGCAATTCCGGGCCCGAGTTTTTCCTCCAGGAAGGGCAGCACCTCGGTCCGGACCTTTGACCGCTTGAACGCCGGATCCGCATTGGTCGGATCGTGCCATGGGTCCAGTCCCTCGGCGTCGCAGATGGCCTCCGTGTCCGCCCGGCGCAGCCCCAGGAAGGGGCGCAGGTAATGTCCGCGTTGTGCCGGAATACCCGACAGTGACCGCGTTCCGGACCCTCTGGCCAGTCCGAGCAGGACGCTTTCGGCCTGGTCGTCGAGCGTGTGGCCGAGCAGGACGGCCGCCGCCTGGTGGCGTTCGGCGGCGGAATCGAGGGCGCGGTAGCGGGCCTCACGGGCGGCGCCTTCGGGACCCAGATGCTCATCATCCACCGTCACCGGCACGACGTCGACCGGGTCCAGTCCCAGCTGGCGCAGCACATCGGCGGCCGCGGCGGCAACTTCCGCGCTGCCATCCTGCAGGCCATGATCGACGACGACGGCTCCCGCGGTGATGCTTCCCCGCCGGGCGAAAAAAGCGGTCACGGCGGCTAACGCGAGCGAGTCCGGGCCGCCGCTGCACGCCACCAACACCAGCGGCATTTCCAGCCGGGGAGCCTCGGCCGGGGAATCGACCGGAATTCCGGCAGACTTCAGCGCAGCCTTGAGCGCGTTGCGGCCGGTGCCGACGACGGGTGCGAGCCGCCGCCGTCGTCCATCAGCGCGGTACCCGGGGCGTCCGCCCACTCTCTAGAGCCCCATTCCTACAGGCCCATACGGGCGATCCACAGGTCCGCGTTGTGGATTTCCTTCTCGGTCGGCAGGCATTCCGCGCTGGCCCAGACCCGGTTGAAGCCTTCCATCCCGGCCTTGTCCACCACGGCACGGACAAAGCGTGCACCATCACTGTACTGGCGCATCTTGGCATCGAGGCCGAGCACGTGCCGGATCCACTTTTCGACGGCGCCGCGGTCCTTGCCACGGGCGTTGAAACGCTGCCGGATGGTTTTTACGGTCGGCACGATGTCCGGTCCGACGGCGTCCATCACCACATTTGCGTGGCCTTCGAGCAGGCTCATCACCGCCGTCAGGTGCGACAGAACCGCCTGATCCTCGGGGTCCTGGATGACGGAGAGCACTCCACCGGGGCCGGCCGGTTCATCCGACTCTCCATTTCCGGCGCTGACCGATCTGGCGGACTTGCCCAGACTCTTGGCGGCTGCGGCCAGCCGCTCGGCCAAGGTGTCCGCCTTGTCCATCAGACCCGAGGTAAGAAGCCCGATCTGCTCCCGCATGTGGTCCTTGAGCCATGGGGCGGCGGCGAACTGCACGCGGTGGGTCTGTTCGTGCAGGCAGACCCAGAGGCGGAAGTCCTGCGGGTCCACGTTCAGCTCGCGCTCCACCGAAATGATATTGGGAGCCACCAACAGCAACCGTCCGCCGGTGCCAAGCGCTCCGGTGGACGTGTCTGCGCCCCACGTGGCGAATGGATCGTACTGACCGAGGACCTTGCTGGAGAGGAAGGCAAGAATGCTGCCAAGCTGCGCGCCGGTGACTGTTCCGCCGAGGGCGGCGGTGGCGGCGGTGAGCTGATCCGCGCGGGTCCGCGCCAGTTCCTCCAACGTCGGCTGGAGCAGCGAACGGAAGCTTTGGGAGCTGGCCTTGGCCCAGGAAGCGCGGTCCACCACGAGCAACTCGGAGTCGCGCAGGTCGCGGGCGGCGTCGAGCTTCGTGATCTCGTGGACGTGCGCGACGGACTTGTCGGCTAGTTCACGCAGGTTTTCGACGGCGCTGGTGATCTCGGTGGACGTCATCTTCGGGCCGGCGGGGGTGAGCTTGGCAGCGGTATTGGCCGCAAGGTCCCAATTAACCAGGCTGGGGACTTTTGAGGACTTATTGGAATCCATAAAAGCCATGAGATCACACAACACTCGGAAGCCGCTGAAAGTGGCCGGCTCCTTTACTTGCCGCAACCGCAGCCGGCAAGAATGGCCGCAGCACGGTCCAGGGCATGTTCGTTGGCAAGGTTGACCGATCC
This sequence comes from Arthrobacter monumenti, assembly GCF_054511255.1. Lineage (NCBI taxonomy): Bacteria > Bacillati > Actinomycetota > Actinomycetes > Micrococcales > Micrococcaceae > Arthrobacter > Arthrobacter monumenti. The sequence continues at coordinate 226,927 of NZ_JBTNCY010000003.1, read as the reverse complement.
CAGGTCGTTGCCGATGAAGGAGAAGACCAGCAGGCGCCGTTCGTCCGTGACCACATACCCGGACAGAGCGAGCACTTCATTCAACGTGCCCGTTTTCGCCCGTACCAAACCTGCACCGGCCAGCGCGGGGTCCTTCGTGTAACGATCGGACAGCGTTCCGGTCAGGCCGGCGATGGGAAGCCCGTCCCGTACGGCCGCCAGATCCGGGTCTTCGGTGTTCACGATGATCCGCAGCGTTGCCGCAAGCTGGGCAGTGCTGATCCGGTTGGCAGGGGAAAGACCACTCGAATCGGCCAGAGCGAGCCCACTCGTGTCCACGCCGAGGCCGGCGATGGTTTTCTCGATCGTTTTTGTGGATCCATCGAATGACGCCGGACGTCCCTTTGCCACTGCGGCCATCCGGCTCAGCGTCTCGGCCAGGTAATTGTCGGAGGTTTCCAGCATGAGTTCGACCTGCTCGCCGACAGTGGCGGATTGGACGGCCGCCGTTTCTTCGCCGACCTCGCCCGACGTCTTCCGGCTGACCCCTTCGGCCACCTTGATGCCTGCCTCTTTCCCGGCCTTCTGCAACGCAGCGGCAAACGTCCTGCCCGCGTGCAAAGCGGAGTCCTGCGGCCGCGCCCCATACCGTTCTGCCGGCGAATAACGTCCGGAATTCAACGCCATCGGGAAGATCGGCGCCACCTGCCCGGCTTGGAGGTCGCCCGCCAGCCAAACGTCCTCCGCGGGCCTGCCCGTGAACAAGGAATCGTCCACCTTAATGCTGATTTTCCCGGTAACGCCGGCCTGCACGAGGGACGCCACCGTCTCCTCGGCCAGCGTCGCCAGACCTGCGTGGCCCATAACGGCATCCGGATCGGACTCCCCCGCCGCCAGCAGCACATCGCCGCCACCGACCAGGATCAGCTCACGCGGATCTTCGCCCTGCACCACCCGGGTGCTGAACCGGTGCTCCGCACCGAGGGCGTTCAAGACCGTAACGGCGGTCAGCAGTTTGGTGTTCGACGCCGGCACCCGCGGCTGGTTCCCGCCGTCGTCGTAAAGCACTTTGCCGGTGAGCGCATCGACGACGACACCGGTGAAACCGCCCTCCGCGGCGGCAATCAATGCCTTATCCAGTCGTTTGGCGAGAACATCCCGTTCCGGCATAGGCGCAGTTTTGGACAGTTCGGTTACGGCTGTCATGGCGGACACTTCCGACGGCGGCCGCTGGGACTTGGGGATCTTTGGTTCGACGGCGGGAGCGTCAGGCTCGATCGCGTCGACGACCGCCGGCCCAAGGTAAAGCCCGACCGGAACCACCAGCGCCGCCAGTACCACCGCGAGCAGGACCCCGGTGAAGAATTTCCCCACGCTTCGCACTAGGCCCCGTTGCCGGAAATTGCGGAGGTCATGGCTTACGAATTCCTTGGTGTGCGAGACTCGAGTGCTGGATCTGAACTTAGGCACTATATCTTGGATAGTAGAGCGGCGTCTTCTCCGGCGCCGAATTCCAACGCCCACCACGCCTCAAAAGGAGCGCCCACATGAAGTTTGACATCACCATTGAGATTCCCAAGGGCTCGAAGGTTAAGTACGAGATCGATCATGAAACGCACCGGCTGCGCCTGGACCGCATCCTCTTCACCTCCATGCAGTACCCGGCGCACTACGGTTACATCGAAAACTCCCTCGGCGAGGACAATGATCCGCTGGACGCACTGATGCTGCTCGACGTCGACCTTGTTCCCGGCGTGCTGGTCGAAGTCCGGCCGGTTGGCGTCTTCAACATGACCGACGACGGCGGCGGCGACGCCAAGGTGCTGACCGTTCCGGTCGACCCCCGTTTCGACCACATCCAGGAACTCTCGGACGTATCGGACTTCGTGCTCGACGAGATCAAGCACTTCTTCACCAAGTACAAGGATCTGGAGCCAGGCAAGTGGGTGGAAGCCGCCGATTGGGAGGACCGCGCCGCCGCCGAGGCCGAGGTTGAGGCTTCCTTCAAGCGCTTCCACACCGAAGGCGACACGGCCGAGGAAGAAGAAGCACAGGGCCGCGAAACAGACGTCGACGCCGAGAACGCCACCGAGGACGTGCAGGGCCGCAACCGCTGAAATTCCTTGCTGCAAGGATTCAACTGAAGTATTGGAGGGCTTTCGACGATGAGTGAAACCCCGATCGAGTGGACCGACCGAGACATCGAAGCCGCCAGGGCCGTGCTGGCCGTCAGTGGCAACGATGAACAGTCATTGCCGACCCTGACCGACGAGGAGATCGTCGCGCTGGACGGCGTCGGGCGTGACCAGCTGGTGGCGCTGCCATTCCTTGAGGAGCACCAGGACCAGATCCAGCTCGCCGGCAACGTGGCGCTGCGGTCCCTGCTGGTCAAAGGCCTCGCCTATCCAGAAGTGGTGGAAGGCGAGGACGAACCGGCGAAGCTGAACGCCAGCGAGGACATCACCGGCATCATCACGCTGCGCCGGACGGGACAACGCCTTGTCGCCGCGGAGCGGACCACCGGCAACGGCAAATACTGGCTCTACGGTTACGTGCACGGCGATAACATCCTCGAAGAAGAAGTCAACGACGTCGGCATCCACACCTTCAGCGTCTATCCGGCGGAGGAGTTTGCGGACCGGTTGGCAATCCTGGCCGATCCAGCTGAGCAGACAACCGAAGACGGTGAAGGGGTGGAGTTAGACCAGGAGCAGTTCGAGGCCCGGGCCGCGGAACTGCTGGGCGATACCCGTGCGATCACGGTGGTGACGGGTATCGGGCAGGAAAGTGAGTCGGTGGACAACACGACTTTCTATGCCTCCACCGGGAACGTGCATGGCTTGGAAATCCGCCAGCAGGACGAGGAGACGCTTTACCGGATCGCCTCGGTCTCCCGGGATTCGATGATTTCCCGCCTGCAGATGGTGATTTCCGGCTCCGGAACGAAATAGCTTCCGCGGCGCCAACGCGCCAAACAACCTAAATCGGTTGTTTTCGCCGCTGCATTACCCATACTGGTGCTATGTATGTTGTCACCATGGACCAGCGCAATTCGCGCGACGTCGGTGACATGGTGCCGCAGCTGGTCCGCCAGCTGCGGCATATCCCTGCCGTGATCGAGTTCCAACGCTCGGTCAGCGATGAAGTGCAGGGCGTGACCATCGACGCGGCGGACGCCATCGACGCGGCCCTTTCCGCATTGCGCGGCGGCTCCTGGTCGGTGGGCATCGGTGTCGGCCGCGTGGACGATCCGCTGCCCGAAAAGATCGTCGAGGCCACCGGCTACGGAATGGTCTACTCCCGCCGGGCAGCCGAACGGGCGCTGAAGATCCACGACCAGGTTCCGCTGGCCGTTGAGGGGCTGGAGCGGGATCTGGCCGCCGAATCAGAGGCCGTGCTGCGCCTGCTGGGAAGGATTGTCGCGGTCCGCTCCCAGTCTGAATGGAACGTCGTCGACCTGATGATCCCCGGAGTGCGCGGGCAGCAGAAAGCCGTCGCCGCCGAACTCGGAATCACTCCACAGGCTGTCAGCAAGGCCGTGGTGCGTTCACTCTGGCAGGAAGAATGGGCCGCGCGGCCAGCCGCCGCCCGCCTGCTCGGCCTTCTCGACAGCCGGCGCGAAATCTTCGCCTGACCACCGGTCCTCGCCCTGGGCTGCCGGTCTCCTAACGCCTGGCTGCCGGACCCACCCCTGGCTACCGGTCCTCGTCAGGTTCCCGGCCCGCTCCTCCAAGTCCGACGTCGGTCTGCCGCTGCTGCTCGGGCATGCGCTCCCCGCCTTTTCCGGTGGCCAGCACACTGTGGTGCCGGGAGTACAGGAAGTAGACCACCAGTCCGATGACCATCCAGACGAAGAACCGCAGCCACGTGCCGCCGGTAAGGTTCAACATCAGGAAGAGACAGGCGGCGATGGCGAGAATCGGCAGCACCGGAACGAATGGAACCCGGAAAGAGCGGGGCAGGTCGGGCCGGGTGCGGCGAAGGATAATGACGCCGAGCGCGACCAGCAGGAAGGCGAACAGAGTCCCAATGTTGACGAGTTCGGCGAGCGTGGACAGCGGCACGAAAGTGGCCACGACGGCGATCACGGAACCGGCCAGAATAGTGAACCTGTAGGGAGTTCCGAATCTGGGATAAACCTTTCCCAGCCCGGCGGGCAGCAGCCTGTCGCGGCTCATGGCGAAGCCCACCCGGGTTTGCCCCAGCAGAAGAATCATTGACACGACGATCAGGCCGATACAGGCCCCGATGGCCACCAGGTTCCCCATCCACGTGACGCCGACAGAGGTGAAGGCCGTGGCCAGTGGAGCGCCGTCGGCCGGGTCGATATCCTCGTACGATTGCACGCCGGTGACTACCAGCGAGACGGCCATGTACAGCACGGTCACGATCGCCAGTGAACCGAGGATACCGATCGGCATATCACGTTGCGGATTGCGGGTTTCCTCGGCGGTGGTTGCCACGACGTCGAAGCCGATGAAGGCGAAGAAGACCAGGGACGCGGCAGCGAACACGCCTCCCCAGCCGTAGACGGTCGGTTCCAGTCCGAATATTGTCTCGACCAACGGAACGTCGAGCGCCCCGGCCTCGGAACCCACGGTCCCCTCGGCCGGAGGTACGAAGGGCTTCCAGTTGGCAACGTTGATGTAGAACATGCCGACAATGATGACGAGCAGCACCACGACTACCTTGATAGCCGTCACCACCTGGTTGATCCGGCTCGACAGTTTTATACCTGTTGACAATATGACGGTCAAGCCCACGATCAGCAGCCCTGCGGGAAGGTTCATCACGCCGGTCTCCACAGATGCGACTACCGGTGGTATCCCGAACGGTGTTCCTTCCAGCACCACCCCCAGATACTGGCTGAACGACGTCGCCAGTGCAGCGGCTCCGACCGTGAATTCGAGCACAAGGTCCCACCCGATGATGAACGCCACCAGTTCGCCAAGTGTTGCAAAAGAGAAAGTGTAGGCGCTGCCGGCAACCGGTACGGAAGAAGCAAGTTCGGCATAGCAGATAGCACTTAGGCCCGCCACGATCCCTGCTATCAGGAAAGATATCGCGATGGCGGGACCGCCGTTTGCCGCCGCGGCTTGACCCGTCAGCACGAAAATACCTGCACCGATGGACACGCCAAGGCCAAAAACGACCAGATCGAGGGCACCGAGGTTCTTCTTGAGCTGGTGCCCCGGCTCCTCGGTGTCCCGGATGGATTGTTCAATACTTTTGGTTCGAAAAACGCTCATGATGGCGCCCCTAATCAGTCCAAAAACATTTCCCTGGCACTGCAGTTCAATATTGAACTAATTGTAGGACGCATTGGCAATAATGGCGCTGGTAATTTCTTACCGTCTCAACGACTACAGCAGGCCGCGGAGGACCTTTGCTGCGCCGTCGTCGTATACCGAAGCGGTGACTTCAGAAGCAGCGTCGGCAACTTCCGCCGGCGCCTGCCCCATGGCTATGCCGCGGGCGGCCCAGCTGAGCATTTCGACGTCGTTGCGCCCGTCTCCGATGGCGACAGTCCGCGACGGGTCAATGTCCAGGTCCTGGCGGAGGTTCTCCAAGGCACTGGCCTTGGTGACGCCGGAGGCCGCGATATCGAGCCAGGCGGTCCAGCCCACCGAGTAAGTCACCCCGTCCAAACCGGCTGAATGAATAGCCCGGGCAAAATCGTCCGGTTCGGTTTCCGAGCTGAAAACGACGACGCGGACTGCGGTTGCCTCAAGCAGGGTGTTGAAGTCAACGGCCTTGGCCTCGATGCCGAAGCTGGCATCCTGGAACCGCTCCGTGGAGAGAAAATTTCCCTCGTTGTCCTCGAGCGCGTACTTGGCTGCCGGCAGTTTCTCGCGCAGTGCCATCAAGGCTCGTTTCGGATCGAATGTGACCCGCTTGAGCACCTCGTAACCGTCCGGCAGATCCATGTCGATCCGGAGAGTGACGCCGCCGTTGGAGCAGACGCTGTAGCCACTCGTCATCCCGATTTTCTGGATCACCGGCAGGGTAGCGTTCAGTGACCGCCCGGTGGCGATCATGACTTCATGCCCTGCCTCGACGACGGCCTGCGCCGCTTCGCGGACTTGCTCACTCATCCGGCCCTCGTGGTCGACGAGTGTGCCGTCCACATCCAGGGCTATGAGCTTCTTATTGTTGGTGGTCACGCGGGTTTTCTCTGCCCCCGTTCTCATCTGCGTCTTCGTCTGCAGGTCTTCGATGCCTGCCCTTGTATCTGTTGTCATCTACCAAGTGAATCAGACACTTTCCCGATTCGGTAGGATTTCGCTCACACAACGCGCCCCTACAGCACCGGAATGACCTCCACACCACCCATGTAAGGACGCAACGCTTCCGGCACAATGACGGAACCGTCGGGCTGCTGGTGCGTTTCCAGAATGGCGACCAGCCACCGGGTGGTGGCCATGGTTCCGTTGAGCGTCGCGACCGGGCGGGTGCCCTTCGTGGCGGCTCCATCCTCGGCGGGAATGCGTTCGCGGATGTTCAACCGGCGGGCCTGGAACGTGGTGCAGTTCGACGTCGAGGTCAGCTCCCGGTAGGCGCCCTGAGTGGGAACCCATGCCTCGCAATCGTATTTGCGCGCCGCGGAGGTTCCGAGATCCCCCGCGGCGGTGTGGATCACCCGGTAGGACAGTTCCGCCTTGGCCAGCATCTCCTCTTCCCACGCCAGCATCCGCTTGTGTTCCGCATCGGCATCTTCAAGCCGGACATACGAGAACATTTCGACTTTATTGAACTGGTGGACCCGGATGATGCCGCGGGTGTCCTTGCCATGCGAGCCGGCTTCGCGGCGGTAGCAGGAGGACCAGCCGGCATAGCGGGCCGGGCCGTTGGAGAGGTCGAGGATTTCATCCCCGTGGTAGCCGGCGAGCGCCACCTCCGAGGTTCCCACCAGGTATAGGTCGTCCTCTTCGAGGTGGTAGATCTCATCCGAATGCTCGCCGAGGAAGCCGGTGCCTGCCATGGTCTCCGGGCGGACCAACGTCGGCGTGATCATCGGCGTGAAGCCATGCGAGATTGCCTCGTCCAGGGCGAGCCGCAGCAAGGCTATCTCGAGACGCGCGACCATGCCCTTGAGGAAGTAGAACCGGGCGCCGGAAACCTTGGCGCCGCGTTCCATGTCGATCCCCCCGTTCAGCTCCCCAATCTGCAGATGGTCCTTCGGCTCGAATCCTTCGGCGCCGAAGTCCCGCGGTTCACCAACATGGCGCAGTGTCTCGAAGTCGTCCTCGCCTCCGGAAGGTACCCCGGACTCGATAACATTGGACACGCTGCGCACCAATGCGTCCTGCTCCGCCTTGGCCTGTTCCGACTCCGCCTGGGCGGTCTTTACCGAGGCCGCCAGTTCCTTGACCTCGGTCAACAGGGCCTGTCTCTCCCCGCCCTTGGCCGCCGCCACCTTCTTGCCGAAAGCGTTCTGCTCGGCACGCAGTGATTCGAACCGGTTTAGTGCCGAACGGCGGCTTGAGTCCGCGGCAATGATGGCATCAACAACCGACTCATCGGCCATACGGGCGCGTTGGGAAGCGCGGAAGAGTTCAGGGTTCTCGCGGAGTTCATTTACGTCGATCACTGTCCAAGACTATCGAATCGGGGCGGCGATTCCGCCGCGGACGATTGCCTGTGGATTCACAGCTGGGGTTCAGGGCCGGACGGCTATTGTTGTAGGACCATGGATACTTGGATTCTCGCGCTCATAGCGTGCGCCGTCGTCGTCATCGCAGCGGCCAGCTGGTACGGCGTGCGGAAGCTGCGCCAGCCCGAGCCTGATCCGGACCCGGCGGTGCGCTCACTGTCCTCCGACCGCGAAAAGCAACTTGTCGCCGTCGTCATAAATCCCATCAAGACCAACGCCGCCAGGGCCCGCAGGATCATCTCGCGGGAATGTGAGCTCGCGGGCTGGCCGGAACCAATGTTCCTGGAAACCACCAAGGATGACCCGGGCAAAGCGATGACCCAGGAAGCCCTGGGCCGGAAGGCCGACGTCGTTGTTGCCTGCGGTGGCGACGGCACCGTACGTGTGGTCGCCGAAGCCCTGGCCGACACTGATGTGACGCTCGGACTCGTGCCGCTCGGTACCGGCAATCTGCTCGCGCGGAACCTTGAAATGAATGTCACCGACCTGGATGGCAGTATTGCCACCGCCTTGTTCGGCGACGATCGCCTGATCGATACCGGCACGATCACGCTGGAAAGCTCCGAGACCGGAGAAAAAACCGAGCATGCGTTTCTGGTGATGGCCGGCGTCGGATTCGACGCCAAGATGGTCGCCGATACCCGGGACGACTTGAAGAAGAATGTCGGGTGGCTTGCCTACGGTGAATCGGGGGTCCGGCATCTGCCGGGGCGCCGGACCAAGGTCGGCATTTCGCTCGACGACGAACCTGAGCAGCAGCGGCGCGTCCGCAGCGTACTCTTCGGCAACTGCGGATTGCTGCCGGGAGGTATCGATTTCATTCCCAATGCGGTGATCGACGACGGAATTATGGACGTCGTCGTCATGAGTCCGCGCAGCGCCATTGGCTGGCTCGCCATGGCCGGGCAGGTACTCTTCAAACCACGGCGCCCGACCCCGGCCATCGCCTTTTACCGCGCCAAAAAGATCACCGTGCACTGCACCGATCCGATGGAAACCCAGCTGGACGGTGACCCGTCAGGACCGGTCACCTCCCTATCGGTGGAAGTGAACCGCGGCGCCCTGGCCGTGAGGGTTCACCGCAAAGGGAAACAGGGCCAGACGGAAGAGGTACTCAAGTCGGCCGTGGAAGACAAGGCCAGCTAAGCAAGCACCTTGCAATCAGGCCGTACCGATCAGGCTGTGGAACCACCCAGGTGTGCAGGGTCATCGCTGGCGTCGTCCGATGAGGATCCGCCTTCGTCGACATCGCCCATGGCCTCGTCCATCTGCGGCTCTTCGTCCGGAACCTGCTCCGACTTTGCCTCATCCGGGAAGACGCCTTGTGACTGCTCGCCGATCAGCGACTGCTCCTGGGCAAACCGGACGTCGTTGGCCTGGTCACCGGCATCGCCGACGCCGTCATCCAGGTCCGCCGCCATGCCGGGGTTCACGATCTCACCGTCGGTGTTCCCGCCTGAGGGCTGGTTCGGGTTTGGGGGATTAACGATCTTTCCGTCGCCCTGCTGCTGATCGTTCTGATTCTCGCTCATCACGTTCCCTTTCCTCGAAAATTCTGCAACTGCCTTTGGCGTTCAGCCTACTGAGTAGTGTCGCCATGCGAAAGCGCGCTGGAAACCACCGCGCCGTCGAATCAGTGCGAGCCTAGCAAATCGACCACGGAGCGCTCTGAGGACGGGTAACTCGCGATCGGAATCGTGCATCCGCCCATGTACAGGTCCACCACCCGCGGATCCACATACGACGACCGGGCAACCGCCATCGTATTGCCAAGATGCTCGGCAACTTCGCGCATCGCGGCCGTCACCGCCTTCTTCCGGGCCGTCCCACTCGCAGCTCCGGGATCGGCTGCAGCCAGGGACATGGCGGCCCGGACGGTCGCATGCCAGGTACGGAAATCTTTGGCGGTGAAGTTCCCTCTGGCCAGCATCGCGATGTAGGCATTCAGGCCGCGGCTTTCGATGGAATGCCAGCCGTCGCCGTTCCGGTAGGCCAGCGCATCCTCGCCCGCACCGCGCCGCAGCATCGGCTTGAGCGCTGCGGCGAGATCGGCGTCCGGCAGTTCCTCCTGCCACTGCTGTCCGCTCTTGGCCGGAAAATCGAAGCGGACAGTGTCGCCGGAGACGCTGATGTGGCTGCATCTGAGCGTCGTCAGTCCGAAGGAGCCGTTCTGGGTGGCATATTCGGCGTTGCCCACCCGCAGCACGCCGGTATCGATAATGCGTGCCGCGGCCGCGTAGGCCCGCTGCTGGGTCGGCTCCGGCTCCCTCAGCTGCCGGGTTACCGCGGCCCGGACGGGCGTCAGGCTCCTGCCCAGCTCCAGGGCGCGGTCGAATTTCTCCCGGTCCTTATGCTCGCACCACACCGGATGGTACATGTACTGGCGGCGGCCGGCGTCGTCGGTTCCAATGGCCTGGATATGCCCGTTGGGATGCGGGCAGATCCATACGTCCGTCCATGCCGGCGGGATAACGAGCTCCTTGATCCGGCGCAACTCGTCCCGGTCACGCAGGATCGATCCGTCCGGGTTCAGGTAGCTGAAGCCCTTGCCGCGCTTGCGTCTGGTGATTCCCGGCTTGTCAGGATGACTGCGCTTCAACCGCACCATCAGACAGTCCCCTGGTTACTCACCGCGCAGGACCGATTCCACCCAGGAGGACGCTTCGTGAAATGCCTCATCCCGGTGGTGCGGCGGCACGGACGGCGGCCGGCCATCGGCCCTTGGGTAGGACCCCAGGAACCGGATGGAGGGACTGATCCGGTGCAGGCCGGTTAGAGCATCCACCATTCTGGCGTCCCGGGCATGACCCTCGGCGTCGATACTGAAAAAGTAGTCGCCGAGGAATTGGCCGGTAGGCCGGGACTCGATGCGGCTGAGGTTGACGCCGCGGGCGGCAAATTGGTCAAGGATCTCCATCAGCGCGCCGGGATGGTCCTCCGGCAGCGGTATGACGAGGGTGGTCTTGTCCGAGCCGGTGGGCTCCGGAAGTGAACCCGGGCGGCTGACGAGGACGAACCGGGTGACAGCGCCGGTGTTGTCTTCGACGCCGTCTGCCAGGACATTCAGCCCGTGCCGTTCAGCGACGACATGGGAACAGATGGCGGCGTCGTAAGCCGCCCCCGAGGAGGCAGCGCCAGCTGGCAGCACCTGCCCTTCGCCGTCGAGCAGTCCCAAAGCTGCGGCAGCCGTGGACGATGACGGGACATATTCCACACCCGGAATGTTGGCATTCATCCAGTCCCGGCACTGTGCCCAGGCATGGGCATGGGTCGAAATGACATGGACGTCCCCGAGCGTGACCCCCGGCCGGGCCACGAGCACGAAGCTGATGGGCACCACCACCTCACGGACGATCCGCAATTCGGCACCCTCGGAAATGGCGTCGAGAGTTGCGCTGACGCCGCCCTCCACAGAATTCTCGATGGGAACCATAGCCGCCGCCGCCTCGCCGGAGCGAACGCGTTCCAGGGCGGCATTCACGCTCGACGACGGGAGACGATGGGCGGCATCAGCGCCGGGAACCTGGAGCAACGCGGTTTCCGTGAAAGTCCCCTCTGGACCGAGATAGGTGTAGACCGGAGATCCGTTAGGTGATTCAGCAGGCGTACCGCCGACTGACCGCGCCGCTTCCGTGTGGGAAGTGCTCATTTCACATACGGTTCTTCGCCGGTCTCCGAGACCATCGGCTTGTCCGCGTCCATCCAAGCGCCCATGCCGCCCGAAACATTGACGGCGCTGTAGCCATTATGCGCGAGCCACTGAGTCACCCGGCTGGAACGGCCACCGGTCCGGCAGATGACATGGAGGTCTTCGTCCGGGTCCAGTTCATCGATCCGCTCAGGAACCTCATCCACGGGAATATGTACGGCTCCGGCAATATGCCCGGCCTCCCATTCGTAGTCCTCGCGCACGTCCAGGATTCTGGTATTCTCGCTCAACTCGTTGACGCCGACGCTGGGTACGGATTCCATGAAAGGTGTCCTCCTAAATCAGGGCCCACGGACCCGGGTTGCTTCCTAAAAGCCTATAGTCTTCAGCTTAAGACCGACGGCCCAGCCGGCAATGTGACCGGCGGCGTAAATCCCTAAGAACCTCTGGAGGTACCGTTTTTGGCCGAAACAGGAACACAACTGCACGAACTGACGGCGCTTGCGTTACGCGACGCCATCCGGAACGGCGAGGTGGGTTCGCGCCAGGCCGTGTCACATTTCCTCGACCGGATCGAGCGCCTCAACCCCGAATATGGGGCCTTTATCTCCGTTACGGGCGATCAGGCACTGGCGGAAGCGGCCGCCGCCGACGAGCACCAGGCGAACGGTGGTGAACTGGGTCCGCTGCATGGCGTGCCACTGGCGTATAAGGATCTCACCGACGTCGCCGGCGCCGTCACAACACATGGCAGCGCGGCGGTCCCTCACCAGCGGGCGACGACGGACGGTCCACTGGCCGCGGTACTGCGCCGGGAGGGAGCCATCAGTCTGGGAAAGACGCAGGTCCCGGAGTTCGGCCTGACGAGCTACAGCGCGAACGGCATCGCGCCGCCGGCCCGGAATCCGCACGACAACACACTTAGCGCCGGCGGCTCATCGGGTGGCAGCGCCGCAGCGGTAGCGGCCGGCATGCTGCCCTTCGCACCGGGCAGCGACGGCGGCGGCTCGATTCGCATTCCCGCGGCAGCGACCGGCCTCGTGGGGCTGAAACCGAACCGTGGACGGGTTTCGGCGGGGTCCGGGCAAAACGACGCGGGCGGGTTCTCCGTCGCCGGGCCCTTGGCCAGGACGGCCGAAGATGCCGCGTTACTGCTCGACGCTATGGGGGATGACAGGAACCACCGCTCACTCAGTGCCGTGCCGCCGTCGTCCTCCTTCCTCTCCTCCACACTCCAGCGGGGTGGCAAATTCCGGATCGGCGTCAGCACCGCTTCACCTTTCGAGGAATATTTCCCTATTGCCCTGCAGCCGGAGGCGGAAGCTGCCCTGGAGCGCGGCGTCGAGCAGTTGACAGCTCTGGGGCACGACGTCGTTCCGGCCGAGATTAGTTATGACAAGCGGTACCCGGAGGCCTTCACGACGGTGTGGACATCGTCCGTGGCGGCCGCGCCCATTCCCGCTGAGCGCGAGCATGAGCTGATGCCGTTGACCCGGACGTACCGCAGCCGCGCACAGGCCCGCAGCGCCGTCGACCTGCTCGCCGCCGTCGACGTCCTCAAGCGCTTTGAGTGGGAGACGATTGCCCAATATTCCGCCTACGACATGATTCTCACGCCGGCGTTGGCGATGACACCGCGGCCGGTCGGATGGTACACGGAGGACCCGGACGAGGACTACAAGCGGCAGTGCCAGTACTGCCCCTTCAGTTCGATGGTCAACGTGGTCGGGCTGCCAGCCATCACGGCACCGGTCATGGTCACGCCGACGGGCCTGCCGATGGGAATCCAGCTGATCGGACGCCCCAGTGGTGAGGCCGAGTTATTGTCCGTGGTGGCCCAGCTGATGGACTAATGCCGCTTGCGGAATGTGATTAATTGGGCAGGCCCTCGATATGACAGAGCCGTCCGGCGAGTGCGAGTATGACAAATTGTGAATACTCCAGTTGAACCTACTCCACCCACACGTACGCACGCTGGAAGTGACCGGAACCCCTCGGGAAAGACCTTCTTTGGGCAGCCCGGCATGCTCGCCAATCTGTTCAGTGTTGAACTTTGGGAGCGCTTCTCCTACTACGGCATGCAGGTCGTTGTCCTGCTGTACATGTATTCCCAGGTCAGCGAAGGCGGCCTCGGAATCGATTTCAATATCGCTGCCGGTATCATCGGTGCCTACGGTGGCACTGTCTACCTCTCCACCATCCTTGGGGCGTGGGTCGCTGACCGCCTGATCGGTCCGGAACGGGTGCTCTTCTACAGCGCCATCACGATCATGTCCGGCCATATTGCCCTGGCAGTGCTGCCCGGCATATTGGGTCTGGCTATGGGTCTGATTCTCGTCGGCGTCGGAAGCGGTGGTTTGAAGGCCAGCGCCACGTCGCTGGTCGGCTCCCTGTACGACCGGACCGACGACCGCCGCGACGCCGGCTTCTCAATTTTCTATATGGCCGTCAATATCGGCGCCCTGTTCGGTCCGCTGCTCACCGGATTGACCCGCGACTATCTGGGATTCCATTTCGCCTTCGGTCTGGCCGCCGTCGGCATGGCCATTGGATTGTTGCAGTACGCGGCGACCCGCAAGAACCTTCCGGAGGAGGCGCACCGGGTGGCCAACCCGCTGCCGCGCAGCAAGATCAAGCGGGTGGGCGGCATCGCGATCGCCGGACTCGTCCTCATCATCCTGTCTGTGGTGTCGGGGCTGGTGAACCCGGCGAACCTGGCTGCGGTGGTAGCGGGGGTGGCAATTGTCGCCGCCGTGATCTACTTCGCCGTCATCCTGTCCAGCAAGGGAATCGACCACATCGAGCGCAGGCGGGTGTACTCTTTCATCCCGATGTTCATCGCCAGCGCGGCATTCTTCTCGCTGTTCCAGCAACAGTTCACGGTCGTGACTTTGTATGCTGACAAGCGCCTGGACCGGACCATCTTCGGCTGGCAGATGCCGATCGAGTGGGTGCAGTCGTTCAACCCGATCTTCATCATCCTGTTGGCGCCACTGTTCGCCCTCGCTTGGACAAAGCTCGGATCAAGGCAGCCGATCACCCCGCTCAAGTTCGCCATGGGGCTTGCCGTAATGGGTCTGGCCATCCTGGCCTTCATTCCGCTGGCAGGCGGCGGCCCCAACAGCACCCCGCTGATGGCGATCATCGGCATCCTTTTCCTGTTCACGATTGCCGAGCTGATGATTTCCCCGGTCGGGCTTTCGCTGTCCACAAAGCTGGCGCCGCGGATTTTCCAGACTCAGATGGTCGCACTGAACTATCTCTCGGTTTCGCTGGGAACGGCGTTGTCAGGTGTGCTGGCGGGTTTCTACGACCCCACCGATGAGATCCCCTACTTCAGCGTCATCGGAGTAGTCGCCGTCATCATGGCCGTCGCACTTGCCATGTCCGTGAAGCCCATCAAGAACCTGATGAGCGGCGTCCACTAAAACAAGGACAACCAGTACGACGGCGGCTGCCGCCGTTCCAGCGTTCCGCACGTTGGGGCGGTGGCAGTTTGACGTTTTGCACAAACTGCGTCGTATTCTGCCGCCACAGGGCCGATTCTGGCATGCTGGTGCTATGACAAGCCGTGCGGGCACAGTGGCCCTTCCCAGCGACCTGGTGGATCTGACGACACTGTTGGACGCCTATTATGACCTGCAGCCAAGCATGGATGATCCGGCGCAGCGCGTTGCCTTCGGCACATCCGGGCACCGTGGCTCCAGTACCAAGGTCTCGTTCAATGAGGCGCACATTGCCGCCATCACGCAGGCCATCGTGGAGTACCGGGCCTCGCAGGGGATCACCGGCCCGATCTTTATTGGCAAGGACACCCACGCGTTGTCCGAACCGGCCCAGAACACTGCCCTGGAGGTCCTGGCCGGCAACGGAATCCGCGTCCTGGCCGATGCCCGCCGCGGCTACACCCCGACTCCGGCGCTGTCGCACGCCATCCTCCGCTACAACCGCGGACCGGAAAAGCATGACGATGTCGCCGACGGGATCGTCGTCACGCCCAGTCACAATCCGCCAGGCGACGGAGGATTCAAGTACAACCCTCCGCACGGCGGTCCGGCGGACTCAGATGCCACCGGATGGATTGCCGACCGGGCCAATGAATTGCTTGAGGACGGGCTGCGCGGCGTCCGCCGCATGCAGCTGGCGAACGCGCTGGAGGCCGAAACCACAGGACGGTATGACTTTTTGGCTTCCTATGTCGATGACCTGCCGGCGGTACTGGACCTGGCAGCCATCGCCGGTTCCGGACTGCATATTGGCGCTGATCCGCTCGGCGGAGCAAGCGTGGATTACTGGGGTGAAATCGGCGAGCGCCACGGCTTGAACCTGACGGTGGTCAATCCGTCTATCGATCCGCAGTGGGCCTTCATGACACTCGACTGGGATGAAAAGATCCGGATGGACTGCTCCTCCCCCAATGCCATGGCCTCGCTGATCTCCCGGGCCGGCGAGTACGACATTGCCACCGGAAATGACGCCGACGCCGACCGGCATGGCATTGTCACTCCCGATGCCGGGCTGATGAATCCGAACCACTATCTGGCTGTGGCCATTGACTACCTGTACCGGAACCGGCCTGACTGGCCTGCCAGCGCCACGGTGGGAAAGACACTCGTTTCGTCATCGATCATCGACCGGGTCGCCGCGGGCCTCGGACGGGAACTGGTGGAAGTGCCGGTCGGATTCAAATGGTTCGTACCCGGGCTGCTGGACTCGTCCGGCGCCTTCGGCGGGGAAGAATCGGCCGGCGCATCGTTTCTGCGCCGGGATGGCGGAGTCTGGACCACGGACAAGGACGGCATCCTGCTCGCCCTGCTGGCATCCGAAATTACAGCCAGGACCGGCCGCACTCCATCCCAGCACTACGCCGGCCTCACAGACCAGTTCGGCGATCCGGTCTATGCGCGGATCGACGCTCCCGCAACCCGCGATCAAAAGGCCGCCCTGGGCAAGCTGTCGGCGGACCAGGTTACAGCCGACACCTTGGCCGGCGAACCGATCACGTCCAAGCTCACCGAGGCGCCGGGCAACGGTGCGGCGATTGGCGGGCTGAAGGTATCCACGGAGAACGCCTGGTTCGCCGCGCGGCCCTCGGGAACCGAGGATGTCTACAAGATCTATGCGGAATCATTTAAGGGAGCCGGGCATTTGAAGCAGGTCCAGGACGAGGCGAAGGCGCTCGTCGACGGCGTCATCTGAGAAAAGGTCCGTTAAACCGCCGACCCGGCCTGCGTCTTAACGCGGCCGGGTCAACTACCTATCACTCCCCACGCAACCCCCACATTGTGCGCCCCCCGGAAATTCAGGATGGCAAAACGCTATCATAAGAAACCGTCGCGGCGGTATGTTTTTAGGGAAACCGCTTCGTCCGGAAGAAAACCGAGCCCCCGAAACGGGAGGTTTATGGCTGTAAGTCGGCTTCCGTCTGGCGGATTACGCCGGGTAACGTCAGAAACTCCGCCTGCTTTTCCGGCGGGACGATTCCGGGCAGCACCATCTTCCACATTTCCTCCAGCCGCAGAAGGACATCCTCCCGCGCCGGCACCATTCCCGTTACAGTGTCGACGCCGGTATGGGCCGACACCAGGAATCCGGCGAGAACGGACGCGTCAATATCCGGACGGATACTGCCTTCGGCGATCGCCCGTTGGATCAGGTTCTCACAGGTCTTGATCCAGTCCTCGTGCGGAATCTCCTCACCGAAGACCAGCTTGGAGTTTTCCATCGTCAACCGGACTGCTGCCCGGGTGAGCGGATTCTCGGTCAGTTCGGCGACGCCGGCACTGATTCGAACCAGGGACTCGAGGGCACAATACCCACCGCTGAGGACCCGCATGCCTATTGCTGTGGTGGCAGTGAGGTTTTCGTCGATAACGGCCCGGGCCAGCGCCTGCTTGGAGTCGAAGTGGAAATACAGTGCGCCCTTGGTGACGCCGGCGGAAGCGGCCACCTGGGCCATCGTCGTATGGGCATAGCCCACATCCAGGAAAACTTTTGCCGCGCCGTCAATAATGGACTTGCGCGTAATTTGGGCGCGCGCTTGCTGAGCCACTTTGACGCCCCCCCTTCAGGCTAGTACCACCACCATGGTACGACGCCGCGGCTCATTTTGGACCACAGCTGACGGCGGCTTGTTAGACAGTCGTCACGACGTCGTCGTAGTTGAGCCGCGGGAGCCGTTCGCCCCAAGCGCCTTCGGCGGGGTACCCAATGTTGACGACCATGAAGGAGTGGGTGTTTCCCCCGGGGAAGAAGTCAGCATCCAGCGCCTCGGCGTCATAGCCGCTCATCGGTCCGGCGGCCAGTCCGAGCGAGCGCACCGCAATGATGAAATAACCGGCCTGCAGGTTGGCGTTGTTGTTGCCCAGCTTGTGCCGGCCCTCGGCATTATCATCGAACATCGACTTCAGCTTTTGGGCACCGGGGTTGAAGGTCGGGAAATGCTCATGCCAGTCCGCGTCGTAGCTGAGAATGGCGGTCAGCGGGGCGTTGCGCGTCTTTTCCTGATTGCCACCCGCGAGGTGGGAAACGAGACGCTCCTTCGCGTCCTCCGACCGGACATAGGTGACGCGCAGCGGTTGGTTGTTGAACGCCGTCGGGCCCATTTTGACCAGTTCGACGATTGACCGCGCCTGCTCTTCGGAGACCGGCTCGTTGGTGAATTTGTTGGCGGTGCGGCCCTCCCGGAACAGCAGGTCCGCGGCCGCAGGCTCCAAAGCGAGCGTTTCATCCAAAGTCAGTTCAATAGTCATGCTCAGCACTTTCCACGAATTTCCGGCCCCGCAACCGGAGCCCTTTCCAGTGGGTACAACCGGTGGGAAAGCCAGGTTCATTTCCAGCAGCACGGTGACATTACTCACTCGCCCACGTCCGCCGTCGTTCTGAATCCCCGACGGCGGCGGGAGAGTCCACGGGGCGGAGGCACCGGTCCCGGCGGTAGGCTATCGGAGGGTTTTTCGTACAGGAGGGCAGGAAAGAATCGTGAACATGCTTAAGTGGCACCTGCATGGAGATGGGAAGACCATCAGGGCCGGCGAAGTGGTCGCGCCCGGCGAGCGGCTGACCTGGCCGCGGACCATCGGCATCGGGGTGCAGCATGTGGTGGCGATGTTCGGTGCCACCTTCCTGGTTCCACTGATCACCGGCTTCCCGCCCGCGACGACGCTCTTCTTTTCCGGTATCGGCACCATCCTGTTCCTGGTAATCACTGCCGGAAAGATCCCCAGCTATCTTGGCTCCAGCTTCGCGTTCATCGCGCCGATCGCCGCCGCCACCAGCCAGCACGGGCCGGCCGGCGCGCTCGGCGGTGTGGTGATGGCCGGTGCGGTGCTGGCCCTGATCGGCGCCGTCGTCAACTTCGCGGGCACCCGGTGGATCCAAGTGCTGATGCCGCCCATCGTTACCGGGGCGATCGTTGCGCTGATCGGGCTGAACCTGATCCCGTCGGCGAAGGACAATTTCACGGCCGCCCCCGTCACCGCCCTGGTCACGCTCGTCACAATCATTGTCGTCACGGTGCTGTTCAAGGGGATCCTCGGCAGGTTGTCCATCCTGGTCGGCGTCGTTGCCGGCTACCTGGTGGCGATGTTGCGCGGGGAGGTCGACTACCAGGCAATGCGCGATGCCGCCTGGGTGGGCCTGCCGCCGTTCCAACTGCCGGAATTCCACCTCTCCGTCGCAGGCCTGTTCATCCCAGTGGTCCTGGTCCTCGTCGCGGAGAATATCGGGCACGTAAAGTCGGTCGCCCTGATGACAAACCGCAATCTGGATCCGCTGACCGGCCGGGCGCTGATGGCGGACGGACTCGCCACCGTGCTGGCGGGCACCGGCGGCGGCTCCGGAACCACGACGTACGCGGAAAACATCGGGGTGATGGCCGCCACCCGCGTCTACTCGACCGCGGCGTACTGGGTTGCCGCCATCACGGCGCTGCTGTTGAGTTTTTCCCCCAAATTCGGCGCGTTGATCGCCACCGTCCCCGCGGGCGTGCTTGGCGGCGCGGCGACGGTCCTGTATGGGATGATCGGCGTCCTCGGCGTTCGTATTTGGGTGCAGAACCGGGTCGACTTCGCCAATCCCATCAATCTGACGACGGCGGCCGTCTCACTGGTCATTGGAATCGCCAACTACACGTGGATTGTCGGAGCACTGACCTTCGAAGGTATTGCCCTGGGCACCGGTTCGGCACTGCTGATCTACCACGGCATGACACTGATCGCCCGCTGGCGCGGCACCGCGGGAATGGACGACGGCGAACCTCACCATGAGGGCCGGCATGCGGCTGCCACCATGGAAGACGGTGAAGCGGGCGCCGACGGCACGGACGGCGTCGGCGCGAAACCCAGCAAACTCGGCTGACAGCAGCATCATGCCCGATCATCTGTGTTTATTTGGCAAACCTCTTGACACACAGAAATAAACGCAGATAGAGTCACTCAAAACAACATACACGTGATGGCGGTCACCGTCGTTACGGATGAATGTTCCGGTGCTGAAATGGGCACCGGCGAGAGGGAGACTCATGTTCGCCGAAGAGCGCTACACCAAGATTGGCGACCTGGTTGCCGCCGAGGGACGCGTCAGCGTGGCTGCCCTCGCGGAGCGGTTCAACATTACCCAGGAAACCGTCCGCCGGGATCTCGCCGCCCTCGAAGCCGACGGCCTGGTCCGCCGGGTACATGGCGGGGCGGTTCCGGCCGGCAAAATGAGCACGAGCGAGCAAAGCCTGAGCAGCCGGCAGAGCCAGAACCACGAGCAGAAGGCCAGGATTGCCCGCAAGGCCCTCGAACTGATTCCCTCGTCCAGTTCAGTCGTCATCGACGCAGGAACCACCACCGAACTGTTGGCCGACCTGCTTCAGGACTGGCAGCCAGCGAATCCCGGCGACGATCTGCTGGTCATCACCCATGCGGTGCCGATCGCGGCCAAGCTCGCCAATTCGTCGACGGTCCAACTCGAGCTGCTCGGCGGACGCGTCCGCGGACTGACCCGGGCCGGCGTCGGGGATCGAACGATCAGCCAGATTGAAGGCCTCCGGCCTGATATCGCCTTCGTCGGAACGAACGGCGTGCACGCCGGCTTTGGCCTCAGCACCCCCGACCCGCAGGAAGCCGCCGTCAAAACCGCCATCGTCCACGCCGCACGCCGGGTCATCGCCTTGGCCGACTCCTCGAAGCTCGATGAGGAAACCCTGGTCCGCTTCGCCCATCTGAAAGAGATCGATGCCTTGATTACCGACGCCGAACCATCCCCTGAATTGGCCAGCGCCCTCCGTGACGCCGGCACCGAGGTGGTGCTGGCATGATCGTCACCCTCACCGCCAACCCGAGTCTTGACCGGACGATTGAACTGCCCGGCCCGCTCGCCCGCGGAGATGTCCAACGCGCCATCGCGGCGAATCAGGATCCGGGCGGAAAAGGCGTCAATGTCTGCCGCGCCCTGACTGCCTCCGCGGCTGCCTCCCTCGCTGTGCTTCCCGGCAATAACGACGACGCCGTTGTGGCGGCGCTTCGGATGTCCGGCATCGAGTTTGCGAACCTCCCGATCGGCGCCACTTTGCGCAGCAACATCACGCTCACCGAGCCCGACGGCACAACGACGAAGATCAACGAACCCGGGCCGGAACTGACGCCGCAACAGCAGCGCGAACTGATCGACCTGGTGCTGGCAAGCGCCGACGGTGCCCAGTGGATTGTCCTGGCCGGCTCCCTTCCGCCGGGTGTTCCGACGGATTTCTACGCCCGTATCATCCAGCAGGCCCGCCTCCGGTTTGGCTCCGGCTGTCCAGCGATCGCCGTCGACACTTCGGGTGCACCGCTGACCGCCGTCATGTCCGCCGGTTCCGACATTGCACCCGACCTGCTCAAGCCCAACGCCGAGGAATTGGCGGAACTGACAGGTGCGGGAACGGAACAGGACCTGGAAAACGACCCGTCCCTGGCCGCCGCCGCCGCCCGGACGCTGATTGATCAGGGCTGTTCCGCCGTACTGGCCACGCTCGGATCCAAAGGTGCCGTGCTGGTCACCGGCGACGGATGCTGGCTCGCAACACACGCCCCGATCCGGGCCCGCAGCACGGTTGGCGCCGGCGACTCCTCGCTGGCCGGCTACCTGCTCGCGAGCTCGGCCGGTGCGCAACCGCAGGATCGACTGCGCCAGGCCGTCGCACATGGAGCAGCGGCAGCCTCCCTCCCCGGCTCCACCCTTCCATCACTTGAACAAACCACTCCCGCCGACGTCGTTATCGCGCCGCTGGCACTGAATCCATCCAAAGGAGGCTGACCATGTCAGCACTGATTACCCCGGAGCTCGTCACTCTGGACAAGAATCTCGGCAGCAGCCGCGCGGACGTGATCCGCACGCTCGCCCAGGCCGTGGCCGACTCGGGACGCGCCAGCGAATTCGAGGGTCTGTATGCGGACGCAATGGCGCGCGAGGAAAAGACGGCAACCGGCGTTCCCGGCGGCATCGCGATCCCGCACTGCCGTTCGACGGCGGTGACCGAACCGACGCTGGCCATGGCGCGCGTGGAACCGGCGGTCGATTTCGGCGCCAAAGACGGCCCCGCGGATCTAATCTTCTTCATCGCCGCACCTGAAGGCGCCGACCAGGAGCACCTGAAACTGCTGTCCAAGCTGGCACGGTCACTGATTAAGAAGGACTTCACCGCCGCCCTGCGGGAGGCCAAGTCCGAGGCGGAGATCGTGGAACTGGTCGACGGCGCCCTGCATGATCGGCCGGTTTCCTCGAGGACTGCCCAGCACGCTGGTGCTGCTGCCACTAGGTCATCCCCCGGAGCGCCTGCTCCCGCGGGGACTCAGGCGCCAGCGACCGGAACCGCGGAGGCTTCCACCCCGGCGGTCAAACGCCTGGTAGCCGTAACCGCCTGCCCCACCGGCATCGCCCACACCTACATGGCCGCCGACGCACTGGTCGCTGCTGGCGAGCGGGCCGGGGTCGAGGTGCAGGTTGAAACGCAAGGCTCCTCAGGGTCGAAGCCGCTCGATCCCGAAGTTATCGCCGCAGCAGACGCCGTCATCTTCGCCGTCGACGTGGACGTCCGCGACAAGCACCGTTTCGCCGGCAAACCGGTGGTCAGTGCACCAGTCAAGCGTGGCATCGACGAGCCGGACGAAATGGTGAACGAAGCCATTGCGGCGGCTGGCGACCCATCGGCACGGAAGGTCAGTGCCACCGCCGCATCGGGCAGCAGCGACACGGCCGAAAACGGCGAAGGCATCGGCTCGCAGCTCAAACGCGCCCTGCTCACCGGCGTCAGCTACATCATTCCTTTCGTCGCCGGCGGCGGGCTCCTGATGGCCCTGGGCTTCCTGCTCGGCGGCTACGATATTGCCCTTCCCAACGACGACGGCGTCCCGAGGGCCGATGCGATCCTCGGCACCAATTCGCTCGCGAACCTGCCCGACGGCGGTCTCGGCATTTATCTGGGTGCCGTCTTCTTCAAGATCGGCAACCTGTCGATGTCATTCCTGATCCCCGCGTTGGCCGGTTACATCGCCTACGCACTGGCGGACCGGCCCGGCATCGCACCCGGGTTCACAGCCGGTGCAGTCGCAGGTTTCATGGGCGCCGGGTTCCTCGGTGGTATCGTCGGCGGTTTGCTCGCCGGTTACGTCGCCATGCTGATCGGACGGATCCAGGTTCCGCGCTGGCTTCGCGGCCTGATGCCCGTCGTCATCATTCCTCTGCTCGCCTCCGTCGTGGCATCCGGACTGATGCTGCTGGTGCTGGGCGGACCGATTGCCGGACTGACTGATTTGCTCAACAACTGGCTCTCCGGCATGACCGGTGCTGCCGCCGTCGTACTGGGCATTGTGCTTGGTCTGATGATGGCGCTCGATCTGGGCGGTCCGGTCAATAAGGTTGCCTACGCCTTCGCAGTCGCCGGTCTCGCAGCGGGATCGGTAGACAACCAGGCACCGTGGGAGATTATGGCTACGGTGATGGCGGCCGGAATGGTTCCCCCACTGGCGATGGCCCTGGCGACCGTCCTGGACAAGAGGCTTTTCACCCCTGCGGAACGGGAGAATGGCAAGGCGGCCTGGCTGCTCGGAGCGGCCTTCATCACCGAAGGCGCAATTCCGTTCGCAGCGGCCGACCCGCTTCGTGTCATCCCGGCCGGAATGGTCGGCGCCGCCACCACCGGAGCGCTGATCATGGGAACCGGCGTCACGTCCCAGGCGCCACATGGCGGAATCTTCGTCCTGTTTGCGATCGGGAACGTCCTGATGTTCGTCGTGGCGATCCTGGCCGGAACAATCATTTCCGCCCTGACGGTCATCGCCCTGAAGCGGTTCACGACCAAGAAGAAGCCTGCATCCGACGCGGTGAGCGCCGAATACGCTCCGGCAGCGGCCTGAGCGAAACACCAAAGCACCGCACCAAAAGCCCGCACAAAAAGCACCAAGGAGAAACATGCCAGCACGCACCGCCACCATCGCCAGCCGCGTGGGACTGCATGCCCGTCCGGCGTCCATCTTCGTCGAAGCCGCGGCCGATCAGCCCCTCGATGTCACGATCGAGATGGAGGGCGGTGAGGCCCTGGACGCTTCAAGCATCCTGTCGATCATGGGTCTTGGTGCCTCGCACGGACACGTGGTTGTCCTCCGCGCTGACGGAGATGGAGCCGACGAGTCGCTGGACGCGCTGGCCCGCATCCTGGAAACGGACCACGACGCCGAGTAAACCCGGCGCCGCGGTCCGTCTCATGGGCCGCTCAGGATCACCACCGCAGTTTCGGCTCCCGGGCACCCTGCCGGCCACTTGCCTGCCGGGGCTTATGCCCGGAGCCGACACTGCGGCCTCCGGGGAGATCGCCAAAGCCGGTATCCTGGCTGAGCTGATACAACTCGACCCACTGACCGGTATTCAACTCAGCCGCCGGCAGTTGCGGATCGATTGACGACTCAGCGACCCACTTGTGCGCAGGCGCCGGACCGATAATCCGGGCGGCCGTTGCCCGAATGCCTTGCCGCTTGCCTTGCCACACGCGGTCGATCAGCTTCTGGAAGGCATAGTGGTCCGCCCACGGAAGCAGCGGCTCCTCCAGTTGCTGCACCCGCACGGTCAGCCCCTCACCGGCGCCGGCAGTCTGCACCATTTCGATGCTGTACCAGGGAGCCCAGTAGCGCTGCATGGCGGCAAGTCCTGGCGGATGACCGTTGTCGGAGTGCACCAGCACTGGCTGCTCCGGAACGTGTCTTTCCTTCAGCAACTTCTTGAACGTGGATTCGTTTACTTCCCGCAGGTCTGAGACAGACGACGGTTGATGGTTGGTTTGGGCAGTCATGGCATTCCCTTCTGGTTCGGCTTGTTGATTCCTCAACTGCCACCGGGTGCCATTCATGGTGCTCCCGTCGTCGAAAAATGACGACACTTAGGAGCGATCAGGAACCAACAGATTCCGCCGCGTGAACAACCGCGAAGTGCTGGATATGAAGAATGGGAATCGTCCCGGAGGCTCGGCCTCAACAAGAAATTTCGGTTTTTCGGCGCTAAGCCGTTAGCAGTTGGACTGCTCTTACTCGAAAATTAACGTTCCCATGCGCATCAGGTTAGCGCACTCAGCGCTGCATGGCCACAGTCACACCCGTCACTTTCCAACAGATCGGAGGCCGAAGCCGGTCCTCGACGTCGAAAACGG
Source organism: Arthrobacter monumenti (assembly GCF_054511255.1). Classification (NCBI taxonomy): domain Bacteria; kingdom Bacillati; phylum Actinomycetota; class Actinomycetes; order Micrococcales; family Micrococcaceae; genus Arthrobacter; species Arthrobacter monumenti. The sequence goes on along the minus strand of NZ_JBTNCY010000003.1, from coordinate 201,982 downwards.
TTCTGCCGACCCCCGTTTTGGCCGCTCAAAACCGTTCCCGGCATTAGTGCGCTGCCCCCAATATGGCCCGCACTGTCGGTGCGGGCCAGTCCAGTCAGGCGGGCCGCAGTCAGCCCTCTTGCTGGGCCTGAGCCGCCGCCAATTTGGCCCGCCGCTCCGGCTTGGACCACTTAACCTTCGTCGCCCAGCCGAGCTTCTCGAACATCCAGATCATCCGGGCGGAAATGTCGATCTGCCCCTTGTCGACGCCATGCCGTGCACAGGTCGGATCGGCATGGTGGGAGTTGTGCCAGGATTCGCCAAACGACGCGATGGCGAGCGGCCAGAAGTTCCCGGCCTTGTCGCGGGAGTGGTACGGCTTCTCCCCCACCATGTGGCAGATGGAATTCACCGACCAGGTGATGTGATGCAGTACGGCCACCCGGGCGAGCCCGGCCCAGAAGAACGCGGTCAGGGCGCCCCACCAGCTCATCGTCACCAGACCGCCGATGAGCGCCGGCAGCAGCAGGGTGACAAGCATCCAGACACCGAACATCTTGTCGATACGCAGGATCATCGGGTCCTTGAGCAGGTCCGGCGCGAAGCGGATCCTGTTGGTGACATCCCGCTCGAACAGCCAACCCATGTGCGCGTGCCAGAACCCTTTGGCCAGCGCCCAAGGTGAATCGCCGAACGCCCATGGCGAGTGCGGGTCGCCGTCGGTATCCGAGAAGGCGTGGTGGCGGCGGTGGTCGGCCACCCAGGTGATGACAGAGCCCTGCACGGAGAGCGAACCGGCAACCGCCAACGCACCGCGCAGCCCCTTGTTGGCCTTGAACGAGCCGTGCGTGAAGTAGCGGTGGTAACCGATGGTGACGCCGAGACCGCTGATCACGTAGAACACCAGGAACAGTGCGACGTCGATCCACGTCAGCCCCCAGCCCCACGCGAGCGGAACGGCCGCGACCAAGGCCGCCAGCGGCAGGAGCACTCCGATGTACACACTGATCTGGCCGGCGGTGTTCCTCGGTCCATCAATCACCGGACGGGGACTTGTCTGCTCCGGATTTTCCCGGGCGTACGTGGTCAGGTCGACCGCCGAATCTGTCTTCGACGGCCGGAATCCCGGCTTCGTCGTCGGACGCGTCTGTGGTTCATCGGTGGTTGTCATGGGGACCTGCCTGCTCGGAATCTCTAACTTACGCCAGAGTAACCTACGCTACCGTAGGGTTCAACGGGGAAACCTAACCCTGCAGGCTCCGCAGCGCCCTGACTGTAGCCTCCCGGACGTACTTCGCAGGTTCTGCCAGCGCTTCATCGACAGAGGGAGCGCATTCCACGGCCGAACACAGAGCCTTCACACCGTGGCTGGAAATTTCCTCCAACTCCAGCGTCGAACGCCCTGCAATCACGACGACGTCGGTCCCGTTGGCGTGGGCGCGGTCCGCCACGGACAGCGGCGCCTTCCCGAACCGCGACTGTTCATCGAGGGACCCTTCGCCGGTGATGACCAGGTCCACGCCGGTCAACGCAGCATCCAGACCAACAAGTTCGGCCACCAGATCGAATCCGGATTCCAGACTGGCGTCCGTAAAGGCCAGGAACGACGACGGGAATCCGCCTGCCGCTCCAGCTCCCGGAATCTGCACATCAACACCGCTGGTTTTCTGCAACAGTTCGCCCCAGTGCCGCAGCGCCTCGTCCAGAATGGAGCGGGCCGCCGCATCGGCGCCCTTTTGTTCACCGAAGATATTCGCTGCACCATCCGGACCGTGCAGCGGATTCGTCACATCGGCGGCGATCCGGATTTTCACATCCTTCAAACGTGGGTCAAGGCCCGAGTCGTCGATCTGCAGTGCGGTCGCCAACCCAGCGCCGCCCAACCTGGCCCGGGCGCCGTCGTCGTTCATGACCCTTAGCCCGAGGGCGCGAAGTGCTCCTGAACCGCCGTCGGTCATTGCCGATCCGCCGATGCCGCAGATGATCTCTTCCGCACCGGCGTCCAGAGCTTCCTTGATCAGTTGACCGCTGCCGTAGCTGTGCGCCGCGAGCGCCGACTGGATCCGCGGCTGCACGTACCGCAAACCGCTCGCCTCGGCCGTTTCGATCACCGCCATCTTACCGGTCAGCACCCAGCGCGCCTCAACGTCCTCGCCGAGCGGGCCCTGCACCGTAGCGGTGCGCTCCTCTCCACCGGCCGCGAGTGCGGCCTCCAAGGTACCCTCGCCGCCGTCGGCCACCGGGACAATCGTCGTCTCCGCGTGGGCGAAGACCTCCATGGCGCCGGAAGCCATCGCTTCGCCTGCCTCACGGGCGGTCAACGTGCCCTTGAACTTGTCCGGAGCAATCAGGATGCGCATACCGCCAGACTACTATTCCGCCAGGGGCCCTGAGCTACAGCCAATTGGTGTCCACCAGTGGCGCACCATCCTTGCCTCGATGCCGAAAAGGGTCAGGCGCCGCCGGATGCTGATGGGGTGGTGATGCGGAGGACAGCTTCTGCCGTAACCGCGCGATCGTGCCGTTCGGTATCCAGCGCCGAATGTAATGCCAGGCCTTCGATCAGGGCGTCCAGCATCCGGCAGGTGACAGGGTCGAAATGACTTGCGAGCGCGGCCCGGCTCTGGCTCATCCACTCGTGGGTGATGGCTCGGTAGTCCGGGTTCCGGGCTGCCAACGTGTAGAGCTCGTAGGTCAGCGCCGACTCCCGGACCGACTGGTTCAGGTCCGAGTGGATGAGGGCCACGACCGCCTCCTGAGCCTGTTCACGTGTCCTCGCCTGGGCCAGCCGCTCTTCGAAACGGGCGGCGATCATGGCGGCGAAACGGGTAAAGGCCACGTGCAGCAGCTCGTCCATGCTTTGGAAGTGATAGGTCATCGACCCCAATGGCACATCCGCCCGGGCAGCGACCTTGCGGTGGGAAGTTCCGGCTACTCCTTGTTCGGCGATCACCTCGAGGGCTGCGTCGATGATCCGGTCCCGGCGATCGGGATCGAAGCGGCGTGCGGCCATCGGGTCAGATCGTCCGTAGAACGCGGGCTGGATTGCCCACAGCGATCACATTCGCCGGGATGTCCTTGGTGACTACGGCGCCAGCTCCAATAATACTGTTCTTCCCGATCGTGACTCCCGGCAGCACGATCGCTCCCCCACCAAGCCATACATTGTCCTCGATGGTGATTGGTTCGGCCGCCTCCAGCTTGTCCCTCCGCGGCTTGGGGTCAACCGGGTGGGTTGGGGTGAGCAGCTGAACGTTGGGCCCGATCTGGCAGTCCCGGCCGATGGAAATTGGACCGACGTCCAGGGCGGTAAGGCCCGAATTGATGAAGGTCTCGTCACCGATCGTAATGTGGCTGCCATAGTCGACGCTCAGCGGGGGCCGGATATGCGCGTTCTCCCCTAAACCGCCCAGTAGCTCTTCCAGTATCGGACGTGCCGAGTCCGGGTCCTCGACGTATGCCGAGGCATAGTGGGCGGTCAGTTTCACCGCACGACGGTATGCCGCCTCGTTGTCCGGATCATCCGAGATGTATAAGTCTCCGGCGAGCATTCGCTCCCGGTTGGTGCGCGGATCGCCGGCGAAGTAATCAGTCATGCGTACGATCGTACACATCACCTCTTCGCACGGACAACCGCGCAGTTACTACCGGAACGACGACTGCGGCTTCATCCTCTTCTGACGCGGTATCTCCGTCCCCCGCAACGATGCGCCAGCGGTTTCGGGCACAAACCAGAGGGCAAGTCCGCCGACGGCACACGCGGCCATCAAGTAGTACGCCGGGACGAGTACATCGCCCGTCACTTCGATAAGCCGTTCGTTGACCAGCGGCGCCGTGCCTCCGAACAGCGCCGTCGAAACGTTGTAGGTAATGGCAAAACCGGCATAGCGGACCTGGGTCGGGAACATGGCCGGGAAGGTGGCGGAAATGGTCGACAGTTGCAACACGTAGAGGATTCCGAGCACCCCGAATCCGATCAGGGCTCCGGTGAATCCGGTTCCCATCAACATGTACATCGGAATGGCGAACACGAACAGTCCGCCAAGGGAAATTGTCCACATCGGCTTCCGGCCCACCTTGTCGGAGATCCGGCCGGAGAAGGGGATGAGGCTGAGCATGACCACTTCGCCGATCAGGATCAGCAGCAGCGAACCGTTGTTCGACAGACCAATCTGCGTCTCCAGATAGGTCGGCATGTAGCTGAGCAGTGTGTAGTTTGTGACGTTCAGCGCGACGACGAGTCCCGCCATCGTAACCAATGGCTTCCAGTACTTGACGCACAAATCCTTAAACTCCGCCGTGACGGTGGCCTCGGATTCATGGTGCTCATCGATCTCGCGGAATACCGGCGTATCTTCAACCTTCGTCCTCAGGTACAGACCAATAAGGCCCAACGGTCCGGCCACGAGGAACGGAATCCGCCAGCCCCAGTCCGTCATGGTCTGCTCCCCCAAAATTAACTGCAAGGCGAGCACCAGTCCGGCGCCCAAAGCAAAACCGAACAGCGTACCAACTTCCAGGAAGCTGCCATAGAATCCCCGCTTCTTATCCGGCGAGTATTCGGCCATGAATGTTGCGGCTCCACCATATTCACCGCCGGCGGAGAAGCCCTGCAGCATGCGCAGCGCCACCAAAAGGATCGGGGCCCAGATACCAATCGCGTCGAAGTCCGGCAGCAGACCGATCGCGAACGTCGATCCGGCCATCAGGATGATCGTCAGGGCCAGAATGGCCTTGCGGCCGAGTTTGTCGCCCAAAGGGCCGAAAATCAGTCCGCCGAAGGGGCGGACCAAGAATGAGATGGCGAAGGTGGCCAGCGCGAAAGCCGTGCCGCCCTGGAAGAAATTCGTCGTGATGTAGCTGACCACGACGGCATAGACACCGTAGTCGAACCATTCGGTGGCATTACCTATCGCTGACGCACCGATGGCCCGCCGGATGGTTTTCCTGCCCTCGGGAGTATCGGCGTCCGGCGCCGCATACTCCGGCTCGGAAGGGCCTGCTTCGCCCCCGGCTTCCGGCTTTGCCTCTCCGTCTCCGGATGTGCGGCCTGCGGCTTCGTTCTCTTCGGGTGCCATGTTCTCTCCGTCCCTGGCAGCGATCAATCGTCATCCAGTGATCCCGCTTCCGGCGTGGACTTCGGCAATCCTGCCCGGCCTCTGGCTCGCACCGAGAAGCAAAGAACGTCAGAAGCAACACTTTATACAGGCATGGGAACAATATCCAGTAGCCTTACTAATCGCGTGTCAGATGCGGATGCTTCAGCCGTTCTGCGGCCAGAAACCGCGTGCCTGCATGAGCTCCGCCAGCAGGTCGGCACGGTCGGTCATGACGCCGTCGACGCCGAGATCCAGCAGTTCTTCCATGGCGGCGGCTTCGTTGATGGTCCAGACATGCATCTGCAGCCCGAGCCGGTGTGCGCGGGCGACGGAGCGGGCGGTGACGATCCGGATCCGCCCGTACTGGATCGGAACCTGCAGGGCGTCGATGCCCCGGAGGATCCACCGCAGCGGCCAGTCCATTCCCAGCCGTCCGAGCAGGACGAACGCCCCGACCCGCAGCATGCCGGCTGAATTGGTAGGTGTCCGATCGCTGAGCAGAGCCTGGAAGGTTAGCAGCCGCTTGTCCGAAAAGGCGGTGATGCAGACCCGGTCATAGGCGTCGTTCCGGTCCAGCACCTCCTTGAGCGGAAGAATGGAGAATGCGTCTTTGATGTCGATATTGATGCAGGTGCCGGGCAGGGCGGTGAGCAGTTCATCGAGGGTCGGGATCGGCTCACGACCGCCGATTTTCACCCGTTGCAGTTCGGCATAGGTGTGATCCTTGATGGCGCCGTGCCCGTCAGTCACCCGGTCCAGGGTCTCATCATGGAACAACACCACCACCCCGTCGGAGGTGGTGTGGACATCCGTTTCGACGTAGCCGAATCCGAGCGCCGCGGCGTCCTTAAACGCCTGGAGGGAGTTTTCGAACCCCTCCCGGGAGAACCCACGGTGGGCGAAGGCAACCGGCCAGCGGACGCCGTCGTGCTGGTTTTTCAGGAAGCCCGAGGACCTGCCACTGCCCCGGCGGCTGCGGTCGGCTTCGCCAGGCATCGGGTTACGCCGATGCCGTTTCGTTCAGCTCGGCCAGCCGGGCCTCCAGAACCTGGGCAACACCGTCCCTTGCAAAAGGAGGAGCCAGCAGGTTGGCCGCCTTGAGCGCGCGGGGGTGACCGCTGGCCATCGCATAACCGTGTCCCGCCCAGTCCAGCATCTGGATGTCGTTGGGCATGTCGCCGAATGCGATCACGTCCTTGGCTTCGATCCCCAGTCCGGCGGCGAACCGCTGGAGCGTGGCGGCCTTGTTCACCTCGGGCAGCGCCATTTCCAACAGCGCCTGGCCCGGGCTGGAATGCGTGACGGAAACAAGGTGTCCGACGGCGGGAGTCACCCTGGCGAGGAAGTCGTCCGGATTGGTGTCTGGGACCTTGGCCAACAGCTTGGCGACGCCGGCTCCCGGATCAGGTGCCGCGCTTCCGGCCTGGCTGGCTTCGTTCTCACCGGCCTCCGCCTCCGCAACCAGGCTGTCGCTCAGATACTGTGGCGTGACGCCGTTCTGGTCCAGGATCGCCTGGCTGGCAAACCCCGGTTCGATATGGAATCCCTTGATCGTTTCGGCGGCGAACGCGGCGGTGGGATACATGTTCTTGATGACCTTGACCGCTTGGAACACGCTGTCGTGCGGCAAAAGCTGGGCGCTGAGGACCTTGTGGTCGGCGAGATGGTAAACCACGGCGCCATTGGAACAGATGACGGTGCCGTCGAAGTCCAGCTGCTCTTCCAGCGGCACCAACCAACGCGGCGGCCGCCCGGTGACAAACACGATCTCAATCCCGGCCTGACGGCAGGCATCGAACGCCCGCACGGTGCGCGCACTGATTCGCCCCGAGTGGTCGATGATCGTGCCGTCCATGTCACTCGCCACCAGCTTCATGAATACAGCTTAAGGCGCGGAACCGCCCAGGCCTTCATCGGGCAGGATTTGTGACCGCATCGGGACAGGATTCCGGCCGGAGCCGCCCCGTTGACGCTACTGCTCGTAGGTGCCGATAATCCTGGCCCGGCCGATGGCGTGCGAAAACAGGTTGAACCCGAGGAACGCGGGGCTGGCGCCTTCGGGAATGTCCAGGGACTCGACGTCAACCGCGTGAACCACGACATGGTATTCATGCGATCCATGGCCCTCGGGCGGGGCGGCGCCCACATAGTTCCTGGTGCCGGCGTCGTTGCTCAACTGGATGGCGCCGCCCGGAAGCTTCGAGCCGGAATCATCACCAGCGCCCGCGGGGAGCGACGTCGTCGATACCGGCAGATTGAAGACGGCCCAATGCCAGAATCCGCTGGCCGTGGGAGCGTCCGGGTCGTACACCGTCACCGCGAAGCTTTTGGTCTCTTCCGGAAAGCCACTCCACGACAACTGCGGGGAAAGGTCTTCGCCGCCGGCCCCCATCCGGCCGCTTGCCTGCGGGCTCTTGAGCGGTGCGCCGTCCGTAATGTACTCGGAGGTCAGCGTGAATTCGGGGACGGAGGGTAAGTCTGCGTAAGGGTCGCGCGAAGCCATGTTGTCCTTCTTTCCTTGCTGGTCGATCGTTCCGTTCTGGTCGTTCCTTGTTGGTCGGTCCATGCGTACTGGTTCAGGTTTCTGCTTGGCCCGCTGCGTCAGGAACTGCGCCGCTGCCTAAGTTCCGTCTTCGACGGCGGGTTGGCACCTGCCCGGGAAACGGTGATGGCCGCTGCAGTCGCCGCCGTTTCGAGGATTCCGCGCAGTTCGCCGGTGCTTATCTGGCGCAACTTTTCGCGACGGCCGGAACCATCCAACTCTTTGTCCACGATAGCCCCGAGCAACGCGGACATAAAGGAGTCGCCTGCCCCGACGGTGTCCACGACCTCGACCGGTGGAACGGCCGCCGTCGCCTCCCCGGCCGCGGCAACGGCCCACGGCTCATCACCGCCGTGAGTGACCACGACAATCGCCGGGCCAAGCTCGAGCCAGGCACGCCCGGAATCCTTCACCGCACGGTCCGGATAGAGCCATTCCAGGTCCTCATCGGAAGCTTTGACGACGTCGGCCAGCCGGACAAACTTTTCCGCGGCCTCCCGCGCGTATGACGGATCGGTGATGATCGTCGGGCGGCAGTTGGGGTCGTAGCTGATCGTGGCCAGCGGGTGGGCATGTTCGACGGCGGTCAGCACAGTGCTTGCGCCGGGTTCGAGCATCGTGGCGATGGACCCCGTGTGGAGAAGTGTGCTGCCTTGGAGGTCGTCGGAAAGCCGTTCCAGCAATCCGTCCAGAGACCATTCAAGCTCAAAGGTGTACGTGGCCGCGCCGGTTTCATCGAGGGTGGCCGTCGCTGTACTGGTTGGTGAATCATCCGGTGGAAGCGGGTTCAGCACAGAGTTGTCGGCCAGGTGGACGGAAACCATCTGGCCGAAGTTGTCCTTGCCATACCGGCCCAGGAATTGCACCGCGTGACCAAGCCTGGCCAGGCCAACCGCAACATTCATCGGGCTCCCGCCGACATGGGCCCGCGGTTTCACGCCGGCGCCTTCGACGACGTCGATCAAGGTCTCGCCCATTACTGTCAGCACGCTTATAAGGTACCAAACCCACCTCCGTTCGTACCGGGAGTATGGTTTTCGGAATATGGGCCATTTCTGCGTCGAACCGGCCGGTTTTACTCCTGGCCCGAACATACGGACCCGCCGTCCCGGGTCACACTCATGCCCACGGCTCCCCCATGGCACGCGCCAGCAATTCCCGGCACTTCGTGAACGCTTCCGAGCCGGGATCAATCAGGTCGAAGTGGCCGCCGCGGACGGGGATGAGATCGGCGGATGCTCCTGCGGCGACCGCGGCAGCGACGTAGCTGGTTGACTGGCTGATCGGGACGGCAGTGTCATCCTCGGCATGGAGTGCGTAGACCGGGATCCGCAGCGGTACTTGGGAGAGCGGGTCTGCCCATTCATAGCGGCGTGGATACTCGGTAGGCGTCCCACCCAGGAGTTCCGCCGCTGCGTTGTTGCTCAGATTGGCGTCGAAAGCCGACCGCAGATCCAGCAGCCCGGCCTGCGACACCACCGCCGTAAGCTTCACGACCGGATCAGGTCCCGGGGCTCCGGCCGGCAACTGATACCGTCCAGCTGCCCAGGTGGCAAGGTGTCCGCCCGCCGAATGGCCTAGAGCGACGACGGCATCCAGATCCAGCCCGTGTTCCGGTGCCAACTCCGCCAGTTTGTCGATCCCGGTGGCGATGTCCTCGAACGTCCCGGGCCAGCCGCCGCCATTTCCCACCCGGCGGTACTCGAGATTCCAGCAGACCCATCCGCGGCGGGACAGGTCCTTGGCCAATGGCACGCCAAGTTCAGCGCCATAGCGGGAGCGCCAGTAGCCACCGTGAATAATGACGACGATGCCGGGATGCGAGCGTTCTTCGGGCAGGTACAGCTCGCCGTATTGACTCGCATCCGGTCCGTAACTGATCCGCTTGCCGTTCATAATGCCTTTCGAAGATTCGAACCCAGCATAATGCCACAAACCGCCTGATCCTTGCGGGATAATAAGCGACCTTATAGTCTTAAATCAAGGTTTCATGCCCGCCGGATTGAAAGGAGAGTGGCGATCATGCCCAAGACCGACAAGAACGGCAACGTCAAGGTGGATGAACTGCCCAGCACGCTGCAGCGCTCGGACAAAAAGGCACAGGAAACCTTTGCGAAGGCGTTGGATTCAGCCGAGGAGGAGTACGACGACGAGCAACGTGCCCATCAGGTGGCTTACGCTGCCTTGAAGCACACGCACGAGAAGGTCGGCGATCACTGGCAGCCCAAGGACAAAAAGGGACCCTCGGATGAGCAGGCCAAGGGAGGCCGGGACACCTCGAAGGATACGGCCGGCGGCGTCGACAAGAACGCCTCCAAGGAGCACCTTTACGACCTGGCCCAGGAGATGGACATCCCTGAGCGGTCGAAGATGAGCAAAGACGAACTCGTCGATGCCCTGCAGAAGGCCAACGACAAGAAGACGCGCGAGTCCCGCGGCGACTGACCGAAGCGGCTGGCGGGCGGCTAATCGGCCACCCGCCACGCAACTGTTATGCCGTCACGGCCGCGGCGAGCCTATTCAAGGTGTCTTCCATCGTTTGTATTTCCTACTTCGCGGCCGGGAGGACCCAGCCGGTGATCTCCTCCGGATCTTCCCCGTGGGTACGGGTGTGCTGCCAGGCTTGCAGCCTCCGGTCCTGTAGTTGCTGACGCAGTCCCGTCCGCCGCGCGGCGAGTCCGGGGATCCGGTCGATGGCGTCGATCGCCAGCTGGAAACGGTCAATGTGGTTGAGCATCGCCATGTCGAACGGCGTCGTCGTCGTGCCTTCTTCGATGTACCCGCGCACGTGGATGTTGTCGTGATTGGTCCGCCGGTACGTCAGCCGGTGAATCAGCCACGGATACCCGTGATAGGCGAAAATGACCGGCTTGCCCGTGGTGAACAGCCCGTCGAAGTCGAGGTGCGAAAGCCCGTGCGGGTGCTCTTTTTCATCCTGCAGGCGCCTCAGGTCTACGACATTAATCACCCGCACTTTCAGGTCCGGCATCGATTCGTGCAGCAATTGCGCCGCGGCCACCGCCTCCACCGTCGGAACGTCCCCGGCACAACCAAGTACGACGTCGGGCTCCTCACCTTCGGTCTCGTGGCTGGCGAACTCCCAGACGCCGATCCCCCGCGCGCAGTGCAGCAGCGCCTGCTCCGGATCGAGCCAGGTCAGCGCGGGCTGCTTGCCCGCCACAATCACGTTGACGTAGTCGCGCGAACGCAGGCAGTGGTCGGCGACGGCGAGCAGGGTGTTGGCGTCCGGCGGCAGATACACCCGCACCACCTCGGCCTTCTTGTTCACGACGTGGTCGATAAAGCCCGGATCCTGGTGCGAGAACCCGTTGTGGTCCTGCTGCCAGACGTGTGAGGAGAGCAGGTAGTTCAGGGACGCGATCGGCTGCCGCCACGGCAGTTCCTGATGCACTTTGAGCCACTTCGCGTGCTGGTTGAACATCGAGTCGACGATGTGCACGAATGCTTCATAGCAGTTGAACGCGCCGTGCCGGCCGGTGAGGAGGTAGCCCTCGAGCCAGCCCTGGCACAGGTGTTCGCTGAGAACCTCCATCACCCGGCCCGAACGCGCCAGGTGCTCGTCGACGTCCTTCAGCTCCGCTTCCCAGACCTTGTCCGTGGCCCCGTAGACCTCCTGCAACCGGTTCGACGCCGTCTCGTCCGGACCCATCAGCCGGAAGTTATCGGGGTTGAGGGTAATGAGTTCGCGGAGCCATTTGCCGAGGTTGATCATGGCGCTGGTGCGCTCCCGGCCGGGGGCTCCGACGTCGACCGCGTACTTTTCGTAGGACGGCAGCCTCAGGTCCTGCAGCAGCCTGCCGCCATTGGCGTACGGAGTGGCGCTCATCCGCAGATCACCCTCCGGAGCCTGCCCGGCGATCTCCGGCTGGAGGCACCCCTCGTGCGTGAAAAGCTCATCGGGCTTGTAGGACTCCATCCACTGCCCGAGCTGCCGGAGGTGCTCCTTGTTGTCATGCATTCCGGCCAGCGGCACCTGATGCGAACGCCACGTTCCTTCAACCTGGTTCCCGTCCACCACCTCCGGCCCTGTCCAGCCCTTCGGCGAGCGCAGTACGATCATCGGCCAGGCCGGCGTTGCATCCGAGCCGCGGTTTGCGTTTCCGGAGCTGCGGCACTGGTCCTGGATTTGTTTGATTTCATCAACGCAGACATCCAGGGCGTGGGCGAACTCCTCGTGGGCCACCATCGTCTCGCGCGGATCCTGCACCGTGACGAAGTGCGGCCGGTAGCCGTACCCCTCCATCAGGCTGGCCAGCCGGCCCTCGGGCATCCGCGCCAGCACCGTCGGGTTGGCGATCTTGTAGCCGTTCAGGTGCAGGATGGGCAGCACCGCGCCGTCGGAAACCGGGTCCAGGAAGGTGTTGGAATGCCAGCTGGCAGCCAACGGCCCGGTCTCCGCCTCGCCGTCACCAATCACGCAGGCGGCAATCAGCTCCGGATTATCGAAGGCTGCACCATAGGCGTGGGCCAGCGAATAGCCGAGCTCGCCGCCTTCGTTGATGGAGCCGGGAGTCTCCGGCGCCGCGTGGCTTGGGACGCCGCCGGGGTAGGAAAACTGCTTGAACAGTTCCTGCAGCCCTGCCTCGTCCCGGCCGACATGCGAGTAGATCTCCGAGTAGGTACCTTCCAGCCAGGCGTTGGCGACATTGGCCGGTCCGCCGTGCCCGGGCCCGGTAATGAAGAGCATTTCCTGCTGCCGTTCGCGGATCACCCGGTTCAGGTGGGCGTAGATGAAGTTGAGTCCCGGCGTCGTCCCCCAGTGCCCGAGCAGGCGCGCCTTAACGTCGTCGACTTCGAGCGGCCGGCGCAGCAAGGGGTTGCTCCGCAGATAGATCTGCCCAACGGACAGGTAGTTCGCGGCGCGCCACCAGGCGTCCACGAGTTCGAGGGTGCCGTTGTCCATCCCGGGCGTGCTGGCTTCTGTGCTCGCTGAATCCGTTGTTGTCATCGCTCCATCAACCTCTTTCTACGACTCCGTTCGGACTTCGTCCGGTTCCTTGTCGGGCCGCCAACCGCGCCAGGCGGGTTGGCGAAGCCTTCCCCCGCCCGTGCGTTCGGCGTAGCGGACCTCGCCAACCAGCTTGGGTGTCACCCAGTGCGCGTCGGCGACGTCAGGTTTCGGCACGTCGTCGAACGGGCTGGTCTTGCGTTCGAGTTTCTTCAGTTTCACGGTGAGGGCGTCCAGCTCTTTCTCGCTGAAACCCGTGCCGACGCGGCCCACATACTCAAGACTGTCGCCGTCGGGAATCCCCATCAGTAGAGATCCGATCTGGTTCGCGCGGCTGCCCTTGCCCGGCCGCCAGCCGCCGATCACGACCTCCTGGGTGAGCTGGTTCTTGATCTTGATCCAGCTGCCGGTGCGCTTGCCGGACGAGTAGGTGGAGGAGCGCTTTTTCGCCATGATCCCCTCGAGGCCCAGTTCCCGGCTGCTCTCGAGAGCCTCTTTGGCGGGCGCGTCGATGCCGGGCGGCAGGTGGATATGGCCGGTCTTGGTGCCCTCGAAAATCAGGTCCAACGCACGACGGCGGTCCCGGTAGCTCTCCTTCACCAGCGAGGTTCCGTTGAAGTACAGCAGGTCGAAAACCATGAACTCGACTCTGGTCTTTTTCGATTCGCGTTCGACGTCGGCTTTCTTCGTCAGCTGCATCCGGGTCTGCAGGAGACCGAAATCGGGACGGCCGGCCTTGTTTATGGCGACAATTTCCCCGTCCAAGACGACGGTGTTGTTGCCGAGGATGTCCGTCAGCTCTTCGAGTTCCGGGTAGGAAACGGTGAGATCGTTGTCGTTGCGGCTGGTGAGGGTGAAGTCGCCCTTATGGACGGTGGCGATGGCGCGGATGCCGTCCCACTTCATCTCGAACCCCCAACCATCCCCGTCGTCGACGTCCCCGACGGTTCCCTGCTTGGCCATCATGGGTGAGACGGTCGGCGGCTTTTTCCCCGGATCATCGCCCGGAAGGGCATCGTCGGAGGACGCCTTGCCCCCCTCACCTGGTTGGTCCTTCATCAGGTGGATCAACCAGTTGTCCTTGGACCCTTCGCCGCCGCCGGTATGGATCAGGGCATACTTGCGGGGACCGCCCAGGCCGCCGCCTTCCTCGCCATAGAGCGTGACGATGACTTCCTTCCCTTCACGCCACTTCTCCAGTTCGTATGTGCCGGCGTCCCAGATGGAGACGTCTCCACCACCGTATTCGCCCTTGGGGATCGTTCCCTCGAAGCTGCCGTACTCCATCGGGTGGTCTTCGGTCTGGACGGCAAGGTGGTTCTTGTCCGTGCTGGTCGGAACACCCTTCGGCACAGCCCAGGAGACCAGGACGCCGTCGTGCTCCAGTCTGAAGTCGTAGTGCAGGCGGCGGGCGTGGTGTTCCTGAATGACGAAAGTATGGCCGGCCTCGGCGCGGGTGATTTCATCCGGAACCGGCTCCGGCGTCTTGTCCGGATCACGCATGCTCCGGTACTTGTGCAGACGGTCGAAGGTGTGGGCTGCCGCAGATTTCTCCTCATCCGGTTTCTCGCCGGCCGGCACGTTAGGCCGCCTCGGTGCCTGCTTTGTGCCCGACTTAGCGGCGCTGATACCGCCACCCTCCTTGGTCTCTTCGACGGCGGCCCCGAGCTTACCGGCGGACAGCTCCGCGAGCGGGTCCTTGCCGCCGTCCATCCGCTCAAGGACCTGCTGGTAGTCCAGGTTCTGCAGATCGTCCGATTCCAGCTCCTCCCAGGTCCGCGGTGCGGCGACCATTGGCCGTGTCCGTCCCCGCAGTGAGTACGGAGTGATGGTGGTCTTCGCCGCATTGTTCTGGCTCCAGTCCACCAACACCTTGCCCTTGCGCAGGGCCTTCTTCATGTCGCTGACAATCAGGTCCGGGTGGTCCGCCTCGAGCGCCCGCGCCAGCTCGTGCGCAACGGTCGAAACGTCCTCGGAAGTCTGGCCCTTCTTGAGCCCGGCATACAGATGGATACCTTTGCTCCCACTGGTGACGGGCATCGGGTGCAGGCCCATATCCTCGAGAATCACGCGCGCCAGCCGGGCAACTTCGGCGCACTCGGCCAGTCCGGTGCCCTCTCCAGGGTCCAGATCGAGCACCATCCGGTCGGGCATACCGCGCCCGCCGCCGTCGTCGTCGAACTTCCACTGCGGCACATGCAGTTCAAGGGCAGCCATCTGCGCCAGCCAGGTCAGCGTGGCCTGGTCATTGACCAGCGGATAGCAATTGGTGCTCGTTTTATGCGACATGGATTGCCGCGGCAGCCAATCCGGGGTCGATTTCTTGTCCAGGTTCTTCTGGAAGAACACCTCGCCGGGCTTCTCGGCCGTGCCGACGCCGTTGACCCATCGCTTCTGCGTGACCGCGCGGTTGGCTGCGTGCGGAATCAGCCACTTCCCTATTTGGCTGTAGTAGTAGAGGACATCGCCTTTAGTGGTTCCCGTTTCCGGATACATCACCTTGTCGAGGCTGGTCAGCCTGATCCGGCGGCCTTCGACGGTGACGACCTGCCGGTTCTCCGCCTGTTTAGCCATACTGTTATCTCCAAATGTCGCCCGACCTCTAGCCTAGTAAGCATGCTTGGTGTTGACTAGGGGTATGCGAGCCATCTGGAAGGGCGCGATAGCCTTTGGGCTGGTCAATGTCCCGGTGAAGGTCTACAGCGCCACGGAGAACCACGACATCCGCCTGCATCAGGTCCATGACAAGGACGGCGGGCGGATCCGCTATCAACGCCACTGCGAGGTTTGCGGTGAGGTCGTCGAGTATCAACACATAGACAAGGCGTACGACGACGGCGAGCGCACCGTCGTCTTGACCGACGAGGATTTCGATTCGCTGCCGGTGGAAAAAAGCCGGGAGATCGACGTCGTCGAATTCGTTCCCAGCGAGCAGGTCGATCCCATCATGTTCGACCGTGCCTATTATCTGGAACCTGATTCCAAGTCGAGCAAGGCCTACGTGCTGCTGCGGCGGACCCTCGAGGAGACCGACCGCACCGCCATCGTTAAATTCACTCTGCGGCAGAAGAGCCGGCTTGCCGCGCTGCGGGTGCGCGACGATGTGCTGATGATCCAGACATTGCTGTGGGAAGACGAGGTGCGGGAAGCCTCATTCCCCTCACTCGAGGAGAAAGTGAAGGTATCCGACAAGGAACTGAAGATGTCGTCGGCTCTGGTTGACTCCTTTTCCAGCGATTTCTCGCCTGAGGAATTCACTGACGAGTATCAGGAGCAGCTGCAGGAACTGGTTCAGGCGAAGCTCGAGAAGGGCGAGGGGTACGACACCGAAGAGACATTCGGCGAAACCGGCGAGGAGGAGGAAGGCGGTGCGAAGGTCCTGGACCTGATGGAGGCGCTGCGCCGGAGTGTGGAGAAAAACCGCGGCTCCTCGGCAGCATCGGATTCTTCGGACGACTCGGACGAGGAAGACGAAGAGGAAGAGGAAGAGGCACCGAAGCGGTCCTCCGGTTCGAAATCGACATCCTCCAGCGGGTCCAAGTCCTCTAAGGCAGCCTCGTCCAAGTCCGGATCATCGAAAGGCCCGGACTCCAAGTCGACGGGATCAAAGGCATCGGGGCCGAAGTCGTCCAAGTCGAAGTCCTCGGATTCGGGTAAGGACAAGGAAGAGAAGGACTCAGATTCCAAGTCCGCGTCCAAGGCCCGGCAGAAGAAGGGTGCCTAAGCGATCTGGAGCGCAAGGGCAAGGACGATGGCTACACCGTTGAAGACCATGTGGGTCACGATGGCGCCGCCCAGCCTCCCTGTCAGAACCGTGAGCGTGCCGCACACAATGCCCATTACGAAGATGGACACCAGTAACAGGACTGTGGACTGAAGACTCGTCACACCACCGAGGTGCACGACCGAAAAAAGGGCGGCGCTGGCAAGAATCGCCGTCATCGTCGCCAGACGGAGAGGTCTGCGGACGGTTGCCGTGCGGATCCGCCGGGACCCGACAGCCTCACCATCGCGCGCTCTGCCAAGCCACACTGCATTCTGGAAAGCCCGCGGGATGAATCCGCGGAAGAACAGCTCTTCAAGAAGCGGAGCAATAACGACGCCGCCGATGAATGCATTGATCACGATCCACAGGACGTCTCCCGTGAGGAAGATACCGATATTGGATTCCAGCAGTTGCCCGTCTTCGGGCGGCCACACCAACAGGATCAGGAATAGGACCAGCAGAACGAGCAGCCGTGCTGCAATCCCACAGGCGAAACCAATCGCCAGGTCGATCCATTTGAAGCGTAGACCGAAATCGCGGGCCAAGGACCCATATCCGCGTCTCTTCGAAACCAACAGACAAACAGCCAGGATCGTTACCCACACCAGGGCCAGGGACGCAAGGATAAGCGGCGGCGTCAGTCCTCCGCCTCCGCGGACCAACTGGATCGCCACCCCGCCGCCAACTGGCACCAGAATGAAGGCCGCCAGCCCCACGACCACGTCCCATAGACCCCATGCAGGACGCGTAATCGTATCCGGTAAAACCTGAACTGGATTGGCCAGCCGGTTGGTGCCGATCTGCCGATAATTGCCCATCACGACTACCTGCCGCCGCCCCGCCGCCGGTTCCGGCCGGCGGACCCCTTGCCGCGGCCACCGCTGCCCCTGCTGCTGTTGTTCGGGGTGCCACTTCGGCCGCCGCTGTTCCGTCCGGCCTTGCTTCCGGTCTTCTGCCCGCCCCCTTTGCCTGGGCTTTTTGCGCGCGCCGCCGGGGAGCCCTTCGGCGGCACTGCGCCTCCCGACGTCGTCGGCTTTGCGCCTTCCCGCTTTAAAGTTTCGGCGGCTTCGGAACGGGCGGAAGGCTGGCGTGAACTGTTGGCGGTACGGCCGCGGACGATGCCGGCGAATTCCTCGGTCAGCTCCGACGTGTTTGCCGCCAGCCAAGCCAGGCCAATCCGGCTCTCCTCCACGCCTGTGACCGGACGGAAGACGATGTCCTTCCGGTTGTGAAGACGCGCAACGGACATCGGCAGGATCACGAGTCCGGCCCCCGAGGCGGCAACCTCTACGGCCATCGCTTCGCCGCCCATGGCATCCGGGTCGAGGAAGGGATCGTCGAGGCTGCCGAGCTCCACCTCATCGAAGACGGAGATTTCATGGTCTTTATGCCCAACCACGACGGGCTGCTCGGAATACAGCGGAATTACATGCAGGGACTCGTCCTCCACAGGCAGCCGGACGAAAGCCATATCCACCCGGCCCGAATGCAGCATCTCAAGCTGGGCACCGACGTCGCACGGAAAGGCGTCAATCGGCACGTCCGGATGCCGCTCCCGCCAACGGCTGAGCCACTTGCCCGGTGTAACTCCCGGAACAAACGCGATGCTTAACGACTCCATAGGGGGCACTCCATCACACTAACCGAACGGCCGTTCAACCGTCCCGGTGCACAGGCCGATACCCTTGTTCCATGAGCACCAATCAATCTTCCCAGTCGATGAAACCGGCGACCGCTGCCAAGAAACTCGGAATCTACCTTCCTGCCACCCCAGCCGGCTTCCAAGAATCGGCCATCCCGCGGGCTGAATTCAACGAACTGCAGGCGAATCCACCCGAATGGCTGGCCGAACTGCGGCGCAACGGACCCCATCCCCGGCCGGAAGTTGCCCGGAAACTGAACGTTTCGATCAGCGGACTCGCGCGCGGAGGAGTTACGGAGGCGTTAACGACGGCGGAGATTACGACGCTGTTGGAGAACCCGCCGCAGTGGTTGGTTGAGGAACGCGCCACCCACGCCAAGGTCCGGGCGGAGGCCAAACGGATCAATGGGGACGGTAAAGCCGCCAACCCCCGGGCGGACGCTTAAGGAAGAATGCCCCGGTCCAAAGACCGGGGCACTTCCCTGGTGCGCGAGGGGGGATTTGAACCCCCACACCCTCTCGGATACTGGCACCTGAAGCCAGCGCGTCTGCCGTTCCGCCACTCGCGCGTGGACATTATTGAAGGACAAAACCCTCGATAACAGCGAGATCCAGCATAGCTGAAACAGTGCGGATATGCATAAACGGCGCCCGCAGGCCCATTGTGAGATAGATCAAGACTCAGCCTGTAAAGAACAAATCCACAGCTCGATTCGTTAGCCTTTAAGGTCAATCGATACTGACCCAAGTAGTATCGGTAGGAAGTCAGGTTCTGGAGAACGTACATCCCGGGTGCCCAAACCCGGTACGTGCCCGGTGCCCGGCTGCAAAAGACAGCGGCGCCGCGCGCCGGACGAGTACAGGGAGGAGGCAATGCAATGGGCCTGTTGGACAATGTGGAACGTGGCATTGAAAAGGTCGTCCGTGGCGCCTTCTCCCACGGTTCCAATGCCGAAGTACAACCCGTCGAAATCGCGAACCGGCTCCGGCGCGAGCTCGACAACAAGGCCATGACGCTGTCCGCCGGACGGACGCTGGCGCCTAATATCTTCGATACGCGTCTTAGCTCTGCTGATTTTGAGCGTGCCCAGGAATGGGGATCATCGCTTGCCGAGGAGCTGTGCGATGTCGTTATCCGCCATGTGAACAGCCAGAACTACACTCTGCAGGGTCCGGTACGGGTCTCCTTCACCAGGGATAGTGAGCTGAAGGCCGGCGTATTCGAGGTCCAGTCGAGAACTGAAAAATCCGGTGACGCACCGTCCGCGGCTCCCCGACCCTCCGGTCCGCCGCGGCCGAGTGCTCCCGCCCGTCCGCCATCGCAGTTGCAGCCGGTGCTCGAGATGGACGGTCAGCGCTACTCGCTGAATGCCGCTTCAGTCGTGCTCGGCCGCTCCTCGGATGCCGACATTACGGTCGATGACACCGGTGTTTCCCGTCGTCATCTGGAAATACGAACTGGAAACGGGCGCACCAGGGCCGTGGATCTTGGTTCGACCAATGGCAGCTATGTCAATGGCCGCAAGATCGACGGCGAAGTTGAGCTGACCGACGGGGCCACCATTTCGATGGGGCGCACCAAAATCACGTTCCGGCTGTTACCGGCGCGGAATGGGGGACGCGGGTGAGCCCTGAGATCAGCGAACTGACCATTACGGCTCTGCGTTTCGGTTTCCTATTGTTGTTGTGGGTCCTTATCTTCAGCATTGTCAGCGCCCTCCGCCGGGATCTGGCCGTGGGACGCAGGACCCGAACCGGCGCACCTACTGCACGGCAGGTCCGGAAGAATCCGGAAATGGCCGAGCACCCGCCTCCACCGGCCAAGCGCCCGCTGCGCGAACTCGTCGTCGCCGAGGGACCGCTCCGGGGCACAACCCTTGACCTTGCCTCCAGTCCCATACTTCTTGGCCGCGCCCAGGAATGCACTCTGGTGCTCGACGACGACTACGCGTCCGGCAGGCATGCACGCCTTTTCCCGCAGGGGAGCCGATGGTTTATCGAAGACCTCGGCTCAACCAACGGGACCTACCTCGCCGACTCGCAGCTGACGCGCGCATTACCGGTTGAACCCGGGGTACCCATTCGGATCGGTAAGACGGTCATCGAATTGAGGCAATGACCGTGGTCAAGATCCTGCGCTACGCGGCGCGATCGGACGTGGGGAAGGTCAGGTCAAAGAACGACGACTCCGCCTACGCCGGCAGGTATCTGGCGGTCGTGGCGGACGGCATGGGCGGTCACGCCGGGGGCAACATAGCCTCGGCTTCAACCGTGCTCGAGCTGATCCATTTGGACGATGACGTCTATCACGGAGACGCCGGAACGGCGCTGGCGGACGAGATCCAGACCGCCAACTCCCTGCTCTCAGACCTTGTCCGCACGAGCCCGCAACTGGCAGGCATGGGTACGACCGTTACCGCCGTACTGCTCTCGGAAGACAAACTGCATTTCGCGCACATCGGTGACTCAAGGGCCTACCGGCTCAAGAATGACACCTTCGAGCAGATCAGTATTGACCACACTTTTGTCCAACGTCTAATCGACGAGGGCAGGTTGCGGCCGGAGGATGCCGAAACCCATCCGCACAAAAACGTGCTGATGCGCGTGCTGGGCGACGTGGACGCCAGTCCCGAGCTGGACCTGATGGCGTTCGACGCCGACATCGGCGAACGCTGGATGCTCTGCTCGGATGGGCTGAACGCGGTGGTCGACGAGCGCACCATCGAACAGATAGTGCGTGGCTATCCGGACTTGCAGGAATGCGTTGACCGGCTCGTGGAGCTGACCCTTGATGGTGGCTCCCCGGACAATGTCACTATTGTGGTCGCCGAAGTTGCGGAAGGAACATCGGACAATATTGCGACGACGGCCCTCGCCGTCGTCGAATCCGATTCCACTGAAGGTGGAGAAAGCGGTGCAACGGCCAGGGCCACGTCTACTGACCGCGACCCGAAGGATGAGTCAACGCCGTACGGCGAAGATACCCCGGACAACACAGACCACCTGAACGCGGAGGTGCTGCGCGAGGAACTGGCCAGCCGACCGCACGTTCTCGTCGGTTCGGCCGCTACCGTTGCCAGTACCGGAGAGATTCCAACCATCGCGCAGCGCACCGCACAGCGCCGCGCTGCCACACTGCTGACCCACAAGTCGCCGGAAACCGTTGAAGAGTTCGAAGAAGAAGAGAGCGTTCCGCGGTCCCGGAGAGGACTCTTCGCCGTTATTGCCGCGATTCTCGTCATCATCATCGCAGGAGGGCTCTGGGCCGGCTACGCCTGGACGCAGACGCGCTACTATGTTGCAGAATACGAGGGCAATGTGGCTGTTTACCGGGGCATATCCCAAGACCTCGGACCTATTTCACTGTCCACTCTGCGAACTAAAACCTTTGTGGAGGTGGAATCGCTGCCGGAGTATGCCCAGCAGCGCCTCGAGCGGACATTGCCGGCTGAGGACCTGAATCACGCATTCCAGATAGTCCGCGACATTCAGTTCCCCGGCCCCGAACCCCGGCAACCGGACTGTCCGCCCCTGCCGCCGTCGCCATCAACGACGGGAACAGCGACGCCTGACCCCACAGACAGTCCATCCGAATCCGCCTCACCTGAGCCGGACAGTACATCTACAGCAAGCCCTGACAGCACCGGGAGTCCGGACAGCCGTGAAGGCCCTGAAGCAGCCGATCCCTCCGGTGTGCCTGCTGAATGCGGAGACTTATCATGAGCCAAGTTGCAACCGTGCCGAAGCCACGGCGGAATGTCGAGGCAGTGTTACTGCTGCTCGCCCTGATAGTGGGCATTGGCGCGAATATGCTGGTCGATCTCGACTCCGGCCGTGCCTTCACACAGGAATTCTTCGTTCAGGCCGGAACTTTGGCCGGCATCGTCTTTGCCTTCCATATCGTGTTGCGGATCAAAGCCAAATATGCCGATCCAATAATACTTCCGATTGTCACCGCCCTGAATGGCATTGGCATCGCCATGATTCATCGGCTGGACCTGTCAACCGGCAGCTCCGCTGCCGCCAGCCAACTGCTCTGGACTGCCGTCGCCATAGTCGTCGCCATAGTCGTGCTGCTGGTGCTCAAGGATCACCGGACACTGCGGCGGTTTACTTACATTTCGCTCGTGGTCAGCGCGGTGCTCCTGGTACTTCCCCTGGTTCCCGGACTCGGTGCCCAAATCAACGGAGCGCAGATCTGGGTTCTGGTAGGCGGATATTCGTTCCAGCCCGGTGAAATAGCCAAGATCACTCTTGCTATATTCTTTGCCGGGTATCTATCTGCAAACCGCGATTTGATCCTGCTTGCGGGCAAAAAATTCGGTCCGCTGCAGTTTCCACGGCTGACGGATATGGGACCCATGCTCGCCGCCTGGGGTGTCAGCATCGGCGTGCTCATCTTCCAGCGCGATCTGGGCTCGTCCATCCTGTACTTCGGATTGTTCATGGCGATGATCTACGTGGCCACCAGCCGGGTCAGCTGGGTGATCATCGGATTCGCGCTGATCGCGGCGGGTGGATATGTCGCGGCTCAACTGTTCCCGCACGTTACACTCCGGATCGACAGTTGGATCAACGCTTTCGACCCGGAGGTCTACAACCGGGCTCCGGGCGGCAGTGGCCAGATTGTCCAAGGTCTATTCGGCCTTGCCAGCGGGGGCCTTACCGGCACCGGATGGGGCCAGGGGCGGCCTGACCTTGTCTCCTTCGCGAACAGCGACATGATCATCGCTGCACTGGGCGAGGAACTGGGCCTGATTGGCCTCTCCGCCATCATCTTGCTCTACGTACTCCTGGTCACTCGTGGTTTCCGTGCAGCCCTCGGCACCCGGGACGGATTCGGCAAGCTGCTCGCCTGCGGACTCTCGTTCGTCATCGCACTGCAGTGTTTCGTGGTCATCGGCGGTGTGACGCGGCTGATCCCACTGACCGGCCTGACCACCCCATTCATGTCGGCCGGTGGTTCCTCCCTGCTGGCGAACTGGATCATTATTGCCCTGCTTCTGCTGATCTCGGATGCGGCAAGGCGGCCCGTAGCGACAGGACCCATGCCGAACGAGGATCTCACGGCTGACACCCAGCCACCGTCGAGCATGACCGGGTCCAGCGGGAAATCAGATGGAACAGCAACCGAGGCGGTGCGGAAACTATGAATCAAGCTATTCGAAACTCCTGGGTTATCGCACTGACCATGTTCGCCTTGGTCCTGGGCTCAGTGACATACGTCCAGTTCTTTGTGGCGGACGAACTGCAGGCAAACGACTGGAACAACCGGCAGCTGTACCAGCAGTTCGGCAGCGACCGGGGCGCCATACTGGTCGATGGGCAGCAAATTGCTCATTCCGTTCCCTCTGACGACCAGTTCAATTACCAACGTGTCTACGAACCCGGAGAGATGTATGCGCATCTGACTGGCTACTTCTCCCTCGTCTACGGGGCGACGGCGCTGGAGGACGTGATGGGTGAGGAGCTCTCGGGCGATGCCAGCGAGTTGTTCATCGATAAGGCCATGTCCCTGCTGTCCGGCAATCAGCCCAAGGGTTATTCAGTGGAGTTGACGATTGACCCCGAGATCCAGCGGTTGGCCTACGAAGCGCTCGGCAATCAGACCGGGTCGATCGTGGTCATGGACCCTGAAACCGGTGACATCATCGCCATGGTTTCCAAGCCGTCCTATGATCCGAATCTGCTGGCCGGACACAGTTCCAGCCAGGTGGTGGAGAACTATCAGCAGATCACGTCGGCGCCGAACAACCCCTTGTTCAACCGCGCCATTGAGGGTGACCTCTATGCCCCTGGATCGGTGTTCAAAATCATTGACACTGTCGCCGCGCTGGAATCCGACGAATATTCTCCGGACAGTACGCTTCCGAATCCTGCCGCAATGGAGTTCCCCGGTCTGGACTACACCCTGCCCAACTTTGCCACTGGCGGTTGTTCCGCCCAGACGGAGGCGAGCTTCGCTTTCGCCCTGGCGCAGTCCTGCAACACGCCATTTGCCAGTATTGCCCTGGAACTCGGCGGTGAAACCATCCAGCAGGAGGCTCAGGAGTTCGGTTTCGGACAGGAACTGAGCATTCCGCTGCGCGTCACCCCGAGCATCTTCCCGGATGGATTGGACGACGCTGCCCTCGCCCAGTCCTCTATTGGCCAGCGCGATGTGCGGGTGACACCGCTGCAGGTGGCGATGATGTCGGCCGCCATAGCCAATGACGGCGTAATTATGAAGCCCCAACTGGTGGAGACGGTCCGCAGCCCGGACCTGCAACCGGTCAGTTCCCCCGAGCCGGAAGTCTTTTCCACCCCGACCAGTCCCGAAATCGCGAACCAGATTACTGACTGGATGGTGGGCGTGGTTGACGAAGGCATCGGTTCGGCGGCCGCTATCCCAGGCGTTGAAGTCGCCGGTAAGACCGGAACAGCGGAACTCGGCACGCCTGGACAGAACAACTCCTGGTTCACCGGCTTCGCCCCCGCTGATGACCCGCAGGCAGTGGTATCGATCGTCGTCTCGGATGTCGATATTGAAACGGGCGCACAATTTACGGGTCCAAACGCTAAGCGACTTCTTGAGGCGGTGTTGAACAGGTGAGGCCAAGTTCTGGAATCACACTCGGCGGCAGATTCCAGCTGACCGATCGTATTGCGATTGGAGGCATGGGCGAAGTCTGGAAGGCACAGGATCAGGTTCTGGGCCGGCTGGTGGCCATTAAGATCCTCAAGGAGGAATACACCGGCGACGACGGGTTCCTGGAGCGTTTCCGCGCCGAGGCACGGCACACCGCATTGCTGAGCCATCCCGGCATCGCGAACGTCTTCGATTACGGCGAAGAGGCAGGATCCGCCTACCTCGTGATGGAACTTGTCCCTGGCGTTCCACTCTCGACCATCATCGAGCGTGAACGGGTCCTCTCACCGGACCGGACGCTGTCCATAATTGGGCAAACTGCCCGCGGACTGGCAGCTGCGCATGCGCAGGGCCTCGTGCATCGGGACATCAAGCCGGGAAACCTCTTGATTACTCCGGACGGCCGCGTGAAAATCACCGATTTCGGTATCGCCCGCCTCGCCGATCAGGTTCCGCTGACCGCCACCGGTCAGGTGATGGGAACTGCCCAGTACCTGGCGCCGGAGCAGGCGACGGGGCAGGTTGCCACTGGCTCCAGTGACATATATTCCCTTGGGGTAATTGGTTACGAATGCGTCGCTGGATCGCGGCCATTCTCCGGTGAGTCACAGATCGCCATTGCCCTGGCCCAGGTCAATGATGAGCCGCCGCCGCTGTCCGAGCATCTGCCGGAACCCGTCCGCGCGCTGTTGATGTCCATGCTTGCGAAATCCCCGGAGGAACGGCCGAAGGACGCAAAATCGCTCGGTGATGCCGTTGATGCCATCCGCAGGGGCGATATCCGCGGCGCCGAAGCTGCCGTACCGGCCATGCTGCTGTTTGGCGCCGGTGCCGGAGGTGCAGTCACTGCCCCGGTTGATGAGCAGCCGACGGCGGCGACGCAGGCTGTCACCGCCCCCGCGACGTCGGCCATGCCGGCCGTTGGCCGCGACGATGATGCGGTCGAAGCCGAACGTGCCTGGGTCGAGGACGAAGAGGTGGTGGAGGAAGAACCGGAGCGCCGTGGCCGCAGTCCGTGGACTTGGCCGCTCCTTGCGTTGCTGCTGCTGATCCTCTTTGCCGTTATCGGCTGGCTGATCCTCACTCCGCTGCTCGCGGACGATGAGGGCCCGCCGCCCACGAGTGAGACCACGACGTCTGAGTCCGCGACGCCAACCGAATCTGAAACCGAACCGGAAACCAGCGAAAGCGCGGAACCGACCCCGCCGGCACCGGCACCCGAACCGGAGACTCCGGCGGAGCCCGAGGAACCCGAAACGGTAAACATCGTCGAGGCCGAATATCAGGGGAGACCTTTCGATCAGGTCGCCGCTGAGCTCGCAAATCTCGGATTCGTTGTTGCGGAAGACCCGGTGCCCAGTTCCGAGGCGGCTGGCACAGTGCTTGGCGTCCGTCCGGTCGGTCCGCTCACGCCGGGCGAGACCATTACCGTGCAGTATTCCACCGGACCGGAACAGGCGACCGTACCGGGTGGATTGATCGGTGCGGATGCACAAACCGCGTCAGCACAGATTGTCGATGCCGGACTGCAGCCTCAACAGAGTGGGTCCCGGTATGATCCTTCGGTCCCCGAGGGGCAGGTCATTGAGGTTTCGCCCGGTGAGGGAACCACAGTTGATCAGGGATCGGTTGTATCTTATGTCGTATCACTCGGGCCCAGCCCGGAACCCGAGGAATCGGCATCGCCTGCGCCCAGTGAATCGACGTCCCAGGGTTTAGGTCCGGGCGTGCCGTAACAGACGCCCCAATTCCGCCCGTCCCATCCACAAGCCCCACACCATAGCCAACACTGACAGGAGAAATTTGAGCCAGCAACGTGTCCTCGATGGACGTTACGAGGTAGGTGAACTGATCGGCCGTGGCGGCATGGCCGACGTTCACCTGGGCCGTGACGTCCGCCTGGGCCGTTCGGTGGCCATCAAGCTCCTCCGCCCCGATTTGGCCCGCGATCCTCAGTTCCAGTCGCGTTTCCGCCGCGAAGCGCAAGCGGTGGCTGGCCTGAACCATCCCAGCATTGTTTCCGTTTTCGACACTGGTGATCAGAGCGTGGTGGACAACGTCGCCGAACCGGTCACGGTTCCTTTTATCGTGATGGAGTATGTCGCCGGCCGGACTTTGCGGGACCTGGTCCGTTCCAAGGAACTCAGTATCGATGAGGCAATCGAACACACCTTGGGCGTGCTCTCGGCCCTGGAATACAGCCATCGGGCCGGTATTGTTCATCGCGACATCAAACCGGCCAATGTGATGGTAACGCCCGACGGCGGCGTAAAAGTGATGGATTTCGGTATCGCCCGGGCGATTGCCGACTCCGCGGCGACCATGACCCAGACCCAGGCGGTCATTGGAACAGCACAGTACCTGTCGCCCGAGCAGGCCAGGGGAGAGACTGTCGACGCACGAAGTGACCTTTATTCCGCGGCCTGCCTACTCTATGAAATGCTGACCTGCCGCCCGCCATTTGTCGGCGACAGCCCAGTCTCAGTCGCCTACCAGCATGTGCGTGAAGTACCGGAGCCTCCCAGCCGGTTCAACCCGGAAATCAGCTCCGCTCTGGATGGAGTGATGCTCCGCGCCCTGCAGAAGAGCAGGCAGGAGCGCTTCCAGGATGCCGCGGCATTCCGCCGGGCGCTGCGTGCGGCGCGGACCGGCGTCGCGCTTACCCCGCCTGCACCCACCGTTCCCGAGCAGGATTCGCAGGCAACTGTGGTTGTCCCCAACGTCGCTGCAGCCGCCGGATCGGCAGGAAGCCACACGGCCGAAACCAGCGTACAGAACGTCGGCGGCAGCACCAGGACGCAGGCAATGCCGCGTCCGCATGACAGCGATCACGGTGGAAAAGGCTACACCGTTGATCCCGGTCCTGGAACCAGGGCGATGGCCAAGGTCCGGACCGATGGCCCTCCACACAACGGGGAAGCATATGACGGTAACCCCGGCGGTCCTGTCGATTTCGACGACGACCGCAACAGGAAGCCGCGGGGCAGGAAGCGCCGCGGCGGCTGGATCGCCGCTTTGGTCGTTGCCCTCCTGCTGGTGCTTGGGGCCGGCGGCTACTTCCTCTACAACACGCTGACAGCCGAACCTCCGCCACCGCCGTTGGTGAAGGTTCCCGCCGTCGAAAATATGACTGAAGCGGAGGCACTCTCTGCCCTGAATGAGCAGGATCTCGACTGGGTGACCGATCGCGTCGAAAATGAGCGGGTCGAGGAAGGCCTTGCCATCGGTACGTCGCCTGAAGCCGGTGCCAGGGTCGAGGTAGGAAGTACCGTGGAGCTCCTGATTTCAACCGGTCCGAGCACCGTCGTTATCCCCGAAAGCCTCAGCGGCCAAAGCGAGGCGACTGTCCGGGACCGGCTTGGACAGCTGGGCCTCGTTGGCGGCACCACGGAGGCGACAAACAGCGCCACGGTACCCGAGGGCGATCTCATCGCGACTGAGCCTGCTCTGGGGTCCTCCGTTCCGGCTGAATCAACAGTCGATCTGGTCATTTCTACGGGAAGTGTCACCATGCCGCAGCTCACGGGCATACCCGTCGAGGATGCCAAGGCCACTTTGGAGGATCCTGCCGTCAATCTCCCGTACAGCGTCGAGGAGGAGGAGAACTCCGTCGTGAAGCCGGGCCTCGTGACCGGGCAGAGTGTTCCCGAAGGAACCGCCGTCGCCCAAGGGACCGAAGTCCTGATCACGGTCGCTGTCGAACCGGAGGAAGAACCGGTCCCGGAAGATAGCCCGTCGTCGGATGCGGAATCGCCGGGTCCCAGCACCAGCCCAAGTCCTGAACCTACGGACTCGGCACCGCCCGAAGACGATTAGTGTCAGGCCAGGGTTTCAGCTGCTGATGAGCGGGCTGAGAGTCGAAGAACGCTCGGCCGCTCCGGTCATGCCCAGAGACTCCAGCCAGTTGCCCAGCATCTGGTAGCCGCCCTCGGTCAAGACGGATTCCGGATGGAACTGCACGCCCCACAGGGGAGCGGTCCGATGGGCGAGCCCCATCACGACGCCGCCGGGTGTCCTGGCGGTAACTTCAAGGACGTCCGGGATACTCTCGCTCACAGCTGCCAGGGAGTGGTACCGCGTGGCCGTCAGCGGGCTCGGCAGACCGGCGAATACGTTTCCATCCCCGTGCTCAATCTGCGAGGTCTTGCCGTGCATCAGCTCGGCCGCGTGCGTCACCACGCCGCCATACGCCTCCGCCAGTGCCTGGTGGCCAAGGCATACGCCGAGCATCGGTTTGCCAACGTCACCGCAGTAGCGGATCAGGTCTACGCAGATGCCTGCATCCGCCGGGGCACCGGGCCCTGGTGAGATCAAGACGCCGTCGCGGCTGGAAGCAAGTTCGATCGCCTCGGCCAGCGTGACGTCGTCGTTCCTCACCACCGTGGTTTCAGCACCAAGCTGCCGGAGATAACCGACCAGTGTGTATACGAAGCTGTCATAATTATCGACAACCAGAATGCGGTTATTCATAACGCGTTTGGGTTCCCAATCGTTGAATCGTTGAGGGGATTGAATTGTCCCAGCCAGGGGAAAACGAACTGCATCAGCACCAGCACCGCCGCCATCAACAGCACGGCGGATAGAACGATCCGCATCCACAGCGGACCCGGAAGGTGGCGGAAAATCCATCCATACATCTAATTATCCCTTACTTTTGTACCGCTGCCACTTGGTCCGCGATGGCGGCGGGCGGACCTGCAGAGAGCGGTCGCCAGGATTCCATCACGGAGTAGGCGATGATGCGTTCCTGTGCTCCGTAACGAGGGTTGCAACTGGTCAAGGTCATTATTCGTTCGGCAGGTTCAGCACCGGGCTGGGTAGGAACCGGCAGCAGGACATCGGCACGGCTCGGGAGGACGATCTGCTTGTTGCGGAATACGTACGTGTAATAGCCATCGGCAGTCTGCACATAAAGTTTATCCCCGGGAACCAACGTGTGGATTGCATCGAGGACCTTTCCATGCGTCTGCCGGTGGCCGGCGAGGGCGAAGTTGCCGACTTCGCCGGGCATCGCAGTCTCGGGATAATGTCCCAGTCCCAGATTGTCCAGAACAGTTGCACCGACGCCGGAGACGATTGGCCGCGTGTAGGTGTCACCAAACCGGGGCACATACATGATGCCGATTGGTTGGCCGGCAGGTACGGACTCCATTACCGGCGGTTCCACTTCTTGCTCCGCCGGCTGCGCCGGATCCGCTGGAGCGGGTGCGGGGGCTCCGCCTCCCGGCTCCGATGGAGGTACCGCAGGTAAGTCGAAGGATTCAGCGAGTGACTCGACGACCTCCTGCTGTTTGGCATTGGCCTCGATGTTCGTCCACCACAATTCCCAGGCAACGAACAGCAGCAGGACGACGCCGGCGGTGATCAATAGTTCTCCACAGACCTGCACGATCGTGCTCAGAATAGGCCGCCGGCGCGGCGGCGCGCTTCGCGTTGAGTGCCGCTGACGGACGGCGGTAGTCTGTGCCACTGCGCCTCCCGGTAGCGTGGACGCTCGGTTTAGGGGCCGCTGGGAAGTTCCGGCGCGAAAAGTCGCTAGAATTGCCTCCAGAACCGCACCGGCCCGCAACGATCGTTTGAGTAACTTCTGCCCCACGGCGCAGAAGCCCTCACAATAGAATACCTTGCGGCGGCGCAACGTTTGAGAGAAGCTGAATGCCATAACGGTCGTTCACCGTTCGCGGTGAACGCGTCAAGGAGGATCCGTGCCCGAGTCGAAGTCCCGCAAGAAGCCGCAGTCGGCCGACCGCCGTCCCCGAGCATCGCGTGAGCCGGGACCGAACCCTGTGTGGTTTAAGCCCGTCATGTTCGGTCTGATGCTTCTCGGAC
Source organism: Arthrobacter monumenti (assembly GCF_054511255.1). Taxonomy (NCBI): domain Bacteria; kingdom Bacillati; phylum Actinomycetota; class Actinomycetes; order Micrococcales; family Micrococcaceae; genus Arthrobacter; species Arthrobacter monumenti. Next base: position 171,528 of record NZ_JBTNCY010000003.1, on the reverse strand, counting down.
TGGTGTGGATCCTCGTCTTTTACATAACCGAGGCTCTCTGGCCGATCCCGGGCATCGGAGCCTGGAACATCACCATTGGTTTCGGTATCGCCATCGCCGGCTTCCTGATGACTACCCGTTGGCGGTCATAGCCAGAACATGAGAATCGATCCCGATCCCAAGGGTTCTGAGCTCAGGCTGCTCAAACAGTATCTCGACTACCAGCGGGAAACCATGCTCGTTAAAACGAGCGGTCTGACTCAGGAGCAGATGTCACGGGTCCACCCGCCGTCGGAGCTCACGCTCTCCGGCCTGCTCCACCACCTTGCGCTGGTGGAAGAGGACTGGATGGAGGTCCGTTTCTCCGGCCTCCCCGAGCGCGAACCGTGGGCCAGCGCTGACTGGGCCGACGACCCGGACTGGGAATTCCACACCGCTCCAGACTTCCCGCCCGAGCAGCTGCAGAGTCGCTACCGCGAAGCGTGCGAGCGGAGCCGCCGTGTGGTGGACGAAGCAGCGGATCTGGATCAGCGATCAAACAAGTCTCTCCGGGACGGGCAGCACTTCTCACTCCGTTGGGTTCTCCTGCACCTCATCGAGGAGACCGCCCGCCACGCCGGCCACGCGGATTTCCTCCGCGAAGCGATAGACGGCGCAATAGGCGAGTAGCCAACACGGACCGCCGCAGCCGGATCGTTCACTGACTGAATGGCTCGAAGAGCTCGACGAGGTTGCCGGCGGGATCCTGGGCAAGCGCCTGTCTGCCACCGCGACCCGTAATTACGCCGCCCCTGACCGGTGCCCCTGCCTCGCGCAAAGAGGCGACGATGGCCTCCAGATCTGCCACGACTATCTGGATTCGATTCCAGCCGCCTGGTTCCGGCGTGGAACCGTCGGCCAGGTTTTGCCCGGCACCACCTCCGCCACCAGGCGTATTGAGCAGCAGGCGAAGGTTGCCGCAGTGCAGCATCGCGAATCCCGGCCCTGGGTGCAAACCTATCTGGAATCCCAAGTGGGTGCTGTAGAACTCAACCGCCGAATCCACGTCGTCGACGATATAGCGAACACTGACCTCGTCCATGATGGACACCTCCTCAATGTGGGTCCATCTAAATCGTACGATACACTTGTGTTTCATAGCAAGACAGTTGTGTATCATAGTGGAGGAGATGTGGAGTGAGCCCCAGCCGACGGGTCCAAACTGTAGATCCCCGGATCGAACGCTCGCGTCGCGTCATCTGCGAGGCAGCCTTGGAGGAACTCGCGGAAGCAGGTTATGGCGGATTCACCATCGAATCCGTTGCGGCGCGGGCAAACGTTGGCCGCAGCACCGTCTACCGGCACTGGCCAAGCAAGCTCAGCCTCATCACCGATGCATTAGAGGCACTCAACCAGCAGCCGGCCCCCGATCTGAATGCCGATAACCCACGCGAACAGGTCGAGGCTCTCTTGCGTCACCTCACAGACGCCCTGACCCGCACTACGTTCTCAAGCTGCATTCCAGCACTCATCGAGGCAGCCGAGCACGACCGCACCGTGCGCGACTTCCTCTATAGCTACTCAACCCGGCGGAACAGCGCCCTGGTAGACGTCTTGCGGCGCGGCATCGAGACGGGAGACTTTCCTCCAACTCTCGATCCCGAGCTAGCCTCCGCGGCGCTGGCAGGTGCGATCTTCTACCGCCGACTCATGACCAACAGGCCGCTCGGACCCTCCGATGCTTCCGCCCTTGCAGGGTTGATGCTGGACAGCTAAGCAACAACTTCCTTGAGCCGCGATGGAGGCCAAATGGCGGCTCGGTCAGCGCCCCGTAACTTGGGAATCCACAAAGTCCACAAGGAGTGGGGAGAAGTTTTCCACAGCGGTGGATAAAATCTGTGCGGTAATCAGCAAATTTCCCGGCATGGCAGGGATGCGATATATCCACAGCTGTGGAATTACATGTGTGTAAGTTCTCCCCAGTGTGGATATATCCTGTGGATAACTTAGAGCAGCACCCAGATCCGGGCGGCTCCGATAGCGACGAACAAAGCCGCAACACCGGCCAGCCCCGCGGTTTGCACCAGAGTTCTTTTCTTTCCGCGGGGTGCATAGGCAAGGACGGCCGCGGCCAGACCACCGGCCACCAGTCCTCCCAAATGCGCTTGCCAGGCGATACCGCTCACCACAAAGCCCAGGACCGCATTGATAGCGATCAGGATGACCAGTTGGCGCACATCTCCGCCACGCTGGCGCTGGATTACGAAGAGGGCGCCGAACAGGCCGAAGACAGCTCCAGAGGCGCCGATGACGAGCGTATTGAGGGGCGATAGCAACAGGACACCGACCGAACCGCCGAAGGCGGATATAAGGTACAGCGCAAGGAAACGGGACCGGCCGAGCAATGGCTCAAGGGAGTTGCCGATCAACCAGAGGATATACATATTGAAGGCGATATGCAGAAAGAAGCCTTGCGAATGCAGGAACGCAGAGGTCAGCATCGTCCAAGGGTCCGTCAACGTGTACAGCGGCGAATAGCCGAAACTGCGGGTCAGTCCCGGGAGGATGAACTGCAGCAGGAAGACGGCCACACACAAGCCGATGAGAGTGTACGTCACCAGCGGCTTGCCTGGCCGGACCGCTCCGCCGTAAGTGGTCTTCGTTTTAGGGACAGACTTTGACGTCTCCCGAATGCAGTCGACGCACTGAACCCCGACGGACGCCGTCCGCTGACATTCTGGACACGCGGGCCTGCCGCACCGCTGGCACCGGACATAGGAAATGCGGTCCGGGTGACGGGGGCAGACCGGAACGTCTTGGGACGGCTGTCCGGCCGGGGTTCCGTAACTCACAGGCATTTGCTCCTCTGCAGGCCGCCATAGGCCGTTCTGCTCAGGGAACGGCGGTGGAAACGAATGCTTAGAGCTGCTCGACGTCGATGGTCTTGATGAAGGCGTCCTCGCGGGGCTTGTCGCGGCCATCGGTATCGACATTGTTCAGGTTGTCGACGACGGCGCGGGACTCGTCGTCGGCCACCTCGCCGAAGATCGAGTGCTTGCCTTGCAGCCACGTGGTGGGGGCCGTGGTGATGAAGAACTGTGACCCGTTGGTGCCTCGGCCCATCTGGATGCCGGCGTTGGCCATGGCCAGCTTGTAAGGCTCGGTGAAGTCCAGGTCGGGGTTGATCTCATCGTCAAACTTGTACCCGGGTCCGCCGACTCCCTGCCCAAGCGGATCCCCGCCCTGAATCATGAAGTCTTTAATGATGCGGTGGAAAACAACACCGTCGTACAGCGGCGCGTTGGTCTCCTCGCCGGTGGCCGGGTGCGTCCATGTGCGGGCACCGGTGGCCAGGTCCACGAAGTTCTTCACAGTCTTAGGCGCATGGTTGCCAAAGAGGTTCACCACAATGTCGCCGTGGTTGGTGTGGATGGTCGCTTTTGCGGTAGGGATAGCAGTCATAGCTCCATTCTTCCATGCCGGTTCGCAGCATTCTCCGGATTCCGCTCGTTTAGCGGACAGTGAAACTGTGCAGTGCTTTTTCAAACGAATAGCGTGGCATTGTCATAGCACGTAGGCTTACCTCAAGGTTGAGACCATCCTCGGGAGGTAACTGTGAAAAAAACTGAGCACAAAACCCGCGATTTCCAAGAAGGCTTCTACACCGGCGTAGCTACTGCCCGGCAGTGGGCTGCACCGAGAATCGAGGGCGGAAAGAAGTGGGCGATGCCCAAGCTCGAAAAAGGCTATGAGACCGCGTCACCGAAGATCCAGGAGGGAGTCCGCCGGGCTGCCGGCGGGGTCGCCGGGGGCGTCGCAACGGTGACTCCAAAGATCCAGCATGGGCTCGATCGCATGGGCCCGAAGATTTCCCATGCAGTGGACGAGGTAACACCCAGGATCCAGTCGCAGCTTGACCGGGCTGCTCCGGCAATCAACCACGCGCGCGACCGCATGGTGGATGACTACATCCCCCAGGTTTCGAACCGTTTGGGCGTGGCCGCCGGAACCCTGGCCACCCGACTGGACAAGGTGGAGACACCGGAACGCTTCAATGCCGTTGTTACGCGCGTGACGGGCGATAAGAAGGCTCTGGGCAATGCCAAAAAGGCAGCCGTCAAGGCTGCCAGGCAAGCCTCCAAGGACCTGCAGATGAAGCGGAAGTCCAACAACAAGGGCTGGCTCGTTTTCGGTATTATTGCCGCCGCCGTTGTTGCAGGTGTTGCCGCCTGGCGTGCTTCCAAGCCTGTGGAAGATCCCTGGAAGACACCGGCACCAACGAGCCCGGCATTCCGCGACTCCGGCACAGGCGCACCCGCCACTGCTGAAATGGAGTCTCAGGAGCTGGCCGCAGAGGCCAAGGCTGCCGCAAAGGACGTATCCGCAGAGGCCAAGGCGGAAGCCAAAGAAATCTCCGCTGAGGCGAAGCAGGCTGCTAAAGAAGTCTCTGAAGAGGCTAAGGCACAGGCGAAGGAAGTCGAGGCTGAGAGCCGCTCCGCCGCACAGGACAGCAATTCCAGCACCGGCAGCAAGCATACGAAGTAGCTGCCAATAAAGGCTGAGGATTAGCGAGTGCCCCCGGTTGTCCGGGGGCACTCGCTTTTTAACGGGCCGTTCTCCGGGTCCTTGCAACCGGCTTTGCAGGGTCAGGCGGTTGTTGTCCGGTCACCACAACGGCAAGCCCGGCAAGAATGAGGGCGAGCCCCAGATAAGTCCCTGTTGGCGGTGTCTGCCCGAGGAACATCCCGGCAAGCAGGGCAGCGCCTGGGACTTCGAGAAGGATAATCAACGAGACCACCATCGGACTCATGACCGCCAGCAAGTGATTGAAGACGGTGTGCCCAACGAGCTGGGCCACAATGGTGACGCCGACGATTCCAGCCCATGCCCAGACGCTGAACCCCCACAGTGGCTGCCCTGTGGCCAGACAAAGCAGGAGCAACACCAGCGCCGATCCTCCATAGCACAACGCCGCATACGTCGTCGTCGACATTGTCCGGCGCAGCTTAGCCCCTGCCATCACATACAGGGCAGCAAAAATTCCACCGGCGACGGCGAGTAGGTCTCCCACCAGCGCCTCGGTGGAGAGGCTGAAATCGAATCCGGTAATGACAAAAACGCCGGCGATCGCCACGAAGAGTCCGGCAGTAATCCGCCGTGACGTCCGTCCGCCGCCCAGTCTGGTGAGGATGGCAACCCAGGCCACCTGCATGCATACCAGTGCCGTCGCGGAGGCGACAGAGGTAAGTTTGAGGGAGGTGATCCAGCAGGCGAAATGACCGGCCAGGGCCAGCGCCGAGAACGCCGTCCAGCCATAATCCTTGAGCGTCAGCGCCTTGAAATTGGTCCGTTGGGCGGCACCGACATATATACCCAGGGTGGCGGAGCCGAGCGCATTGCGCCAAAAGGCAATGCTCAGGGCAGGAGCCGCCGTCGCGGCCATAATCGGTCCCGACATGGAGACGCCCAAAACGCCGGCCAGGGCCAGGATGTAGTTCACTCATCCAACCCTAGGGCAGAGACGGAAAAACCCGGCCAGCTGATGCTGACCGGGTTTCCTTCCGGTGGAGGCACGGGGACTCGAACCCCGAACCCCCTGCTTGCAAAGCAGGTGCGCTACCAATTGCGCCATGCCCCCTCAAAGGAACCAGTTCAGTCTACCTCAACCCATACGGGCCGAAGAACCAAAACACCGGTTCCGGAGCGTTAGTCGACTTTATCTGTCGATTCACTCCATACGGATTTCTCCGCTTCAGAATCCTGCCACTTCTTATACGCCAGTACTCCAGCAATGGCAGTTGCAACAGCGAGCAACTTCTTCATGATGGTTCTCCTGACCGTAAATCCGTGGCAGTTTCCGTGGGCGTACCAGGACTTGAACCTGGGACCTCTTCGTTATCAGCGAAGCGCTCTAACCGTCTGAGCTATACGCCCGGATGCCGTATCGGGCCGAGATACGACACTACCTTACTGAACCTGTCCGGCTCAAATTAGTCGTCTGTAAGGGTGACGCCAATACCTCCAACAAGGGTTGCGGAGATGTTGTAGAGGATAGCTGAAAGCATCGCGAGGGCGGTCAGCAGCACCACATTCACCACGGCAATAATCGTTGCGAATGATGCCACTTGTCCCAGCGACGCGAATGTCCTCAGGTCGAAGGCCGGTCCCGTCTCGGATCCCATGATCTGGTCCAGTAGACCGTTAACCCGGTCGAAGATCCCGGTGAGGTCTAGAACCGTCCACAACACGATCGACGCCACCACGGTGACAATGCCGAGCGCAACCGACAGCAGAAAGGCCATTTTCAGCACCGACCATGGGTCCACCTTGCTGATCAGGAGCCTGGCACGGCGCACCTTGGCCTTGGGCGCCGGCCGGACAAGCCCGGACTTTGATGCTCCCGTGCGTTGTGCTGATGGCCGCGGCGACGCCGCCGAACTGTAGCGGTTGGACGACGCGCCACCTGGACCTTGTGAAGGACGCGCAGGGGCTCCGGACCGGGGAGCACTGTACGGTTGCGGCCGGTTTGCCTGGCTGGAACCGCCCCGCTGGTTGGAGTTGGTCGTACTCACTCGTTACCTCCGTTTGTGTCAGGCTCGGCCGTTCCCTCAGTTCGGGATTCACCATTTGCCTGCTGATCTGCAGTCAACGGTACTTCATCGGCGGGGGTCGGCGCAGGTCCGGCGCCTTCCTCAACGGCACCTGAATCCTCGCTGACAGGCGGCTCATCGAGATCCTCGGCATCCTCGTCAACGGCTGCCAGGTTCCGTTCACTATTGCGTGCCACTGCGATAATCCGGTCGTTCTTATCCGGTTTGGCGAAGACAACACCCATCGTGTCGCGGCCCTTGGCCGGAACGCCGGTAACGCTGGAACGGACGACTTTACCGCCGTTCATCACCACCAGCACCTCGTCACCCTCCTGCACAATGAGGGCGCCAGCCAGTCCACCACGTTCCTCGACAAGGTTGGCCACCTTAATGCCAAGTCCGCCGCGGCCCTGCAGCCGGTACTGGTCCACGTCCGTGCGCTTGGCATATCCGCCGTCGGTCACCGTGAAGACGAACGAATTCTCGGTGACCACTTCGGCAGCCAGCAGTTCGTCCCGCTCACGGAACTTCATACCGGTCACCCCGGAAGTCGCCCGGCCCATCGGCCGCAGAGCCTCATTCGTAGCGGTAAAACGAAGCGACTGGCCCTTGCGGGAAACCAGCATCATGTCATCCGTTTCCGACACGAGTTGCGCCGAGACCAGCTCGTCGTCCTCACGCAGATTGATGGCAATGACCCCGGCGGAACGGTTGGTGTCATAATCCTCCAGCCTCGTTTTCTTGACGAGTCCGTTCTTGGTCGCCAGGACCAGATATGGGGACTGGTTATAGTCCTTCAGGTCCAGCACCTGCGCGATCTGCTCGTCCGGCTGGAAGGCAAGGAAGTTCGCAACGTGTTGGCCCTTGGCATCCCGTCCCGCTTCGATCAGCTCGTAAGCCTTGGCACGGTAGACCCTGCCCAGGTTGGTGAAAAACAACAGCCAATGGTGAGTGGTCGTGACGAAGAAATGTTCGACGACGTCGTCCCCCCGGAGCTGGGCTCCGCGAATGCCCTTGCCGCCACGGTTCTGCGACCGGTAGTTGTCACTGCGCGTGCGCTTGACGTAGCCACCCCGGGTGATGGTGACGACCATTTCCTCTTCCGGAATGAGGTCTTCCATGCTCATATCGCCGTCGTAGCCGAGCATGATTTCGGTACGCCGGTCATCACCGTGCTTCTCCACCAGTTCGCGCAGCTCGGTGCTGACAATTGTGCGCTGCCGTTCCTGGGATCCAAGAATGTCGTTGTATTCGATGATCCGGCGTTCCAGTTCATCGTGCTGATCCTGGATCTTCTGGCGTTCCAGCGCAGCCAGGCGGCGCAACTGCATGTCCAGAATGGCCTGGGCCTGCTGCTCGTCGATGGACAACAGCTCCATCAACCCATTGCGCGCATCTTCGACAGTCTGGGACCGGCGGATCAAGGCGATAACGTCGTCGAGCGCGTCCAGGGCCTTGAGGTAGCCCCGGAGAATGTGCGCCGCTTCTTCAGCCTTGCGCAGGCGGTAGCGCGTACGCCGGACAATGACATCCAACTGGTGGATAACCCAATGCCGAATGAATGCATCCAGGCTCAGCGTACGGGGTACGTCGTCGACGATGGCCAGCATGTTCGCGCTGAAGTTTTCCTGCAGCTGGGTGTGCTTGTACAGATTGTTCAGAACGACCTTGGCGACGGCGTCGCGCTTGAGCACGACGACGAGCCGCTGACCCGTGCGGCCCGAAGTTTCATCCCGCAGGTCCGCGATGCCCTGCACTTTGCCGTCCTTGACCAGTTCGGCAATCTTGATGGCCAGATTGTCCGGGTTGGTCTGGTACGGCAGTTCGGTGACGACGAGGCAGGTGCGTCCCTGGATTTCCTCCACGTTGACCACTGCACGCATGGTGATCGACCCGCGCCCCGTTCGGTAAGCGTCTTCGATGCCACGGTGTCCCAGGATCTGCGCCCCGGTTGGGAAGTCCGGACCCTTAATGCGGGCAATGAGTGCTTCAAGCAGCTCTTCCCGGCTGGCTTCCGGGTGCTCCAGGTACCACTGCACTCCTTCGGCCACTTCACGGAGGTTGTGCGGCGGAATGTTGGTGGCCATCCCGACGGCGATACCTGAGGAGCCATTTACCAGCAGGTTGGGGAAGCGGGCCGGCAGAATCGTCGGCTCCTGGTTCTTTCCGTCGTAGTTGTCCTTGAAATCGACGGTTTCCTCGTCGATGTCACGGACCATTTCCATGGCGAGCTGCGCCATTTTGGTTTCGGTATAACGCGGAGCGGCCGCGGAGTCGTTACCGGGAGACCCGAAGTTTCCCTGGCCAAGCGCCAACGGATACCGCATGGTCCAGTCCTGAATGAGACGCACGAGGGCGTCATAGATGGCCATGTCACCATGCGGGTGATACTGGCCCATCACTTCCCCGACGACGCGGGCACACTTGTTGAACGAACGGTCCGGGCGGTAGCCGCCGTCGAACATTGCATAGAGCACCCGGCGGTGCACCGGCTTCAAACCGTCGCGGACATCGGGCAGTGCCCGGCCGATGATGACGGCCATGGCGTAGTCCAGGTAGGAACGCTGCATTTCCAGCTGCAGGTCCACCTGCTCCACGCGGTCAGTCATCGTCGCTCCAGCCACCACCTCGCCATCGGCCGGAGTGTTGCCCGAAGGTGTCTCAGGAGTCTCGTCGCTCATACTCTTCCAGTTCCGTTCATCAGTTCATGAGGTTTGATCAGTGGATGGGACACAGCCGCGGTGTCCGGGCGGCTGGATTTTCCCGTCAAGGGGTGTAACTCCACCGCGTCCGGAACGACCGCTCCGGACCGGCTGCTAGATATCGAGGAACCGAACATCCTTGGCATTCTGCTGGATGAAGTTTCGCCGGAGTTCGACGTCTTCGCCCATCAGGACTGAAAAAATCTGGTCAGCGGCGGCCGCGTCATCCATGGTGACCTGCATCAGCGTGCGATGGTCCGGATCCATCGTCGTGTCCCACAGCTCGGTGTAGTCCATCTCACCCAGGCCCTTATACCGCTGGATGCCATTATCCTTGGGGATCCTCCGGCCTGAGGCCAGGCCATCCTGCAATACAGCATCGCGCTCACGGTCGCTGAAGACGTAATCGTGGGGCGCATTCGACCACTTGATCCGGTACAACGGCGGTTGTGCCAGGTACACGTATCCTTGCTCAACCAAGGGCCGCATGTAGCGGAACAACAAGGTCAACAGCAGGGTTGTGATGTGCTGGCCATCGACGTCGGCGTCGGCCATCAGCACAATCTTGTGATACCGCGCCTTTGTGACGTCAAAGTCTTCACCAATGCCGGCGCCGAAGGCAGTAATCATTGCCTGGACTTCCGCGTTGGCCAACGCCCGGTCCAACCGGGCGCGCTCCACGTTGAGGATCTTTCCCCGCAGCGGGAGAATCGCCTGGGTTTCCGGATTGCGTCCGCGGACGGCGGAACCGCCGGCCGAATCGCCCTCTACGATGTAGATTTCGGACTTCGCCGGGTCCTTGGACTGGCAGTCCTTGAGCTTGCCCGGCATGCCACCGGACTCCAACAAACCTTTGCGGCGCGTATTCTCCCTGGCCTTACGGGCCGCCAACCGGGCTTGGGATGCCTGAATGGATTTGCGGATGACGTCCCGGGCCGGACCCGGATTCCTGTCCAACCAGTCACCCAGCAGCTCGTTCACTGCCTTCTGAACAAAGGTTCGAGCCTCCGAGTTTCCGAGTTTCGTCTTCGTCTGGCCCTCGAACTGCGGTTCCCCAAGTTTTACCGAGATAACCGCGGTCAAACCCTCACGGATGTCGTCTCCGGTCAGATTGTCGTCCTTCTCCTTGATGATGTTCTTGTCCCTGGCGTACCGGTTGATCAGGGAGGTCATCGCGGCGCGGAAGCCTTCTTCGTGGGTTCCGCCTTCATGGGTGTTGATGGTGTTGGCGTAAGTATGGACGCTTTCGGAATATGCGGTCGTCCACTGCATCGCCATCTCGAGAGCGATTTCACGTTCTTTGTCCTCTGTCTCAAAGGCGATGACATCCTCATGGATAACATCCACCTTCTTAGAGGAGTTCAGGTAGGTGACGTAATCCAGCAGCCCGTTGTCATAGCGGTAGGAAACGCGCCGGTGCTTGGGAGTCTCGTCTTCTTCCTCGGCAAGCTCATCGCCGTCTTCCTCCATCACCCGCTCGTCGGTCATGGTGATGGTCAAGCCCTTATTCAGGAATGCCATCTGCTGGAAACGGGCCCGCAGGGTTTCAAAATCGTAGTCGGTGGTTTCGAATATGCTCTGATCGGCATAGAAGGTCTGGGACGTCCCTGTCTCCGAGGTTTCCTCGCCCTTGCGCAGTTCACCGACAGGCATTCCGCCATTGGCGAAGGACTGGTTCCAGACATATCCCTGACGGCGTACCTCTGTTTCGACCTGGCTGGATAAGGCGTTAACCACCGAGATTCCGACGCCGTGCAAGCCTCCGGAAACGGCGTATCCGCCACCCCCAAACTTTCCGCCGGCGTGAAGGATCGTCATCACAACTTCGACGGTCGGCCGCTTTTCGGTCTTGTGCATATCCACGGGGATTCCGCGTCCATTGTCGACAACCCGCACGCCGCCATCTGCGAGCAGCGTTATTTCAATGTGGGTGCAATAGCCCGCAAGAGCCTCATCCACAGAGTTATCCACAACCTCATACACCAGATGGTGCAGACCACGGGGCCCGGTTGATCCGATATACATGCCTGGACGCTTGCGAACCGCCTCCAAGCCTTCCAAGACGGTGATGTCGTCGGCGCCGTAGTCCCTCATAACGGCAGTATCAGGTGCAATCTCGTTTTCGGCATGGGCCGGATTGTCATTAACCACAGGCGCTGTCTACTCCTAAAAGAGGGGCTGGAGGGCACAAAGCAACATCCGGGCGCAAAACGGGCCGCACCCGGTGTATCCTCTCTCTATTCTACCTTGTCCCCTGGGCTCAGACCGCACTGAACCGTCCATGCGCGGCCAATAATGCGGCATTTGAGCGATTCCGACACATGTAGCGAAGGTTCCATACGTCCTACGGCCCATACGGAGTCCTACACGGCGTTGTGCCGGGGCGAAAAGTTATCCACAGCTGTGGACATTCCGGTGCATATTCTCACATGGACTCCCAAAAGCGACGACGTTCGACGTTAGCCGTAGGTGTCCCTGGGGCCGCGTCCACTCACCGAACGGTTCCCCTTCCGCCAGCTGGGTGCGGCCGGGCCGATGACATGGATTTTCGTCACGATGCCTTGTCCCAGTTCCGCATCAAATTTTGCCAGCAGATTGGGACTGAGCAGCCGCAATTGTGTGGCCCATGCCGTTGAATCACACCTCACGGCAATCGTTGTGTCGGCAAAACTTTCCGGCTGGCAATGGGCCGAGATATCAGGCCCAACCAATTGATTCCACCGGGCCATGACGGAACCAACTGCCACAGGAGCCGTCCACCCACGTTCCCTGACGAGACGGCCGACGATGTTGCTCAGCCCCTGAGGCTCCCGCCCGAAATCCTCCCGTTGGTGATACCCACGATGCTGCCTCCGCTGGGCGGGTCCTGATGTGCGGCCGGGAGCGGTACGGCGATCTCCCCTCAACAGCGCGGCTTCGCGCATCCGGTTTAGTGCAGAACTGGCGGCGTCGATGTCCTGGCGGGATTCAAACTGCTGACCGTTTTTGTCATCGCGGCCGTCCCCGTCCGGTGGAGTTCCCTTGTTGCTAGTCGCCATCGCTCAACCCGCCAGCCACGACTTTAATCCGGCGGCCATCCAGCGCGGCGGGGATATCCTCCGCCACGGCAGCCGTGACCAAGACCTGTTCGGTGGTGGCAACGATTTCAGCCAGCCTCGCACGACGCTGGACATCCAGCTCCGCGAAGACATCATCAAGGACCAGGATCGGAGCCGCGCCGGCGGCGTCATCGTCGGCTAGGAAAACATAATACGAGGCCAACCGCAGCGACAACGCGACGGACCAGGTCTCACCATGGGACGCATATCCCTTCGCCGGCGCCTCACCGAGCATAAGTTCGATCTCGTCCCGGTGTGGTCCGACAAGTGAGACTCCCCGTTCCAGCTCCTTACGGCGCTGGACCTCAAATGCGGCTAAGTACATTTCCGCCAGCTGGTCCACGCTGAGTGGATACAGGTCCTGGGCCGTTTCGGAGATCTCTTCCTCTGCGGCTCCGTCATCGGCCAGGGCGGTCTGGATGGTCGATTTATACTTGGCGCCCGCCAGTTTGGAACCATCGGTGAGGTCGTTGTAGGCACGAGCGATATGGGGTTGGAGTTGATCGACCAGATCCAAACGGGCCCGTAACAACTGCGCACCAGCCACAGCCATATGCTGGTTCCAGACATCCAAGGTTGCCTGATGCCCTTCGGTGAATTTGCCGCTGGCCCGGGCGGATTTGAGCAGGGCGTTCCTCTGCTTGAGTACCCGTTCGTAGTCGCTTCTGGTGGCGGCATGGCGGGGGCGCAGCGCAACAAGCAGGTCATCCAGGAATCTGCGCCGGTTCGACGGGTCACCCTTGACCAGGGCCAAATCTTCCGGTGCGAAGAGGACGGTGCGGAAAATGCCCAGCGCATCCCTGGCCCGAACAGGGTTGGCCCGGTTGATTCTGGCGCGGTTGGATTTTGCAGCGTTAATTTCCATTTCGACGGCGGTTCCCTGGCTGCCCCGGCGAAGTCGAGCTCTTACCATGGCACGTTCGGCGCCAAAACGAATCAGGGGCACATCGGTGCTGACCCTATGCGACGACATTGAAGCAAGATAGCCAATCGCCTCGACGATATTGGTTTTGCCCAGCCCGTTTGGACCAACAAAGACAGTGACACCGGGGCCCAGCTCCACATCCAATTGGCTGTAGCTGCGGAAGTCGGTCAGGGAAAGAAACTCTACGTACACCGGTCGCTATTCCAATTCTTGCAGTCGAACAGTGCTCTATCAGAAGACAGACTTATTGGTGGTCCCGGGGGTGTTGCAGAAAGCACTATTCCCCGGCCGGTCTGACGGCGTGGCCGCCAAACTGGTGGCGCAAGGCGGCCACCGCTTTCATCGCCGGTGCATCCTTCTGCCTGGATGAGAAGCGGGCGAACAGCGCAGCGGTGATGGCAGGTGCAGGGATGGCATGTTCGATAGCCTCTTCCACTGTCCATCTTCCCTCTCCGGAATCTTCAACGTAGCCACCCGTCCCGGACAGATCCGGGTCTTCCTCCAGTGCCTTCACCAACAGGTCCAGCAACCAAGAGCGTACAACTGTTCCCCTCTGCCACGCCCGGAATGTTCCGTGCACATCCTTGATGATGTCTTTTGAGGCCAGGATCTCGTACCCCTCGGCATAGGACTGCATCAGTCCGTACTCAATGCCGTTGTGAACCATCTTGGCGTAGTGCCCGGCCCCGGTGTCGCCGACATGGACGAAACTTTCTTCCCGTGCCCCATCCGGACGCAAGGCGTCAAAAACTGGCATGATCAATTCAATATGGCCGGCATCGCCGCCGGCCATCATGGCGTATCCCTCTTCAAGGCCCCAGATCCCGCCGGAAACACCGACGTCGACGAAGCCGATTTTCTTCTCTGCCAGCAAGGCGCCGTGTTTAGCATCATCGGTGAACTTTGAGTTACCACCGTCAATGATGATGTCGCCTTCAGCCAACTCCGCGGCAACTTCGGTGATCACACTTGTTGTGATGTCACCGGCCGGAACCATGACCCACACAGCGCGGGGAGACGGAAGCGCGGCGACCATTTTCTGGATCGAGTCGACGTCGGAACGCTCGGGATTGCGATCATAGCCAGTGACTTCGAGACCTTTTCGGCGCATCCGTTCGCGCATGTTAAAGCCCATTTTGCCGAGACCGACGAGTCCAATGTGCACCTTGATCACTCTTTCCTGGAGTTGATTCCTTACTTCAGCCGGCGGTGATCCCGGCTACTAGTTAGGCAACCGAACCGGCATCAGGAGGTAGCGGTACTTGTCGTCATCGTCACCATCGATGTCATCCTGGGCGGACACGACGGCAGGCTTGGGCGGGGTGGTGAATGAGAAGCGCACATACTTGCTGTCAAAAGCGTTGAGGCCTTCACTGAGGTAGTGCGGATTGAAGGCGACCGTGATGTCGTCTCCGGTCAGTGCTGCCTCAATCGCTTCTGATGCCTGCGCGTCTTCGCCGGTACCGGCATCGAGGCTCAGCTGACCATCGGTGAATGCGAGTCGGACGGGCGTATTCCGCTCGGCAACGAGAGCCACACGTCGAACCGCTTCAACCAGCGTGGTCGTCTCCACGGTCGCATGAATTGGAGTGTTCTCAGGAAAGAGAGCCCTGATCTTAGGGTAATCGCCGTCGACCAACAGTGATGTCGTACGCCGGCCGCCACTTTCGAAACCAATAAGCTCACTGTTATCCGACAAGGCAATATTGATGTCGCCAGAGCCGCCCAGGGTCTTCGCCACCTCGTTAAGAGTCTTGGCTTTAACCAGAGCCGACGTGGAAATACCGCTGCTCGCCGGGCGCCAGGAAACTTCCCGCATGGCAAGCCTGTACCGGTCGGTCGCGAGCAACGTGATCAGATCATCTTCGATCTCCATCCGCACACCGGTAAGAATCGGCAGCGTGTCATCCCTGCTTGCAGCAATGATGACCTGCGAAACGGCCTGGGCAAAGGCTTCACCGTCCACCGTTCCGCTGATATCGGGAAGCGCCGGAAGTTCAGGATAATCCGCCTCTGGCATGGTAGCCAGGTTGAACCGGCTGTTCCGACACGTCAACGTGACTTTGGAACCGTCCGTTTGAACTTCAACCGGCGCTGAGGGCAAACTGCGGCAAATATCGGCCAGGAGCCGGCCCGAAACCAGGATTTTTCCCTCTTCGGTTATGTCCGCAGGGATTTCCAAACGGGCCGAGATCTCATAGTCGAAACTTGCAAGGCTGAGGGTGCCGGCCGAGGCTTTGAGCAGCAGCCCGGAAAGAACCGGGACAGGCGGACGCGGCGACAGGGATCGGGCTGTCCATGTAACCGCCTCTGCTAGGACATCCCGCTCGACTCTGAACTTCACGCTTACGTGCCACCTTTCACGATGGGTTTCTCAATCCTTTGATTCCATGCCGCGCGTCAACCCTACCGCTCCACAGGAGGGTTGTGACGCCGGTACAGGAATTACACTCTGTGCCAGCTTAGCCCCAGCAGAGGCATTCTTGCATCGACAGTGTTCCGAAGTTCTCCACCCTCACAGCGAAGCTCATGGGACGCTCTGACGGGAGGGGAAAGTGTTATTTGGAAGAATCCAAATGTTTAAGATTCGTAGTGTTAATAACCCCTGTTGAAACTGTGGATAACCTTATTCAGGACTGGTATGCCACTGATGTCGCCTGTGGATAGTTTGTGGGGCTGGCCGCAGCGGTTCTGTTGATCAATGTGGACAACTTACCCCGTCATTTCAGGGATCCACAGGAGCCCCGGTAGTTTTCCCCCGGAGGAGTGCACTTGTCCACGTAACTGTCCACAATGTTATCCACAGCTGTTAATTACTGCTGGATCCGGTGTTTTGCGAGGGCGTTAGCCTTCCCTTTGCTGATGTTTGATGGCGTTGGTCAGCTCGGTCACCTGGTTGTAGATAACCCGCCTCTCAGCCATGAGCTCCCGGATCTTACGGTCCGCATGGATCACCGTTGTGTGATCCCGTCCTCCCAGTTCCTGGCCGATTTTCGGAAGCGACATGTCGGTTAATTCGCGACACAGGTACATCGCAATCTGGCGCGCAGTAACGAGCGTCCTGGTGCGGGATTTGCTGCACAGTTCTTCCATGCTGAGTTTGAAGTATGCTGCAGTCTGCCCAAGAATCGTCGCCGATGTGATTTCACGCGCATCGTCACTGATCAGGTCTTTGAGCACGGCCTCGGCCAGCGAGACATCGACTTCCTGGCGATTCAGGCTGGCGAATGCCGTAACGCGGATTAGCGCGCCTTCAAGTTCACGGATATTGGTGGATATTTTTGACGCGATGTACTCGAGTACATCATCGGGAGCGGACAACCCCTCACCAGCGGCCTTTTTCCGGAGAATGGCGATGCGGGTCTCAAGCTCTGGAGGCTGGACGTCGGTCAGCAGTCCCCATTCAAATCGGGACCGCATGCGGTCCTCAAACCCGGACAGCTGTTTCGGAGGCTGGTCCGAAGTAATGACGACTTGTTTGTTGTGATTGTGCAAGGCGTTGAACGTATGGAAGAACTCCTCTTGAGTCGCTTCCTTCCCAGACAGGAACTGAATGTCGTCTATCAGCAGAATATCCACATTGCGGTAGATGGACTTGAAGCTCGTACCCTCGTCGTCGCGAATTGAGTTGATGAATTCGTTCGTGAATTCCTCCGAATTGACGTAACGCACACGAACGCCGCTGTACAGGTGCCTGGCATAGTGGCCTATCGCATGCAGCAGGTGTGTCTTGCCCAGACCGGACTCGCCGTAAATGAACAACGGGTTGTAGGCCTTGGCCGGAGCCTCGGCCACTGCTACCGCGGCGGCATGGGCAAAGCGGTTGGAGGAGCCAATCACGAATGAATCAAAAACATACTTTGGATTCAGCCGGCCAAATTCCTGTGGGTCGCTCGGCATCGACGGCTGGCCGGCGGCGTCGGCAGGGGCGGGGACAGGTGAGGGAGCCGGCATCGGACGGGGAGTGGGTTCCGGCTCCTCATCGTGAACCGGAGTGAGATCGGAGTCGATACTGAAGGCACACAGGATGTCTGCAACAAATACAGTGCGGAGTGCCTGATCCAACTGGTTTTTCAGCTGAGTCTGCATGACTTCACGCGTCAACTCGTTCGGTACGGCCAGAAGCAATGTTGTACCGATCAAGCCCAATGGCTGAGCCAGCACGACGAAGGCCCTGTGACGGGGGGTAACTCTGTCATCTTCCTTGAGTATCTGCACCACTTGGCGCCATGAACTCCCGACGTCATTCAATTCGTCAGTGCTCACGCGGACCCCTCTTGGATGATCGGAAGTTGGTTGGCGGCATCATCCACAGAGTTATACACAGCCGGTGGATAAATGATTCATTCGGCAAGCCTAAAGCAAGTGCCGGACAGAACATAGTTGGGATCGGCCTTGTGGAAAAATCACACAGGTGATGTTCTACAGGGTCAGGGAAGCATTGGACACGCCCCGGTTTTCCACAGAAAACGCCAGTCACCTAGTAGGCTGTTCCTGGGCCGCAGTTTGACGTGAGTTGGGCTTCTCGCCTAACGTAATGTAGTCCTTTGTGTCCGTTCATGGCACTTCCGCACGCCCAGGAACCGCTGTTGATAGCACGGTCAAGGGGGATGGAGATGAGCGAACACCCGAATACATAGCGCCAGCCTGTTCTTCCCCATTGTCGTATCGGGTAGGCGCATCCTTGATGTCTTGGAGTTACTACCGTGAGCAAGCGGACTTTTCAGCCGAATAACCGCCGTCGTGCCAAGAAGCACGGCTTCCGTCTTCGTATGCGTACCCGCGCCGGACGTGCCATTCTGTCGGCACGCCGCAACAAGGGCCGCACCGAACTGTCGGCCTAACCATAAACAGCATGTTGATGATGCTGCCTCAGCGGCAACGCAACTGATCCGGCGGTGTTGCCCGTCAGGAACAGACTGCGGACATCAGCAGAGTTTTCCACAACCGTACGTTCCGGGGCCCGTTATGGGCGCCGGAACTTAGTGCTATATGCCGTCCGGACTTCTCCGGCAGAGGCGACAAAAGCAGGTTTTATTGTCTCCAAGTCGGTAGGCAACGCCGTTACGCGTAATCTAGTAAAGAGACGGTTGCGGGAACTCGCCGCTGCGGACGTCCAGTCACATCCAACCGGGTTGGCGTTCGTAGTCCGCGCATTGGCGCCTGCCGCCGGGGCCTCTTGGCACGATTTGTCAAGAGACTATGGGAAGGCCAGGTCCGTTGTTTTCAAGCGGCTTGGCCGTGGTGACCGGGATATTGGTGCAGAGAAAGGACAGGGCGAATGAGAGCATCTGATGTTCTCCGTCGCCCGGGGCTCCGTATCCTCTGGACTCTTCCCCAGAGCGTCCTCATCGCCATCTTGAAACTGTACCGGCGGGTTGTATCTCCGCTCTATGGGCAGGTATGCCGGTTCTTCCCATCCTGCTCTGCCTACGCTCTGGAAGCCATCACGGTTCATGGAGCAGTCAAAGGCAGTTGGCTGGCTGCAAGGAGACTTGCCCGATGCCATCCATGGAATGGCGGTGGCGTCGATCATGTGCCAGGTGGGGGGAAGGTATGGAGCGATCCGGACAGGACCCCCGAGATAGTTGTGCTGAATCACCCCGAGATTCCGTCGGATGTACAGGGCCGTAACGCGGCCTGAGGAGCGTAGAAGATAATGTTCGAATTCTTTAACACCATCCTGTTGCCTTTCCGATGGTTTGTGTCGATCATCATGATCGGCTTCCACGAGGCGTTTACCTTCCTGGGGCTTGATCCGGCGTCGGGCTGGACCTGGACCCTGTCCATTATTGGCCTCGTGTTGGTGATCCGTGCTGCACTGATTCCTGTTTTCGTTAAGCAGATCAAGGCCCAGCGCGGGATGCAGGCGCTTCAGCCCGAGTTGCGGGCGCTGCAGAAGAAATACAAGGGAAAGACCGACCAGCTCTCCCGTCAGGCCATGACGCAGGAACAGATGGCCCTGTACAAGGAACACGGGACCAACCCGTTCTCGGCATGTCTTCCCATGCTTATCCAGATGCCGTTCTTCTTCTCCCTGTTCACTGTCTTGAATGGGATCTCTGATGCTGCTGAAGCCGGAGAAAAAGTCGGAGCGCTGAGCCCGGATCAGGTTCAGGAGTTCGACGCGGCGACCATCTTTGGCGCCCCACTATCGGCAACGCTGCTGCACGGCGGTGGAGGCGAGAGCCAGTGGACCGTTGTTGTCCTTTCCCTGGTGATGATCGTCGCGATGACCGCATCGCAATTCATCACCCAAAAGCAGATCATGTCGAAGAACATGTCCGAAGAGGCAATGGCCAGCCCCTTCATGCGGCAGCAGAAGATGATGCTGTACATCCTGCCGCTCGTGTTCGCAATTGGTGGCATAAACTTCCCAATCGGTGTTTTGGTCTATTGGACAACCACCAATATCTGGACCATGGCACAGCAGTTCTTCGTGATCCGCCGGATGCCGACGCCGGGATCGCCTGCCGCAAAGGCACTCGCCCAACGCAGGGCACGTAAGGGACTGCCCGTCGAGGACGCGAAGAAGGACGAAGCCGCTGTCGAGACGCCTGCGGCACCCCGCGGCCAGCGTCAACAACCTGCACGTAAAAATAGGAAGAGAAAATGACGACTGAGCGCATAGAAGAGACCACGGAAGAGAAGAACGACGGCGTTGCTCCTGAAGAGCCGACGGCGAGTCGTCTCGAAGAGGAGGGCGACGTAGCCGCTGATTACCTCGAGGAACTGCTCGATATTGCCGACATCGATGGGGACATCGACATCGAGATCCGCAATGGGCGTACGTACATATCCATAGTTTCGGATGACGACGAGAACGAAGGGCTTCAGCAGCTTGTAGGCCGGGATGGGGAGGTCCTGGAAGCACTTCAGGAGCTCACCCGGTTGTCAGTTCTCAGCGCGACAGAAAACAGGTCACGGCTTGTTCTCGACATCACGGATTACCGTGAGAAGCGCAGTGCCGTGCTCACAAAGCTTGCCGAGGATGCTGTCGCCAAGGTGAAGGAGAGCGGCGAAGAGTACGCGTTAGCGCCGATGAGCGCCTACGAACGCAAGATCGTACATGATGCCGTTGCGGACCTCGGGTACATTAGCGAATCTGAAGGTGAAGGCTCCAAGCGCCACATCGTAGTATCGATGGCCGACGACTAAGAACATTACCGATGTCCGGGTACCGGATTCAGCGCGATGCATGCTACAGAGCAAGGGTGTCTGGTGGAAATAACTGAGGCGGAGAGGCGTGCTTCCGAGATAGTCTTTGGCGACCGGCTTGGTTTGGCTGAACGATTCGTTAGGCATCTTTCCACCACTGGCATCGAACGCGGCCTTCTAGGGCCACGGGAAGTCCCCAAGTTGTGGAGTCGGCACGTCCTCAATTGTGCGGTCGTTGGGGAGCTCATTTCCGGCAAAGCGCACGTAGCAGATGTAGGCAGTGGTGCAGGACTTCCTGGCCTGGCCTTGGCGATCGCCCGCCGGGACCTGACAGTGACGCTGATCGAACCCCTCGAGCGGCGCGTACAATGGCTTGGCGAAGTTGTCACCGATCTTGAACTGTCCAACGTCACTGTACTCCGCGGTCGGGCTGAGCAAGTGATTGATTCAGTGAATGCTGATGTCGTAACTGCCCGGGCTGTCTCGGCGTTGTCAAAACTCGTTCAGCTGACTATTCCACTTCTTCACGGCCAAGGGGAAGTATTGGCTATCAAGGGTCGCAGTGCCGGTGAAGAGCTGGAGACCGCATCAAAGAGGATCCGCAAGCTCGGCGGGACTGAGACTTCAGTGGTAACGGCCGGCGCTAATCTGCTGGAGGATCCGACGACGGTGGTGCGGATCAGAGTGGGCCGGGCTTAGACCCGGTAGGTGCATCCTGTGCGGCAGGTCATTGCCGGGCGGTCCGTTCCGTACCGGTTACCCTTGAAGAAATGGCTGAATTCATCTCGAAAGTTAGCGAGTCCCAGTGAGCTTTAAAGATTCATCCAAGCGAATACCTCCACTCGGCTCCCTTGGTTCCGCGTTCTCGACCCAAATTGCGACCGGACAACCTGATTCGTTTGTTGACCCCGCAAATATTGGCATAGTTTCACGTGAAACGCCCTCCAGTACTGTGGCATCCAGGAATGGAAACTCTTCCCCGTCGCAGAGTGGTTCATCCGTTGCAGTTGCAGAGGCAGTCGGTAAGGCCCAATCCTCCCCTGTGTTGAACGCACGGCCGCAGGCCCCCAAAGATGGCGCCGACAAGGCTTCCCCCAACGTCATCGATAGCTTGGATGACAGCACGCCCCTTGCCAGGGAACTCGCGAGCGAGAATAAGCGCCGGGAAAAGCTGGCCGGACGGTCCCTTCCCCGACCTGACAAGACACGCGTCTTCACCGTCAGCAACCAAAAGGGGGGCGTCGGCAAGACTACAACCACGGTCAATATTGCTGCGGCTCTTGCAGGGGCGGGGCTGAACGTCCTTGTGGTCGATATAGATCCCCAGGGAAACGCATCGACTGCGTTGGGCGTAGATCACCACGCGGAAGTGACGAGCATCTATGACGTTCTCATCAATGATGTATCCATGTCGGAGGTAGTCAGCCCGTCAGCTGACATTCCCAGTTTGCTGTGTGCTCCGGCCACGATCCATTTAGCCGGAGCTGAAATAGAACTCGTATCGCTCGTTGCACGTGAACAGCGTCTGCGCCGGGCGCTCGATGTCTACGCCAAGGACAGGGAAAAGGCTGGTCAGGAAAGACTCGATTACGTATTTGTCGACTGTCCACCAAGCTTGGGTCTCTTGACGGTGAATGCTTTTGTGGCCGCCGGCGAAGTTCTGATACCTATCCAGTGCGAATACTACGCTCTGGAGGGTTTGAGCCAGTTGCTCAAAAATATCGAGATGATCCAAAAGCATTTGAACGCAGATCTGGTTGTTTCCACGATACTTTTGACCATGTATGACGGCCGCACAAATCTTGCTGCCCAAGTTGCATCCGAAGTACGTGAGCACTTTCCGGACCAGGTTCTAGGGGCTGTAGTTCCCCGTTCCGTGCGTATATCCGAAGCGCCTAGCTATCAGCAGACCGTTATGACATACGATCCGTCCTCCAGCGGTGCGCTGTCGTACTTGGAAGCGGCAACGGAAATCGCAGAACGCAAGACACCCTGAACAACCCGCCCGGTTCTCGTCGCTGAAACCCTTACACTGAGTAAGAATGTTTCACGTAGAACCGCCCCTTCTCGTGGGCGATAGGGAGGACAATTCCGTGGTTGAAAAACGCAGAGGACTCGGTAGAGGCCTGGGTGCCCTTATTCCGAGCGTTCCGCCCGAGCCCGGCGCAGAAGGCGAGACAGTCGAACAAAAGCCGGTAGCGCGGGCAGGCCGGCCGGTTGACGTCTTTTTCCCCGAATCTGCGCCATCGGCCCAGGAACAGCCTCCTGTAGAGCAGCGGCAAGGACAGGCCGAGGTTTCACGTGAAACGCTGGTTGAGGTGCCAGGGACCTCCTTTGCAGAAGTGCCTGTAGGTTCCATCCACCCCAATCGGAAGCAGCCGCGCAACGTTTTCGATGAAGACGACATGTCTGAATTGGTCCACTCCGTTCGGGAGATCGGAGTCCTGCAACCTATTGTCGTTCGTCCATCTTCTGAAGGTGGGGATTACGAGTACGAACTCGTCATGGGCGAGCGGCGTTGGCGCGCCACCAAGGAAGCAGGACTCGAGGCGATTCCTGCCATTATCCGGCACACGACCGATGATGATCTCCTTCGGGATGCTTTACTGGAGAACCTTCACCGCAGCGATTTGAATCCGCTGGAGGAGGCGGCTGCATATCAGCAGCTGCTAGATGACTTTGGATGTACCCACGATGAGCTGGCGGATCGCATCGGGAGATCCCGTCCTCAGGTTTCTAATATGCTCCGACTCATGAAGTTGCCCCCGTTGGTTCAGCGCAGGGTTGCCGCGGGTGTCCTTTCCGCCGGGCACGCACGGGCACTACTGAGTCTTACGGACGCCGCGGAGATGGAGAAGCTGGCGCAGAGAATCGTGTCGGAGGGTCTATCGGTCAGGGCCACTGAGGAGATCGTATCGATGAGTGATGGACTCAAGCGCCCAGTGCGAAGCAACAGGCCAGAAGCCGGGGCGCGGCACGAACGACTTGACTACCTGGCGACCTCCCTCTCCGATCGGCTCGATACCAGCGTCAAAATTACGTTGGGCGCGCGTAAGGGGAAGGTTGCGATCGAGTTTGCCAGCGTGGATGACCTAAACCGCATCATGAGCGTGCTGAACCCTAGCCCGAACTAGGATCTGCCGGGTTTGTTCTGGGGGGTCTGTTTCACGTGAAACAGACCCCCCAGCCGCGTCTGATCTGGTGGTGGCTGAATAGCACGAAGGAGTTTGCCACTATCGACGCAAATATTGTTGGAACCGTCGCTCAATTTTGACGACTTTCCTGGGTTAGGGAAAAAGGGGGCATACGCTCGTCCTCGCCATGTTCACTCCAAGTATTCTTGGTTCGACGCAGCCATTGCTATCAATTTGTCGTGGGATTCCTGATAGTCCTGCGACTTTCTCTGCGTCTCCGACGGCACCGTTGATTGTGGCGGCCGCTCGTAGCGGACAGGCGCCGGTGTCTAAGAGTGCAGCGCGATCTCTCGGCCGGCGTTGCGGATGTTCCACGTGAAACATGGAATGGAGGAAGCGGCCCGCCAAAGCATGCAACGTATTTCTGCGGGTTCCTTGCGGCACGCGATGTGATACTCCGAATGCTTCTATGCCCCCTTCTTTGTTGCTTCTGACAGCTCCGACCAGGAGCCAAGCGACGGGCACATTAGTTCGGGGCCGTGCACTGACCTCCTGTTGTTGCTAGGAAACGTTCAGCTAGTCTTTCCCTGGAAGGATGATGAGCAAAACGTCCGCAGTAAGGCCTTTTCTCAAGGCTGTTGACCCTGAACCTGACGTAGAGCGGGGTCACATCGGCGTTTCACGTGGAACAAGGACGCACTGCGCAACGGAGGTGCATCCCCCCGGAATCCTTCGATGTAAGCGCCCTAGACCCATAGCGTACCCTTAGTCAGGGCGCATCAGTCGGTATCTGTCGGCAGCTACGTCTAGTCCGAGTGAACTGTCTTTACTTCAAACGGGAAATATAGCTCAGTGGTATCCGGGAACAGCGTAGCGCGGACGACTCCGGTGGGGGCTGGTCACAGGTTGCGCGCCACCAGGGAGTGGCCCGTTGTTTACCCCAAGCGTCGTTATAACTATGCGTCAATGAATAGATTTCTATAGGGCACGGGCGCGTATTTTCTATGGTCCGTTACAGATCCGAGTTTGGATATACATATGCTGACGGCATCTGGATCTCTGGGGCGGCGCTTCTTCTAGGTAGGTAACCATCGGTACATTCAAGACGCCGGATGTTCCACGTGAAATCTGCCTGGCCCCGGTCCGAAGGCTTTCAGATGTTCCACGCGGAGCCCGCCGAAGTCGTAAAGTGTGGTCCGCACACGGTCGCTGGCAAGCCGAGGTTCCCAGTCTGATGAGGCGGATCCAGACGTTAGCCTCGGAGCCCATGGGCGGGGCCGGGCGACCCGATGAACACCGCCCGCGGTCCGGAGGTGGACGGTCGCTTGGCGGTAGCGGCTGCGAGGGCATTCTGGGCCAACGTTTCACGTGGAACAGTTCCACCGGCCCGAGATGAGACCGACCGGGAGTCACAAAAATCGGTATAGCTCTGGGAACATTCCCTCCTCCCGGCGAGGGAGGCAGGACCTAGGCCGGGTTGTAGGTCTCTGCCGTCGTGCAAAGCTGCACGCGGTGCACTGCGTATAGGCACGCCCCGTCGCCCTGAGAGCAGGGCTATAGAACCCAGAATGTCACTGCGCGAGAGACTTATCTCGGTAAAGTCCACCGTATTCGGCAGATGTCGCTGCGTCATGTGGGGTGCTTTACAACTTCTCCCTGTCTTCCCGCTGCTTTCGGTCTGAGTTGGTGTTCTCTGTTCGGAACTCTGGGAGAAGTTTGGTGATCCTGCGCCGGCAGGTGTTTCGTGTAAGCTATGGCCGCGCAGGATAGGCTTCCGGAGGACTGGTTCCACGTGAAACATAACGTCGAATCGGCGCACATGGCAGTATGAACGTTCCCATGCTGACGGGGCAGCACGGAATCCGATCTTTTATTGGACTGTTGTGTCTACGTGGAACAGCGGATCGCCAGGATTGGGTTGGGTTTCTCCCCAGATTTGTACGTACTCAGATCCGATAAACCATTATTGGTTGCGGAACGTGCAGACCTCGAAGTTCTACGGTTCACGTTCGGCAACGACGTCATTGA
This sequence comes from Arthrobacter monumenti, assembly GCF_054511255.1. Lineage (NCBI taxonomy): Bacteria > Bacillati > Actinomycetota > Actinomycetes > Micrococcales > Micrococcaceae > Arthrobacter > Arthrobacter monumenti. The sequence continues at coordinate 145,935 of NZ_JBTNCY010000003.1, read as the reverse complement.
AGCGTCCCACGTCGTCTACACCGAGACTCCCCGTCGGATGGTCGTCTTCTTCGACAAGGTAGAGCCGTTGGATGCCGATTACGATAGCGTCGGCCAGTACCTGGCGGAAGACCGGGGTGGCCAGTTTGGCTGCGTCGTCGTCGTTGCTCAAGTATCCCAGCTCGAGTTGTACCGATGGGATCCTACTGGAGCGCAACGTCTCCCAGGAGCGGGGATGGACACCGAGGTCGACCATTCCTGTGCGCGCTACCACTTCTCTTTGCAGGAGATGGGCGACGCGCTCCCCGATTGGGGACCGTGTCTCGTTGCTTTCGGGTAGTCCCCAATAAAAAGCGGATACCCCGCTGGCAACTGGGTTCGACAACCAATCGCAATGCAATGTGATCGCCAGACTCGCACCGCTGTCGCGAACTGATTCGATCCGCTCGCGTGGTGTCCGATACTGGTCCTCGACGCGGGTGGAAACGACTCTCGCACCGAATCGATCGAGAATGGAGGAAACACGTTGCCCTATATCTGAGGTGATGTGGCTTTCGGCCAAGCGTTCTTGATTCAAGGAGTCCACTGGGAGACCGCCCTCAGGTGCTGGATCAAGAACTATGACCCGCCCCGAAAGCGCCGCGCTCGCCTGATTTAGCCGTTCGTAATCACGAAGTGAAAAGGCCTTGCTCGCGCTGATAGACCGGTTGATCCGGGCGAGAGCGGAAATCGTGGCGCCGGTGCAGGAACCGGTGGCTTCAAGCCCGACATTACGTTGCAGCTCCTCGACCGCGGCTTGAGTCGGCGGACCGAACTCTCCGTCGATATGGCCGTAGAAGAAACCTAAATGCGAGAGCTGGCGCTGCAATTCAGTAACATCGTCCCCACGGGTGGGAGCGTTTCCGGGTCCGTTGTACCCAATGGTTCTGTCTCCCAGCTTGAATTGGGCTTCACTAAGGGAATGGTCTGTCTCTTCACCAACAATGCCGTCGACGATCAGCCCCCTGCTCTGCTGGAAGGCACGTACTGCAGCGTCGACATGGTCGTCGAAGAATGAGGGATTGTTTACATCGGCTGGATCGAGATACGACACGGAAACGCCAGCGCGCAGCAACCTCCGACGGAGAGTGACTACGCGCTGGCTGATGTCGCTTCGTTGCAGGTTGGTTCCTGCCTGCGCCGCGTTCACGTTAATTACTTGAGGAACTCTGCAAATTCCTGCTCAAAGTACTGCTTCGGCCTGGCACCAATCGCCGTTGCCGCGACTTCGCCGTCCTTGAAGACATAAACGGCCGGAATTGAGGTGATTCCGTATTTTGCGGCGATTCCGGGACTGTCGTCCACGTTAAGCTTGACCACATCGATCTTTTCCGAATGCTCAGCGGCAATCTCGTCGAGAATCGGCGAAAGCTTCCGGCATGGTCCGCACCATTCGGCCCAGAAATCGACAATGACCGGCTTGCCGGCGTCGAGAACATCTGCCTGGAATGTCTCGTCAGTTACATCTTTTGCGTTGCTCATATTTTTCTCAATTCTTGGTGATGGGGTCTACTAGACCGTTGCTGCTTCTTCCACAGGAACCGTCTGCGCGGGAACGCCGCCTGGACGCGCCGCCAAGTAGTGCTCGACGTCGATAGCGGCAACACAGCCCGAACCGGATGCTGTGATGGCCTGGCGGTAGGTCGGGTCAATAACGTCCCCGGCGGCGAAAACGCCAGGAAGCGACGTCTTCGAGCTGCGGCCCTGGACGGCAATGGTTCCCTCTGGCGTCAGTTCGAGCTGGTCCTTGACGAGGTCCACGCGCGGGTCATTGCCGATGGCGACAAATACACCGGTGACAGCCAGAACGCTTTCTTCGCCGGTAAGGTTGTTCTTCAGTCGCAAGCCTGAAGCCTTTGCGTCACCGTCGATACCGGTGACGCCGGCATTCCAGACGAAGTTGATTTTTGGATTATCGAACGCCCGGTCCTGCATGATCTTTGAGGCGCGGAGGCTGTCGCGGCGGTGAACCACAGTCACGGAGCTGGCAAATTTGGTCAGGAACAGAGCCTCCTCCATGGCGGAATCTCCACCACCGACGACGGCAATGTCCTGGTCTTTGAAGAAGAAACCGTCGCAGGTTGCACACCAGCTGACACCATGGCCCGAGAGCCGCTTTTCGTCCGCAAGTCCAAGTTCGCGGTAGGCCGAACCTGTGGAGATGATGATGGCCCGGGCCAGATAAGTCTCACCGGTAGCGATAGTGACCGATTTGATGTCACCTTTCAGCTCGAGCCTCGTTACGTCCTCGAATTCGATCCGGGTTCCAAAACGCGCTGCCTGCTTCTCGAACTGTTCCATCAGGTCAGGTCCCATAACACCCTCGGGGAACCCGGGATAGTTCTCCACGTCAGTGGTGTTCATGAGCTCACCGCCGGCCTCTACGGAGCTGGCGAACATCAATGGCTTCAGCGCCGCGCGTGCGGTGTATACGGCGGCGGTGTATCCAGCGGGTCCGGAGCCAACGATAATCACGTCGTGGATGTCGCTGCCGGACCCGTCTTCTGCGAATGCGGACATATCTGTATCAGTGCTCACTGGCAGTGAACCTCTTCCTTGGTAGTGCGCGGCGCCGGAGACTTTGTCTGAAGGGCTCCCGCCCGCCGCCTGTTGCCTCTGACGATCACAACTTATTCTGAACTGTGGATATTCCGGCCGGTCCACGATGCCTCAGCTGATATTGATTTCGGCGAGTTTGATCCCCCACGGGAACGGGCCGTTGCTGTTGGCGAGCTGTGGGAGTTCCGTGAAGTTGATGATCACGTACTGAGCGGTCCGGGGCTCGCCGTTCGACTCTGGAATCGGGAGGGTGATGCTGGGAGCGGTAAAGCTGCCCTGCGCCACCTGCTGGGCCCCTTCAAGGGTTGGCTCATCATTCACAAGGACCTCGAAACTGCCGCCCGAGCCGTTGAGTTGCTCAAGTTGGACCTGAGTAATCGTTGACTGCTCCTGCAGTCCGACGACGAGGGCCAGGTTCGATGCGAACCCTCCGAAGGTGTCGTTCGCGTACAACAGACTGTTCCAGGATGTAGCGGGATTGTCGTCGATCGTCTGCGGCAATGCGCCGTCGTTCACTGCGTCGAGGTCGGGCGCGTCGGGTACCAGACGGGTCACGCTCTGGGCCACGGGCTGGACTCCTGCGTTGGCGGATTCAGATGGGGTTGGTGAGGCCGATGGGGATTCTTCCGGGCTGGCGGAGTTGGAAGAGCCGGAAGTATCCTCCGGCTGGCTTTCCGGGGCACTGGCCTCTTGGCCGGCTCCGCTGGGGTCGGAGGCGGTGGGCTGGAACATTGAACCGAGTTGTCCAACGGCCAGGACGACGGCGGCAATCAGCAATACCGCCAGCACACCCCCGACGAGCCAACGGGTAAAGCGGGGACTCTTCTTCCGGTCGGCTTCGTCGTCGTAGTCCGGCAGGACTCCGCCGGTTCCCCTGGCCGCAGCGGGGAAGTGCGACGCGGCCCGTCCCGAAGCCGCTCCCGCTCCGGCCGCCGCGGCACCATAACCAGGGCGGGGGGTGTCCCGCGGGCCCCGGCGCGGCTCCTCGTCGACATGCCCGTAGTCGTTATCGTCCCAAAGCGTTACCTTTGGCTTTTGTGTCGTTGGCGGTGGTGTTTCCCGATGCTGTTGGGTGGCTCCGGACGCTGCACCTGCTGCGGCGGCCGCGGAAGCCGCCGTCGCAGCAGTTTGGGCGGAATCATTGTCTCCGCCCTCCGGCCGTCTCCCGGCACTGCGCGGCGGCGCGCTTGGTGGAGGTGGAACTATCGGCCGGTTGGTTCTGGCCGGCGGCGTCTGGACGGTCGGCCGCGGCTCATCTTCATACCGGACATGCTGGTAGCGGTCGTCGTAATTTTCCGGTTCCGTGGGACGCGCCTGGCCGAAAATCTCCGTGCCGAGGGTATCTGTGAAAAAGGGTTCAACGTAGGGAGGATTGGCCGCGACCACCAGGTCGAGCAGATCCGCAGCCGACGTGTGGTTCGTGACCAAATAGGTTCGGCCATCAGTTAGGCCGAGGTCCAGGACCTGGACATTGCCCGGGCGTTCACCGGTGGCGATTTCCCTCGCGCTGGTGGCTACTTGTTCTGCATTTTCCGGTCCTGCTACCAGGATGCTGACGCTGCGGTTAAGGACCTGGTCCACCCCATCGAGAACCAGATCCCCTTCTGCAGACGCGGTCACCTCACCGGTGACCTTGTAGCGACCGCCCAATACGGAGCCGACGTCAACGCGTTGTGGCACGGTTACCTCCCAACTAGGCTGTGCTAATTCATTTTGGACACGATCGAATCATTAAGTTGTACAGATCTTACCTTCCGCGACCTGACTAAAGCCTGTCAGCACCGCGGACGCCAATCCAAAACGTCATGCTCCTTGATGCCGCGCCCCGCGCCCGCGGCCCAGCTTTTCCAGCACCGGTTCGAGAAATTCCTTCAGCTCGTCGACCCGGAAGAGTTTCAGCAACAGCAGGTACACGGCAGCCATCGCGGTTCCGCCAATGACCACGACAAGCATGGCCGACAGGATGGAATCCCAGACAAATCCGGCGGGGCTATAGCCGCCAAACAGCCAAACGACGACGACGCCGGCAGCGCCGGAGCCGAGCGCCGCGCACGCTATCCGCAGGTGGGCAACAACGATGCGGCCGCCGTCGTAATTGCCCAACCGTTTCTTGAGGAACCGGTGCGTTATGGCGACTGCCACGATAGTACCGAGCGTGTAACTGGTGGCAAGGGCGAAGATGACCCATTGAGGCGGGAACATGGCGGCACCGACCGCGAGGCCGATTCCGATCGCGGTGAGGATGAGCTGGATGATGAAGGGAGTCCGGGCGTCCTCGAAGGAATAGAAAACGCGGTTCATCATGAAGTTGGCGCTGAAAAAGGGCAGGCCGAGGGCGAGTAATGACAGGACGATGCCGACCAACGCGCCCGCCGGTGCGGAACCGCCACTGAAGAGCATGCCCAACGGTCCGGCCAGCACCAGCAAGGCCACAGCGCCGAAAACTGTCGCGACTCCGACCGTCCGGAGGCCCCGGGAGAGGATGTGGCGCATCGCGTCGTCGTCGTTATTGCTGGCGGCGTGGGACATCCTGTTGAAAAGCACTGTCGCCACCGACAACACCACGATCGAGTGCGGCAGCAGGTAGACCATGGTTGCCGCGGTGAGCGTGTACGGTCCGGCGACTGCCCCTTCGAGCTGGTCGCGGGAGCCCGTGGCGATCGTTCCGATCTTGGTATAAATCAGGAAGGCGCCGTTACCGACAATCATCGTTCCGAGCGTCCAGATGGCGAGTTTTGCCGCCCGTCCCAGACCGATCCCGCGCCAGCCGAACAGCGGACGCAGGCCCAGCCGGAGCTTCTTCACCGGCCAGATCAGTACCAGCGACTGCACGGCTATTCCCAGCGTTGCCGTGCCTGCGACCAGCAGGGTCTGCGCGGTGCTCCAGTTTTCCACGGTGTGCGCAACGGCCTGGCCCTGCTGCATTTCCTGGGCCCCCATCAGCGCGAGGAACATCAGCAGGCCGCCGATCGCCACGACGTTATTGACCACCGGCGCCCACATATAAGGACCGAATGACCCGTAGGAATTGAGGATCTGCCCCAGCGCCGCGTACAGGCCGTAGAAGAAAATCTGCGGCAGGCACCACAAGGCGAAGGTAATCCCCAAAGCGGTCTGGGCGGCGTCGAAATCGGTGGTCAGCAGCGGAATGATCCAGCTTGCGGAGAGCGTGATGACGGCGGCCAGGCCCAGCATGACCAGGACCATCAGGGTCAGCAGCCGGCTTACATAGTCCGCGCCACGGTCCTCCCGCTTGCTGGCACGGATGATCTGCGGCACCAGGACGGCGTTGAAAACCCCGCCGGCGACTGCAAGGTAGATGATGTTCGGGATCTGGTTGGCGACGTCGAAAATGTCGGCCACACCGGTGGCGGTGCCCAGCGCGATGGCCAGCAGCATGGTCTTGAGGAACCCGAGCCCGCGGGAGACGACCGTTCCGGCCGCCATGATGATGCTGGAGCGTGCAGCGTTGGGCGCGGGCCGGTCAGTGGAGGTTGCAGCAGTCATCCGGCAGTTCTAGACATGCTGTGGGAGCACTTCGCGGGCCAGATCGGCAATTCGGCGTTCATTCGGGAACGACAGCCGCTTGGCGAGGTCCGCGATTCCGACCCACGCGACGTCGACGGCTTCATGGTCTGGATCGTTCTCGATGGTGAGCTCACCGCCGGTGGCCCTAAGCAGGAAATGGTGGACCGTCTTGTGGACGCGGTGTCCGGAAACGGTGAACCAGTAGTCAATGCTGCCCAGCGGCGCGAGGACATGGCCGGCAATCCCGGTCTCCTCCTCGATTTCCCGGACGGCGGCTTCCTCGTTGGATTCCTTGTTCTCCGGATGGCCCTTGGGAAGACACCATTCAAGCCGGCCGCCACGGTTCAGCCGGGCAATAATGGCCACCCGCTGCAGGTTATCGGCGGTATCGACGACGACGCCACCTGCCGAAACCTCTTCAACGGTGGGCAGACCAGTATGCGCCGGAGGCATGGAACCGGATCCCATTGACACCGTCAATGGGGTCCGCTTCGGTGCTCTCGGGACTGGGTGCGCCATGCAGACCACTCTAACGATTTTTAGACCCGGTGATGAACGGCACGTGAAAGTCTGGCAGGATTTAAGCCACTATGGTGAAGCTCTTTGATCCCTCGACGCTCGATCCCATTGTTCTGGAGCTCGGAGAGCTGTTCGCCGGTGCCGGACATGAACTCTCCCTGGTTGGCGGGCCGGTCCGTGATCTCTTTCTCGGGCGTGTTTCGCCGGACCTGGATTTCACCTCCGACGCCACGCCGGACGAGATAATCGCCGTCGTACGCAAATGGGCCGACACCTACTGGGAGATTGGCCGCGACTTCGGCACCATCGGCCTGCGCCGGAAGGGACTGACCCTTGAGGTCACGACCTACCGCGCGGATGCCTATGACGCTGACTCCCGCAAGCCCGAGGTTGTCTTCGGCGCGTCGCTGGAGGATGACCTGTTGCGCCGGGACTTCACTATCAACGCGATGGCGCTGCGGCTGCCGTCGATGGAGCTGGTGGATCCATATGGCGGCGTGAAGGATCTGCATGCCGGTGTCCTGCGCACCCCCGGGCCGCCGTCGACGTCGTTCTCCGATGATCCGTTGCGGATGATGCGGGCCGCGCGTTTCGCCGCCCAGTTGAAGGTCCAGGTGGCGCCGGAAGTTTCGCAGGCGATGACCGGCATGGCCGAACGGATTAAGATTATTTCCGCCGAGCGGGTCCGGGACGAGCTGATCAAGCTGATCTGCGGCGCCGATCCGCGGGCCGGGGTGGACCTGCTGGTGGAGACCGGGCTGGCCGGATTCGTGCTGCCCGAAGTGCCGGCACTGAAGCTGGAAGTCGACGAGCACCACCGGCACAAGGACGTCTACCAGCACTCGCTGACGGTGCTGGAGCAAGCGGCGGAGCTGGAAACCGGCGACGACGGCGCGGTGCCCGGCCCCGACTTCATCCTGCGGTTTGCAGCATTAATGCACGACGTCGGCAAGCCGGCAACGCGGCGCTTCGAACCTTCCGGCGGGGTCAGTTTCAGGCATCACGAAGTTGTCGGAGCGAAGCTCACCAACAAACGGATGAAGGCGCTTCGGTTCGACAACGACAGCATTAAGGCGGTTGCGCGCCTGGTGGAACTGCATATGCGGTTCTACGGCTACGGCGAGGCAGGCTGGACCGATTCGGCCGTGCGGCGCTACATCACGGACGCCGGTCCGGTGCTGGAACGGCTGCACCGGCTGACCCGTTCGGATGTGACCACCCGTAATAAACGGAAAGCCGACCGGTTGGCTTTCGCCTATGACGATCTCGAAGCCCGGATCGGAAAGCTTCAGGAAGAGGAAGAGCTGCAGGCCGTCCGCCCTGACCTCAATGGTGAACAGATCATGGGGCTGCTGGGGATTAAGCCGGGACCCGTCGTCGGGCGGGCCTACAAATTCCTGCTCAATGAGCGGATGGAACATGGTCCCTTGGAAGCGTCCGAGGCCGAGCGTAAGCTTCGAGCATGGTGGGCCGAGCAGCCTGAATCCGCGGAATAAAGCCGCATCTGCATCTAAACGAGTGGAGGAAGCCTGTGACCAGCCCGATCAGCGACGTGACGAACCACAAGTCGGACAGAACGCGGCTGTGGCTGCTGCGTCATGGCGAGACGGAGTGGTCGCGGGACGGGCAGCACACTGGGTTGACCGACGTGCCGCTGACTCCTGAGGGGGAAACACTCGCCGGGGAAATAAAGCCGCGGCTGGCTGAAATCTCCTTCGGACTGGTGCTCACCTCGCCCCTCCGCCGCGCCCAGCACACCGCCGGGCTGGCCGGATTTCCCGACGCGGAGGTGGAACCTAGGGCCGTCGAATGGGATTACGGCGATTATGAAGGCCTGAAGACCGACGAAATCCGCCAGACGTCACCGGACTGGTCCATCTGGAGCGACGGTGCACCGAACGGCGAATCCGCCCGGCAGGTTGCGGATCGGGCCGATGCCGTGATTGAACGGGCGCAATCCTCGGGTGTGGAAAGCGTCCTGCTGGTCGCGCACAGCCACTTTCTGCGGCTGCTGACCGCCAGGTGGATTGGACTGCCGCCGGAGGCAGGGCATCACTTCATTATTGGCACGGGCAAGGTCTGTACTCTCGGCTGGGATCGGGAAACGCCTGCCGTATTGGCCTGGAGTGTGTAGGTGCCGGTCTTGAAGATGTTGGCGTGGAAAGTTTTTTAAAAAGTTTCCGCTTTCTGCTGGGAAAACATTACGTACTGCTGTACCGTTATTTTTGTGCGATTGGGAAGGTTCAATCTCGCACATTGTTTCTATTAGCGTTTCGGTATGAAAAGGAGGTGGGGAATGTGAATAATTTTAAGATTTGCCACATGGGCGTCTTTACGCCGTATGCAGCCATGTCTGCTGCCAGCCCCGCCTCCGCAATTTTCCCGCGCTAATTCTTTGCTCAGTCCGGTAATTCGCCCGACAGCACAAGTTTAAGTAATTCCGGCGCATTTCTGCGCGGAGGCCTCAAATCAAAAACTTCTTGAGGAATCCCAGTGCGCACTCTTACATCTTCGCTACCCGGCCCGACGTCCGCCGTCGACAATGCCCCGACGGCCAAACCGGCCTCAGAACTCATATTCTCCGCCCCTGCCGTCATCCAGCGTGAGCCGGTTGTCGACGTCGACGGCGTTGATGACACATCAGAACCACCTGGAAAGGAGGTGATCACCGTGGGAAAGAAAATCCGCGACAGCGTTTCCAACTGGAAGCGAATACGCAGCCAGGACCCGAGCCGAGGGCTGCCGAACGCGCAGGACGTCTCAGCGCGCCACATCTCGCCGCAGCACATCATGTACATCAAGTAAATATGCCGCCCAGATGGGGCACCGAGCAGGAGGTACTGATGTTCTGCCTCAGTCCTGATCCGAGCGAAGCCCGCGCTTCCCTGCGCGGGCTTCCGCCTTTAACGACGTCAGCGCTCCGCGTTGCCGGCAATGAAATCCTCGACCTTGGCGCGGGCGACGTCGTCCACGTACTGCTCCGGCGGCGACTTCATGAAGTAACTCGACGCTGACAGCAGCGGCCCGCCAATCCCGCGGTCCAGCGCGATCTTCGCCGCACGCACCGCATCTATGATGACTCCGGCCGAGTTCGGTGAATCCCACACCTCGAGCTTGTATTCCAGATTCACCGGCGCATCCCCGAAGTTCCGCCCCTCCAGACGGACGTAGGCCCATTTCCGGTCATCAAGCCATTGCACGTAATCGCTCGGTCCAATGTGGACGTTCCTGGTGCCGAGGTCCGCCGTCGTATTCGAGGTCACAGCCTGCGTCTTGGATACCTTTTTCGATTCCAGCCGGTCGCGCTCCAGCATGTTCTTGAAGTCCATGTTGCCGCCGACGTTCAACTGATACGTCCGGTCCAGCACCACACCACGGTCCTGGAAAAGCCGCGCCATGACCCGGTGCGTGATGGTCGCTCCGATCTGCGACTTGATGTCGTCGCCCACGATCGGGAGCCCCGCATCGGTGAATTTGTCCGCCCACTCCTTGGTTCCGGCGATGAAAACCGGCAGGGCGTTGACGAAACCGGCACCGGCGTCGATCGCGGCCTGGGCGTAGAACTTGGCCGCGTCCTCGGAACCCACGGGCAGATAGCAAACGACGACGTCGACGTTGGCCTCGCGCAGTGTGGCGGTAACATCGACCGGCTCGTCATCCGCTTCCTGAATGGTTTCCCGGTAATAGCGGCCGAGCCCATCCAATGTGGGACCGCGCTGGACCTGGACACCCGTGGCCGGCACGTCGGCGATCTTGATGGTGTTGTTCTCGCTCGCCCCAATTGCGTCGGCAAGGTCCAAGCCAACCTTCTTGGAGTCGACGTCGAAGGCCGCTACGAAGTTGACGTCGCTGACGTGGTATTTGCCGAATTCGACGTGCATAAGCCCCGGAATGCTGCTGTCAGGACTCGCATCCTGGTAATACTGAACGCCCTGCACCAGCGATGCGGCGCAATTACCGACACCGACAATCGCTACCCGAATCGGATTACTTCCCACGTGTGCTCCCTATTGTTTGTCATCCTGCTGATTATCCACAGGATATAGCCGGACGGGACCGGGCCGGTACGTTCCAGCCCACTCTTGGCAAGCGCAATCTGGGCAGGGACTGTATCTGCCCACTCGGCGCATGCCCATTCTGGGCTGGAGCAGCAGCCGCCGGGGCATCAACACCGGACACCAACGGCAGTACGCTGGATGTCATGCCAACTCCGGGAGCACGCGGCCGCCGGCGCATCCCCGCGCGCATTGTTGTGCCGTCCCGGAATGACCCGCTGCTGCGCCGGTTTACCGAGCTGATCGGCGGGCCATTGGGGCGCCGCACCGCTCCCGGAATTGTCGATCCGGGCTTTTTCACGATCGAGCGGGTGCTGGTCCTGCTGACCACCCTGGCCGCCGTCGTCGCCGTGCTGGCTAAATCGCCGTGCCGGGCCGAGGGATGGACCACTCCCGAGCATTTCTACCGGGCGTGCTACTCCGACTGGCCGGTGTTATTCCAGAGCAGGGGACTTGGCGACGGCGTTTTTCCGTACTTCAGCGCGGATGCCTTGTTCGAATATCCCGTGCTGCTGGGCCTGATCGCCGGAGTCACAGCGTGGTTGGTCCCGGGTAGTGAGGCCACGGCGGAGAGCGCGGTCGTTTACTTCGACATCAACGCCCTATTCATCGCCGGCGCGTGGATCGTGACCGTGCTGGCGACGGCGCGGATGTCCGGCCGCCGCCCCTGGGATGCGGCGATGGTGGCGGTCGCTCCCGGAATTATCCTGGCTGGAACCGTCAATTGGGACCTATGGGCCGTGATGCTGGCAGCCCTGGCCATGCTCGCCTTCGCCCGGAACCAGGTGGCGCTGGCCGGAGTGCTGATCGGCCTCGGCGCTGCCACCAAGCTCTATCCGTTGCTGATCTTCGGAGCAATCCTGGTGCTGGCCATCCGCACCGGCAAATACCGGCCGTTCTTCGTGTCCCTGGGAACGGCCGTGGCGGCGTGGCTGGCGGTGAACCTGCCCATCGCGCTGATCAACTTCGAGGGATGGAGCTACTTCTTCACGTTCAGCAGCGGCCGGCCGGCGGGTTTCTCATCCCCGTGGTTCGCCTATAACGTGATCGCCGAGCGGCTCGGGCTCCCCGCCCTGGAGGCCGGTGTCATCAACATTTCCGCCCTCGTGCTGTTCGCCCTGGCCTGTGCCGGCATTGCGGTCCTGGCGGTCACCGCCCCGCGTCGGCCGCGGATGGCACAACTGGTGTTCCTGATCGTGGCCGCATTCATCCTGACCAACAAGGTCTACTCGCCGCAGTTCGTCCTGTGGCTTGTTCCGCTGGTCGCGCTCGCCCATCCGCGCTGGCGGGACTTCCTGCTCTGGCAACTCGCCGAAGCGCTGCACTTTTGGGCGGTCTGGCTGTACCTGGCGAAGGACACCAGCGGGGGTGAGAGCCGCAACAATCTGGATGAGCCGTACTATGTGATGGCCATCATCGTGCACATGGTCGCCGTCGGCTATCTGATGGCCCAGGTGATCCACTCGATGTGGCGGCCGCAGGAGGATCCGGTGCGGCGGCGGGACGCGGACGATCCCCAGGGCGGGCCGTTCGACCAGGCGCCGGACCGGTTCAGTTGGCGGAACCCGTGGCGGTCTCCGGTACGCTTGGCAAAGCTGGAGACCACAGAAAGTAGTATGCATGGCCACCTCGACTCTGCTCACCGTCCAGAAGCTGACCGGAGCTGAATTCGAGCAACTCGTCGCGGAATATCCGGACGTCGTTGTGCCGATTGAACAGTCGCCGCACTGGCTTAAAACGGAGGCGCCGGGCCCTGCACGGAAGCCCTACGGACTTTTTGCTTATTACGACGACGACGGCGGGCTGGTAGCGACGGCGTCGCTGATGCTCTTCACGCGCAGGATCCGCCAGTCCCTCGTGGCGATTAATGGACCGGCCTGGTTTGCCGCCAGGACGCCGGAACTTGAGCAGCGGCTGGTCGCAACCATGAAGAACCACGCCGCCGAAGATCCGTCAGTCGATCCGCTCTATCTGCGCCTGCAGGTGGCCAATCCGGAAATCGGTGTGAGCGAGGCATTAGAGGCCGGCTGGTACGAACGGGAAATCGTCGTCGACCTGACGCCCACCGAGGACGAACTATTCGCCAGCTTCCGCGCGAACGCGCGCCAGTCCGTTCGCAAGGCGAACCGCGCCGGCGTCGAAATCCGCTTCATCGAACCCGCGGACCGGGAAGAGGTCTTCGCCCGCGACCTGTTTCCGATCCTGCAAGAGACCGCCGAACGGGATGATTTCGCGGCATTCGAGAGCGCCTATTACGAGCGCTTGCTGCGCGAACTGCCGAAAATGACCAGGCTGGCCGTTGCCTACCATGACGGAACCGCGGTGAGCTGGCTGATCACCACGGAATACCGGAACCATGCGGTCTACTGCTTCGCGGGAAGCTCGATGGCGGCACGCGGAGTGTTTGCCCCGTATCTGCTGTTGTGGGAAACGTTCAAGGTGCTCAAAGAGGCCGGAAACCACAGCTGCGGCATGACAGGCATCGTCAGCGCGAGATACCCCCAGCTGGCCAATGTCACGACCTTCAAGCGCAACTGGTCGAAGAACGAGGTGGACCTGCCTGTCACGTACGACATTCCGCTCCACCGGGCCAAATATGTCGCGCTAAGCATGTATCTCAAGGCGCGCCGCGAAGGGGTTCCGAAGGCGGTCAGCACGTTGAGATCACTCCGAACGGAAGCCCTGCCCAAGCTGCAATCTGCGGGTCTGTCTGTCCGGGCCCGTATATTCCGCAACAGGAATACGCAGCCGTGAGCACCGACGTAGTTGTTGTCGGGGCCGGACCCAATGGGCTCGCCGCCGCCGTGACGATGGCACGTGCCGGTCTGGCCGTGCGGGTCTATGAAACGGGGCACAGGGCGGGTGGCGGAGCCCGGACCGGGGAACTGATCCAGGCCGGGTACCTCCACGATGTCTGTTCGGCCGTGCACCCAATGGCCCTGGCCTCTCCGTTTTTCCGGAAGTTCGGGCTAACCGACCGGGTGGACTTTTCTGTTCCGGAAGTTTCTTTCGCGCATCCCTTGGCCGACGCCGGCGCGGGCATCGGGTACTTGGATCTGGACCGAACCGTCGAAGGACTCGGGTCGGATGGGCCGGCCTACCGGCGGCTGCTCGAACCGCTGGTGAACCGGATCCAAGGCGTCGTGGACCTGACGACGCATGAATTGCTCCGCATTCCCAAGGATCTGCCGGGCACCATCGCCTATGGGCTTCGCGCCCTGGAACAGGGAAGCCCGCTCTGGAACATGAGATTCCGCGGCGATGCCGCGCCGGCGATGCTCTCGGGGATGGCCGCCCATGTTGTCGGGCCACAACCGGCACCCGGTTCGGCCGGGGCGGGATTGTTGCTCGCGGCCTTGGCCCACACCGGCGGCTGGCCGATTCCCACCGGAGGATCGCAGGCCATCATCGATGCCATGGTGGCCGATCTGCAGGCGCATGGCGGCAAGGTCGTCACCGGGCATCGTGTTGAGTCATTGGCTGAGCTCGAACCGTCCCGTGCCGTTCTGTTGAATGTCACCGCATCCGCCCTGGAGCAGTTGGCCCCGGGCAAGTTGCCGGCCGGCTATGCTGCCGCGCTGCGGAAATTCAAGTTCGGCGATGCCGTCTCAAAGGTGGACTTCATCCTGTCCGGTCCGGTTCCATGGGCCAACCCGGATGTATGGCAGGCCGGCACCGTCCATCTCGGCGGCACCCGGCGGCAGATCGCCGCCTCCGAGGCGCAGGTCGCAGCCGGACAACACCCCGACAATCCTGTCGTCCTCGCCTCCCAACCCACCGGGTTCGACCGTTCGCGCCTGCCGTCCGGCTCGCACCGGCACATCCTGTGGACCTACACGCACGTCCCGTCGGGTTCCACCCGGGATATGACCAAGGCGATCACCGCTCAACTGGAGCGCTACGCCCCCGGCTTCACCGACGTCGTCGTTGATTCAAAGGCCACGACGGCGGTGGAAGCTGAGCAGTACAACGCGAACTACATCGGCGGGGATTTCAGCAGCGGCCGGATGACCATGAAGCAACTGCTGGCCAGGCCCGTATTGTCAACAAATCCTTGGAGGACGCCGCTCGACGGCGTATACCTGTGTTCGGCCTCAACGCCGCCCGGCCCGGCGGTGCACGGAATGTGCGGTTACCTTGCTGCCGGGCGGGCGCTGAAGGACGTCTTCGGTCTTCCCTCCCCGGAGCTCGGATTCGATTCCTGAGGATTGACGACCGCCGGGCTACGTTCCGCAGCCCGCCGGACTTAATCAGCCATAGCCGGACACCGGGCGGGAAGGTTTCGGCTTGCGTCTAGCGTCCGGGTTCGCCTTCGGGGCGGCCAACCTGGCCCGGCGGCTGGTGATTATCGCCGGGGATCCGCTCCTTGTCGTATTCGGCGCTGCCTTCGACGGCTTCCGCCTTTTCCTGTGTCTCCCGAGGCGCCTCCCTGGGCAACTCGCCGAAGTAGTCCGCGTTGGCCCATTCCCAGTCCTCAGCCCAGTTGTGGGGAGGATTGTTGAGTAATTCACCTGGTTCGACCCAGTTGTAGATTTTGGCGTAGGAACGTGTTTTCAGGTGGTCCACCCGACGTCGGAGCATCCGCGGCGAGAGCTGGTCCGGTGAGGTGCAGCCCATCGACGCCATGATCTGAACGCCCTCGTCGACCGTGAGTTTCTGGTAATTGAAAACCCGGTCACCCTTCTCTTCAACATTGAGAGCGCGGACCAGCCGCGGATCCTGTGTGGCGACGCCGACGGGGCATTCGTTCGTGTGACATTTCTGCGCCTGGATGCAGCCGGTGGCGATCATCATCGAGCGGGCACTGAGGGTGAAGTCGGCGCCCTCGATCAGCCGCTTCACGATGTCCGAACCGGAGGCGACCTTGCCTGCCGCGCCGATCCGGATCCGGTCGCGCAGCCCTACCCCCACTATGGCATTGTGCACGAGCATCAACCCCTCAGTCAGCGGCGTGCCAACATTGTCCTGATACTCCAGCGGAGCCGCGCCGGTCCCGCCCTCTGAACCGTCGACGACGATGAAGTCCGGTGTGATCTCCTCCTCCAGCATCGCCTTGCACATGGCGAGGACGTCCACCCTGGAGCCGACGCACAGCTTGAAGCCGACTGGTTTGCCATTGGAGAGTTCCCGCAACTGCTTAACGAAGCGCATCAACTCCCGCGGCGTCTTGAAAGCACTGTGGCTGGCAGGGGATACGCAATCCTCTCCCATCGGGACCCCGCGCGCCTCGGAGATTTCCGGGGTTACTTTGCCACCGGGAAGCACACCGCCGAGGCCGGGTTTGGCGCCCTGGGAGAGCTTGATGCTGACACCCTTGACCTCCGGGTAATTGGCCTTCTCGGTGAAGGTTCCGGGGTTGAAATGGCCGGATTCATCGCGCGTTCCGAAATAGCCGGAGCCGATTTCCCAAATCAGATCCGCCCCATGCTCGAGGTGGTATTTGGTCAGTCCACCTTCACCGGTCTCATGGGCAAAGCCGCCCAGCGCCGCCCCCTTGTTCATGGCCAGCACGGCGTTTTTCGACAACGAGCCAAAGCTCATCGAGGAGACGTTCATCAGCGACATATCGTACGGTTGCGTGCAATCCGGCCCGCCCAGACGGATCCGCGGCAGTTCCTTGGGAGGCGGGACCGGCGCTGTGGAGTGGATGAGGTATTCATAGCCCATCTGATTGACATCGCGCTCGGTTCCGAACGCCTTGTGGCTGTTCTCGCCCTTCGACCTGGCGTAGATGAGGGAACGTACATCGCGGTTAAACGGCTTGCCTTCAACGTTCCGTTCAATGAAGTACTGCTGGATTTCCGGACGGATGGATTCCAGCAGGTACCGCATATGGCCCAGGACGGGATAGTTGCGCAGGACGGAATGCTTGGTTTGGATGACATCCCAGACCCCGAGCACCATCAGGGCTACTACGACGGCGGCCAACACGTACCAGCCGGCGGAACCGAAAGCGGCGGCCACAATCGTGGCAAATCCAAGGACCCCAAGGACAACAAGAATGAGGAAGCGCGCCATACTGCGACTATAGTGCCGTGGCCCGATTTGGGAACCTGGGGTAATCGGGAGAACACGCTAGTAACTTACGTAACACGCCGCGGCCTTGTAGCCTAAGAAACTAACGATGGATCCTGGTGGGGATACTGATTGAATATGGATCCATAGGCCAGCTACTCGCAGCATAAGGGAAAAATATGAGCGGTCAGGGGACGGCGGTAGTCATTGAAGACGACGAAGATGTCCTGCACCTCGTCGAGATGCTGCTGAAGCAGTCCGGGTTCGAGGTGCATTCGGGACTTACGGGGTGCGAGGGCGTCGAATTAGTCCGCAGCGAGCGACCCGCCGTCGTGACTTTGGATGTTGGCCTCCCGGACATCGACGGTTACGAGGTTCTGCGGCGCATCCGCGAGTTCAGCGACTGCTACGTCATAATGCTGACGGCCCGTTCTGATGAGCCGGACATGCTGATGGCCTTGCAATCCGGGGCGGACGACTACCTGACCAAGCCCTTCCGGCCGCGTGAGTTGCGCGCCCGAATTGGTGCCATGCTCCGCCGGCCGCGCGCCAGGACAGATAAACACGTGGACATGATCAGTCCAAGTCCGAGCCCGACCGTAGAACTTGAGCCGGTCGTTGATGCTCCGCACGGATCGACGCTCAGCCATAACGGATTGGTTCTTCAAGAGGACACCCGCACTGCAAAACTCTTCGATACGGAGATTCGCCTTACCCGGAGCGAATACGATCTATTGGTCGAGTTGATGCGTGGTGGTGGTTCAGTGCGGACCAAGGCGGACCTGGTTAGAGCAGTGCGCGGGGAACAGTACCGAAACGGCGCCTATGTGAGTGAGGTGGACGAGCGGGCAGTCGAGGTCCATGTCGGAAATTTGCGGCGCAAGCTGGACGAGAATCCCCGTGATCCCCGTTGGCTGCTTACCGTCAGGGGAGTGGGATACCGCATGGCGCCGCCCCGGAGCCAGTAGTCGTACCTCTTTAGCTGGTGGGAAGGACGTAAGCGGACAGGAATTCTTCGATTGTTTGTTCTCCGCACGTTCTGATTCCCGGCAACAGGGCAGCCAAGGTCACATCGCCGTCGCGGATAAGGCGTTCGAGTCCGGCCGCCAGATGGGCAAGACGGGTGGCCCCGGCCATGCTGGAGGAAGCTTTGACGCTGAGGACCGCATCCATCCTTGCTTCCCGGTCGCCCAGTTCGACGGCCTGTGAAAGCCGCGTATACCTTTGGTCCCAGATTTTGATGAAGTCGCGGACAAACGACTGCGCAACGGAGGGGTCTCCCGCCTGTTGCTCGAGTTCGCGAAGCACCGCCAGATCAACCAAGGGCAACTGTTTGCGCAGCGGTGTGGGATCCATGGTCGGTCCTCCTGAATGCCCGGTGTGGAGGCCGTAGCCATACGGTCCGCCCCCGGATGAGGCGGTGCAGGAGAACGACATGTCCATAGGGTACTTTCCGGACATTGGAAAAACCTGCGGAAATGGCGACGTGCGTAAAGATTGCGGATTTCCTATCGGAAAACGGCGGTGGTTAATAACTGCGATGCAATAGCTGTGACGACGGCGGGGTTTCCGCCGGTTATGCCTCCACGAGTTCGGGCGCTGAGAGGCGGCCGTCACGCATGGTGGCAACTGTGTCGGTCAGCGCAACGAATTCCGTGTCGTGGGTGACCATCACCGTTGCGACGTGGAATTCGCGCGTGATTTGGCACAGCAGGCGGACGATCGAGTCGGAGCGGTCATGGTCCAGGGCCGCGGTCGGTTCGTCCACCAGCAGCACCGACGGGCTCCCCATCAGGGCGCGCGCGATGTTGACGCGCTGGCGCTGACCGCCGGAAAGTTGGTGCGGACGGCGGTTCGCGCTGGAGGTGAGGCCGACGACGTCGAGCATCTCAAGAGCGCGGGGTGCGGCTTCCTTGGCGGAAACACCGCGCAGATGTTCGGCGATGACCAGTTGTTCGACGGCGGTCAGCGACGGCAGGAGGTTAGGTTGCTGGAAGATGATGCCGATTTTGTCCCGGCGCAGTTCCGTCCGGTCCTTGTCCCGCAAAGCGTCGACGTCGACGCCGTCGATCATCACCAATCCGTTGCTGGGTGCTACCAGGGTCGCCGCGACGGCCAGCAGGCTGGACTTTCCCGAACCGGAGGGTCCGACCAGCGAGGTGACAGTTCCTGCGGCGGCCCTGAGGCTGACCTCGTCGAGCGCTTTGAGGGTCCCGGTATCGCCGTCGGGATATTCGAGGGTGACGTTGACGAGGTTGAGGGCTGAGGTGTTGCTGCCGGCAATGCTGGAGTTCATGGCGTTTCCTTTGTGGATAAGTGTTTCGATGGTGGAATGTCCCTGGTCGGGGGTTGGCAGGAAGCCGGCCGGACCGGTCAGGATCAGTTCCCGCCGAGGGCGATGAGCGGGTCGACCTTGATTACGCGCCGGACCGCAAGGGCAGATCCGGCCAATCCGAGCAGGACGATCCCGGCGACCGGCACCACGGTGGTGGCCGCCGTCGTCATAAATGGTGCGGCCTGAGCGGCGAAGAATCCGCCGGCCACACCGAGCGCTCCGCCGGTCGCCGCTCCGGCCAGCAGCACGATCGCGGCTTGGGTGATGGCGTCCTTGAGCACGTATCCATTGGAGGCGCCGAGGGCTTTCAGGACGGCGATGTCGCGGGTTCGCTGGACAGTCCAGACAGTCAGGAAGGCGACGATCACCAGCGCGGAAATGCCGTACAGGAATCCCTGCATCATGGTCAGCGAGCCGTTCTCGGAGCTGAACGAGCCGAGGGCGCTGAAGCTTCCGGTCCGGGTGGTGCTGACGGTGTCCGCAGCATCGTTGATAGCTGTCAGCGGGGCGGCGCCCGGGGTATCGCCGTCGTAGGTCGCGGCAATCACCGTGCCGATCACCTGCGGGTCGGAGACGTGGGCGAGCTGATGCCAGTCGGACAGGGCGGTCCAGACGACGGGGGTGTGGCTGTACCACTGGGTGTCGATGATCCCGGCAACTGTCAGTTTGGTGCCGCTGATCTCAACCGTGCCGCCGGTCGAAAGGTCAAGATCCTCGGCCACCTGGGCGCTGATGACGGCGCCGCCCGCCTCCAGTGCCGCGGGAGCCAGTTCGGCGTCTGGCTCGGCGCCGAAAACGGCGACATTGGTGGTGCCGCCGGACTGCAGCCGCGACTGGCTGATCCCCAGCGGTTCGGCATTCGACACGCCGTTGGCCTGCTGCCACTGGTCCACCTGCTCCGCCGTGATCTGCGATTCGGTGTAGGAAGCTTCCGGTTCGTTGCCTTGCGGCGCGCCGAAGGCGATGGTGGTGGCGTCCAGCTTTTCAATGCCCGACGTCGACTGGTTGGCCAGTCCCGCAGTGAGCCCGGAGAGCATCACCAGCAGCAGGCTGATCAGGGCGACGACCGATCCCATCAGGGCGAAGCGGCCCTTGGCGAAACGGATATCCCGTAGCGCTAAATACATTCCTTGTTCCTTCTTTCACGCACCGGAATTGGGCTGCGGTACGGATCCACGGCAGGTGTTTCCCTGTCTCTTCCACTCTCCGGCGAAAGCGGGGTTCGTACATCGGGAGGGTGGTTGATTGCCGGACGGAAGACGGATGAGTTCCCGATCAACCATTCGGTTGATGCCGGGCCGGTGCTGCCCGGCTACTGTGGAGGGCATGCGCGCCCAGAATGACGCCGGAACCGGAGCCGGACCACAGTCTGCGAGTGACGTCGTGCTGCAGGTTCTGCGTATCTCGCTCCATGTCGGCTTCGCCGTTCTGCTCGCGGTCGGCGTTGGCCGGGTCCTGCTGGGTGCACCCCAGGCGGTGAGCAGCTATGTTGCGTTGGCACTCGCGGTCGTACTGGCCGCCTTTTACCTGGCCGGGACGGTTGCGGAGAAGCAGGCGGCCGACGGCGGTCCGGTGCTGCTGCGACTGGATCCGGCGAAGTACGCGGTGGCGTGGCTTGCGGTGATAACCGGGCTGTGGCTGCTGCTGTTGGCCACCGATGCCGATTTCTCCTGGCTGGCGTTTCCGCTGTTCTTCCTGCACATCCACCTGCTCGGCACCCGGCACGCCATTTTCGCCGTCGGGATGATGACCGCCGCGGTGATCGCCGCGCAGTGGTATCACGCCGGTGAGCTGCACGTGGCGATGGTGCTCGGACCGGTTTTTGGTGCCGCTTTCGCGGTGGTGATGGCGATGGCCTACCAGTCTCTTTACGCCGAAGGGGTGAATCAGCGGCTCGCCCTGGATGAGCTCCGCCGGACCCGCGCCGAGCTCGCGCGGACCCAGCATGAAGCCGGTGTCTTGGCCGAGCGGGAACGACTGGCGCGCGAAATCCACGACACGCTGGCGCAAGGCCTGTCCAGTATCGTCCTTGTCTCCCGTGCCGCGGGTTCGGCGCTGGCTGCTGGCCAGACCGGGACGGCTCAGGAGAGGATCGGAACGGTGCAGTCGACCGCCGCGGAAAACCTTGCCGAGGCCAGGCGCTTTGTCCGCGGCCTGAGTTCCCCCGGGCTCGAGGGTGGGTCGCTGGTCCAGAGCCTGCGCCGGGTCTGCGAAGCCACCGAGCGCCAGGCCGTCGGGCGCGGGGAGCGGCTGGAGTGCCGGTTTGAGCTCGACGGCGATCCGGTCCCGCTGCCCGCGCCGTTCGAGGTGGCGCTGCTCCGCGCCGCCCAGTCGAGCCTGTCGAATGTTGCCCTGCACGCTCAGGCTGGCACCGCCGTCGTAACCCTGGGTTTTGTTGGTCCGGAAGTGACCTTGGACGTGTACGACGACGGCATTGGGTTCGATGCGCCGGTGGCCTTGGCGGCCACTCAGCCGCGGGAGGACGGGAGTGGCTACGGTCTGCTCTCGGTTCGTGAACGCGTGTCGGCGCTCGGCGGAACGTTGAGTATTGAGTCTGCTCCGGGCGAGGGGACCGTTCTGGCCGTCAAACTTCCGTTGCCGGACGGGGGTTCGATGGCAGAGCAGAGAGCTGGAGACAAGGGACCTGAACTGGTGGTTGATGAGGGTCCGGAGGTGAGAAACTTTGAGTGACATCCGGATCCTGTTGGTCGATGACCATCCGGTAGTGCGCGCCGGGCTGCGGGCTATGCTCACCGATTTCGAGGGCATCGCCGTTGCGGCGGAGGCGGCCGACGGTGCGGAGGCGCTTGAGTTCCTGCGGCGCTCGAGGACGCTGGGTGAGCCGGTCGACGTCGTACTCATGGACCTGCAGATGGGCGCCGGCATGGATGGCGTCACCGCGACCAGGGAAATCCGCGCCATGGAAGGTGCCCCGCCGGTGCTGATCCTGACCACCTATGACACCGACGCCGACATCCTCGCCGCGGTCGAGGCCGGAGCGAGCGGCTACATGCTCAAGGATGCGCCGCCGGAACAGATCCGCCAGGCCGTCCAGTCCGCGGCCGCCGGCCAGACCGCTCTCGCCCCGGAGGTGGCGGCCCGCCTGATGGGCAGGATCCAGAACCCGCAGCCGTCGTTGAGTACGCGGGAGATCCAGCTGCTTGAACTGCTTGCGACGGGGATGTCCAACCGGGCGATGGCCAAGGAGTTGTTCATCAGCGAGGCAACGGTGAAAACGCATCTGGTGCACATTTACGGCAAACTCGGCGTGGACAACCGCACCGCCGCGATTTCCGTCGCGCGGCAACGCCGGATCATCCGGAACTGAACCGGCTCAACCGCCAGGCTTCGGCACCGGCTCAACCGCCAGGCTTCGGCACCGGCTCAACCGCCAGGCTCCGGCACCGGCTCAACCGCCAGGCTCCGGCACCGGCTCAACCGCCAGGCTCCGGCACCGGCTCAACCGCCAGGCTCCAGCACCGGGCTCAGCCGCCAAGCTCCAGCGCCAACCGTTGCCGGCCAACCTGACCCGCACGGCCGACGTTCAGCCCACTTTCCAGGCCTGAATTGTGGGACAGAACCGTCTGGGCCCACTTTTTAACGCCCAATAATGGGCTGAACGACAGGCTGGAGCCACTACCCTGTCCGTCGGAGTGGCTGGAGCGCACCATTCTGTCTGCCGTGGTGGCCGGGCGCAGCGCACCACCCTGTGCATCCGAAATGGCAACCGGCACGGCGGGTGGCAGACTAGACCCGTGGGCCATATCGACGTCGCAAACATTGACTACTTCCTGCCGGATGGACGGCAGCTGCTCAACGCTGTCTCGTTCCGGGTCGGTGATGGCGCCAAAACCGCGCTGATCGGCCCGAACGGTACGGGCAAAACCACCCTGCTGAGCATCATCGCCGGCGACCTCAAGGCGGACGACGGCGCCATCACCCGGTCCGGCCACCTCGGCGTGATGCGCCAGTTCATTGGGCAGGTCCGGGACGAATCCACCGTCCGCGACCTCCTGGTCTCGGTTGCCCCCGACGCCGTGGCCGACGCGGCCAAGGCGGTGGATGCCGCCGAGCTCGCCATGATGGAGACCGACGACGAACCGACCCAGATGCGCTACGCCCAGGCGCTCGCCGATTGGGGCGATGCCGGCGGGTACGACATGGAAACAACCTGGGATGAAGTGACCATGGCGGCGCTGGGAATACCTTTCGACCGGGCGCAGTGGCGGAAGGTCACCACCATGAGCGGCGGCGAGCAGAAACGGCTGGTGCTCGAGGCGCTCTTCGCCGGCCCGGACGAGACCCTGCTGCTGGACGAGCCCGATAACTACCTGGACGTTCCCGGAAAACGCTGGCTCGAGGGCAAGCTCCATACCTCGGACAAGTCCGTGCTCTTCGTCAGCCACGACCGCGAACTCCTCGCCAACGCGGCGACGCGGATCGTCACCCTGGAGCCCGGTGCGCTCGGTGCCTCCTCCTGGGTCCACGGCGCCGGCTTCCGCACCTATTACCAGGCCCGCGATGACCGCAATTCCCGGTTCGAGGAGCTACGCCGCCGCTGGGACGAAGAACACGTCAAGCTCAAGCAACTGGTCGACATGTACAAAAACAAGGCCGCGTTCCGTTCCGACATGGCCTCCCGGTACCACGCCGCCCAGACCCGGCTGGCGAAGTTCGAGGCCGCCGGACCGCCCGAGGCGATTCCGATGCAGCAAAACGTGAAGATGCGGCTCAAGGGCGGCCGGACCGGCAAGCGCGCCATCGTGGCGGCCAAGCTTGAGCTCACCGGATTGATGAAGCCGTTCAGCACGGAGATCTGGTTCGGCGACCGGATCGGGGTGCTCGGCTCAAACGGCTCGGGCAAGTCGCACTTCCTCCGTCTGCTTGCTGCCGGCGGTTCCGACCCGGACCTTGAGCATGAGCCAGTGTCCGACGTCGTTATTGAGCCGGTGCCGCACGAGGGCAAGGTGAAACTTGGGGCCCGCATCCGTCCCGGCTTCTTCGCCCAGACCCATGTCCGGCCCGATCTGCTCGGCCGGACACTATTGGATGTGCTGCACCGCGGCGACGAACACCGGGCCGGACGTGCCCGCGAAGCCGCTGCCGGGGCGCTCGACCGCTACGGTTTGGCCGCGCAGTCGGAGCAGGAATACGATTCACTTTCCGGCGGCCAGCAGGCACGGTTCCAGATTCTGCTGCTCGAGCTGTCCGGGGCGACGCTGCTGCTGCTCGATGAGCCGACTGACAACCTCGACCTGCATTCCGCCGAAGCACTGGAGAAGGCGATCGATTCCTTTGAAGGCACCGTTCTGGCCGTTACCCACGACCGGTGGTTCGCCCATGGGTTCGACCGCTTCCTGGTCTTCGGCGCCGACGGCCGGGTATACGAATCCGACGAACCGGTCTGGGATGAGAAGCGGGTGGAACGCAGCCGATGAGTAGCGCTCCTTCCCGTGGAGGTACGTTGAAGGCCGCAACGATCGCCACCGTACTGGTCTTCGGCCTGAACGGATTCGTCTTCGCAACCTGGGTGGCCCGCATCCCGTCCGTGGCCAGCACGCTGGATCTGGATAACTCGCAAATGGGCGGGCTCCTCCTGCTGGTGGCCATCGGTTCCATGCTGGCGTTGCCACTGGCCGGTTTCGTCACGGGCAAGGTTGGCACTGCTAATGCCGTGCGGACCGGAGGGCTGATTTGCGCCGTCGGAGCTGCATTAATTGCGACGGCGCTGCTCACCGTCTCCGTGCCGTTGACCGGTGCCGGGTTGTTTCTGTTCGGTACCGGCGTCGCCCTGTGGGATGTCTCGATGAACATCGAGGGCGCCGACGTCGAACGCCGACGGCGGCAAACCATCATGCCGCAGTTCCATGCAGCCTTCAGCGGCGGCGCCTTTGTGGGCGCCCTGCTCGGCGCCGGTCTGGCGTTCCTGGGCGTCGGACTGCCGTTCCACCTGCTGGTGGTCGCGGCCTGCAGTGCGCTGATCGCGCTGCTGCTGCCGAAGTACTTCCTGCCGGCCGCGCCAGCAACGCCTAAGGAACACGAACCGGAGGCCAAGACCCGGATGTTCGCCTGGAGGGAGCCGCGGACGCTGATGCTGGGGCTTGTCGTCCTGGGCGCCGCCTTGACCGAAGGCGCCGCGAACGACTGGATCGCCAAGGCGACCGTGGATGGATTGGACGCCTCGCCGGCAACAGGCTCCATCATGTTCGCAGTCTTTGTTGGAGCGATGACCGCATTCCGGTTCTTCGGCGGCCGGTTCATTGACCGGTATGGCCGTGTTCCAGTGCTGCGGATCAGCCTGGCATCGGCACTGGTCGGACTGCTGATCTTCGTGTTCGGCCCCAACGTCTGGATCGCCGGCTTCGGTGCAGTCCTCTGGGGCGCCGGTGCTGCCCTCGGGTTCCCGATGGGCATGTCTGCCGCCGCCGACGAACCGGAACGGGCGGCCGCCCGCGTCGCCGTCGTCTCCACCGTCGGCTACACGGCTTTCCTCGCCGGACCGCCGCTGCTGGGCTTCCTGGGCGACCAGATTGGAATCCGCAATGCCCTGCTCGCGGTAGGCGTGGCGGTTTTGGCCTCGCTGCTGACCGTCAACGCCGCCCGGGAGCGGGAGCACAGCCACCATGCGTCCGTCGTCGAAACCGGGAAGGGCTAGGCCACCAAGTCCGTATCTACGGCGTCGGGCTCGGCGCCCGGACCGGATCGGGCGCGGCGGGTTACAGCGCCAACAGGCGCCGGAGAATGAGATCAACCTGGGCCAATACAGACTCTTCCGCGTGCCCAAAATGATGGTCGAGCCTGAGCGGTGAAGTAGAGCGGATGTCCTCGCATTTGATGTAGCTGGTCGCCTTTAGCCCTGAAAGTCCTGGCTCGATCTCCACATGGGTGGCACGATGTCTCTGTGAACGAGTCAAGGGGAGGACCGCAAGCACCGGCGGGTTCGAGGCAATCCACGGGGGAGCACTCACTATGAGGACTGGACGACGAAGTCCTTGTTCATGGCCGATGGGCTCACCCAAATCCGCAAAGTAAATGTCGCCTCGGTTCACCAAGCGTTTTCTTTCGTGACTTGCGTATCTATGGGATCCGTCAGGTCGTCCACGCCCGCATGGTTGGATTCATACCCGGCCCTTTCGCCAGCTGAAAGAGCTGCATGTTCGGATCGGACCCTTGACCAGAAGTCCCTCTCTTCAGATTCGTCAAGAGCGCGGGAGATTACGGCTGCGAGTGTGGCATGTTCGCGGCGGGCACGTTCCGCGAGCCGGTCCCGCAGGGGTCGTGGCACCTTGATGGAGGTATGCTGCGTCGGCATACCTGTAAGTATACCCGTGCGCGGACCGCTGCTGTGCCGACAGACGGTGCGCGGTGCCCGCTAGGTCAGACCGGATTTTTGCGCCGGTCCAACATCGCCACAGCCACGCCGAGGATGAACCAAACCAGTCCGATCAGCAGCGCCAGTTGGCTGGCCGAAATCAGTACCAGCAGCAACAGCACCGCACCCGCGGCGGGAATCACGCCATGGGAGAACCAACGCCCCGGCACCGAGGCCTTGCCCTTGACCAGGTAGTAGCCGATGACCGAGATATGCAGCAGGATAAAAGCCGACAGAGCACCGACATTGACAATCGAACTGAGGGTGTCGAGGCCATTGGCCTGTGTTGCCGCCCATACCGCTACGATCACGTTCCCACCGGCGGTGAGCAGGATGCTCCGCGTGGGGACACCGGTCCGTGCTGAAATTCGGGCGAAAGCGTGCGGCAACCGGCGCTCGCGGGCCATGTCCATAATGATGCGGCTTCCCGCCCCCTGCCCGACCATCGCCGCGAACGCAGCACCGGCGGCCTTCGACAACGCGAGCAACCACTGGAGCCAGGTTCCAATGCTGTCCTCGACTGCCGTGTAGTACGCGGCACCTTGGAGCTCCGGGTTGGCTTGCAACTCGTCCGGGGTTTGGGTGGATAAGAGCGACCCCACATAGGTTTGGGCGATGAACAACAGCCCGGCGACGACGAGGCAGATCAAGGTCGCCCGGCCAACCATCCGGACGTTGCCCTTGGTCTCCTCCGCGAATGTGGCCAACGAATCGAAGCCGAGGTACGACAACACCGCGATCGATACCGCGGCCATCACTGCGACGATCGAGAATCCGTCCACTCCGGTAAAGGGGCTCAGCCACGGCCGCGTCGGCCCCTGGGTCGCGAGCACGTATGCGCCGAAAATCAGGACGAGAACCAGGACAAGCACTTCAAGCAGCACGACGGCGGTAATCACCCGCGAAGCGACCCGGATTCCGGCCAGATTCAGAACGGTGGTACCGACCACGGCGGCGGCGACGAAGACCCATACGGGGATGGTCGGAAACAGGGAGTTCAGGGCGATCCCGGCGAACAGGTACGCGACAGAGGGAATCAGCAGGTAGTCGAGCAGGATCATCCATCCGGACACGTACCCGGCACGCCGGCCGATCCCGGCACTGGCATAGGCAAAGACCGATCCAGCCCGTGGAACTTCGCGCGACATCCGCATATAGCTGGACGCCGTGAACGCCATCACCAGTGTGGCAATGACGTAAACGGTGGCGACCGCGCCGCCCGACTCGGCGTCCAACGTTCCATAGATCCCCACGGCCGCCGCCGGACCAATGAAGACGAGCCCGAAAAACACGAGCTGCCCCAGCGAGATGCTCCGCTTTAGCTGGCCCTGGGTATGCGGTGCGGCGTTTTCCTGGACGTTCATGCCAATCATTGTCCCGCAGAACTGCCGCCCTCTGCCGGGAACGCGGAACAGAAATCAATGCCGCGGACCGAAGATGTAATGCCGGTGGCATGATGGGCTCATGAGCGAAAATCCAGATTCCACACTGCGTTCCGTCGAGCTGTCCCGCGTCGCCACCGGCCACTACCGCGCGCGCAACGCTGCAGGTGCTGAGCTCGAATTCGGCCAAGGCGAAGGCCTGCTGACTCCCGTCGAACTTCTTCTGGCGGCAATCGCTGGCTGCTCGTCGATCGATGTGGATACGGCAACGTCGCGCAGTTCGGAACCGACTGACTTTCGGGTCGGTGCAACTGCGCAGAAGGTCGTCGAGGACGGCGCGAACCGGATGGAGGACATCAACCTATCCTTCAACCTGAAGTTCCCCGACGACGACGGCGGGCGCAAGGCTGCCAGCATGGTTGAGCGGTTGGTTGCGCTCTCGCACGACAAATACTGCACCGTCTCCCGGACTGTTGAACGGGGCACGGCGGTGAGCTACGACGTCGGGGGCTAACAGCAGCCGTTGACTTTAGCTGACTTCTTAGCCACTATTCTTTCTCCTGCTGCCCGGGCCTATCCGGCGGTACCCTCAGCGGGGGCAACGCGGCCTGGATTTGTTCGCGGCTCGGTTCCAACCATGGCGGGAGCTTCAGGCTGCGTCCCAACTCCAGCAGTGGCTCATCGACGGTGAAACCGGGCTGGTCGGTGGCGATCTCCAGCAGCACGCCCCCGGGTTCGCGGAAGTAGATGGAGCTGAAGTACTGTCGGTCGATGATCTCGGTTACCCGGGCGCCGGCGTCGACAAGTTGTTCCCGCCAACGCGCCTGGGTCTGTTGGTCCGGGGCCCGCATCGCGAAGTGGTGGACGGTGCCTCCGCCCTGCATACCCACCTCGGATTTTCCGGGCGTCACGTCCACCATGGCGCCGGTACCTCCGCCGGCCATCGCGAACCTGACCCTGTCATTGTTCTCCCCGCTGACGGTCATGCCCAGCAATCCGGCGAGCATTCCGGCGGTAGGATCCAGCGCCCGTTCGGACATGGTCACCGCGTGCAACCCGCGTACCGCATGTTCCATGGGCACACCCGCCGCACCGTCCCACCCGGAACGGTTCTCTCCAGGGGAGGCGACAAGGTCGATGAGCATCCCGTCCGGGTCGTGGAAAGACAGCACGTCTTCGCCATCCCGGCTCACGGGCTCCTCCGCATCGACATCCAGCTCGTGGAGGCGCTGCTGCCACCAACCCAAGGATTCAGCCGGGATGCTGAACGCGGTCGCCGTGACCAGTCCTGCTCCTTGCCGGCCGCCAAGAACCTTGGGCCAAGGAAAAAACGTCAGCAGCGTCGATGGGTGTCCCGCTTCGTCGCCGTAATAGAGGTGATAGCTGCCAGGGTCGTCAAAGTTGACGGTCTGCTTCACCAGGCGAAGCCCGAGGACCCTGGTATAGAAGTCGACATTGCGTTGCGGGTCAGTGGCGATCGCGGTGACATGATGCAGGCCGTGTGGAGCGATATCAGTCATGACACTTTCAGCCTTCCTTTGGACCCGGCGTGGCCGTGACAAGGAGTTTCGTCCTTACGGTACGCCCAGTGGCGTCCCCTTGTCACGGGTCATCAGTGTCAAGAAGCGGATACGGTTTCACGGAACGGGATTGCCCCACTGTGGCTGGGTACGCCTCCCCTGACCTAATCTGAGGACGTGACCACAAAGCGCACGCGGACCAAGGAACAGACCAGCCGCCGCCAACTGTCGGGACAGCTCTCCGGGCCTCTGCGCCGGTTCCTGGCCACGGAATCCGGCAGCGCGGTGTTGCTGGTGGCCGCGACCGTCCTTGCCCTGTTGTGGGCCAACTCGCCATGGTCGGGTACGTATGAGGCCCTTTGGGACACCGGCGCCTCGGTGGGAATCGGTGAAGTCGGGCTTGAGATGGATCTGGGTCACTGGATCAACGATGGCCTGATGGCCGTGTTCTTCTTCGTCATCGGCATGGAAGTACGCCGGGACCTCGCGGTCGGGGAACTTACCGATCGCCGCCGCGTGATCTTGCCGGTTTTCGCCGGAATCGGCGGGCTGGTGGTCCCCGCACTCCTGTACCTGCTGATCGCTCCGGGAGGAGAATCAGCCCAGGGCTGGGGGATCGTGATCGGCACGGACACGGCTTTTCTGCTCGGCACGCTGGCGTTGGTTGGTCCCGCCATTTCGACACAGCTGCGGGTCTTCCTTCTGACCCTGACTGTCCTCGACGACATCGTCGCCGTGACGGTCATCGGTGCCGTGTACTCGGATGCGATCGACGTCGTCGCGCTGCTCATTGCTGTGGCTGCCACCATCGTGCTGGCCGCACTCGGGCGGATCGGCGTGTGGCGCACCTGGCCGTACGCGTTGATCACAATCACCATTTGGACAGCGACGGTCTACTCCGGCCTGCACGCCTCGATCGCCGGCATGATCGCAGGCCTGCTCATTCCGGCCTTCGCTCCGGGAAGGGATGCAGTTGAAGGGGCAGCTACCCGGTTTCACGCCTTCCGCCAATCGCCGATGGCAGAGGTAGGACGCTCGGCCAAGGACGCGCTCGTGCGGGCGGTGCCGGTGAACGAGCGGATGCAGCTGGTGCTGCACCCGTGGGTCAGCTATGTGATTGTGCCGGTCTTTGCACTGGCGAACGCCGGGGTCGATCTGCGCGGCGGGCTGCTCGCCGAGGCTTTGGCCTCTCCCGTTACGTGGGCCGTGGTCATCGGGTTGGTGGCTGGCAAGTTCCTGGGCATCGGGAGCTTCGCTCTGGCTGGTGCAAGATTTGGATTGGGCCGGCTCCCGCAGGGAGTGGGTCCGGGCCAGGTGCTCGGCGGCGCCGCATTATCCGGAATCGGCTTCACGGTCTCGCTGCTCATCATTAGTCTCGCTTTTGAAACGCCGGAACTGCAGGACAAGGCGACCGTTGGCGTCCTGATCGCCCTCATCATTTCCGCGGGACTGGGTTGGTTGGTGTTCCGGTTGGCCGCCATCCTGCTGGGGGAGACGTCTGCCGGCCTGCCAACCCTCCTCTCACGCCCCATCGACCCGGAGCGGGATCACATTCGCGGCCCAGTTTCCGCACCGTTGACCCTGGTCGAGTATGCGGATTTCGAATGTCCCTTCTGTGCGCGCGCCACTGGCATGGCCAAGGAAATCCGGGAACATTTCGGGGAGGATCTGCGGTACATCATCCGCCACTTGCCGTTGCCCGATGTGCACCCGTATGCCGAGCTTGCCGCTTCCGCCGCCGAGGCAGCTGCCGCGCAGGGACGGTTCTGGGAAATGCACGACCTGCTCTTCGCCCATCATGATCAACTAGAGTTCGAGGATTTGGCCGGGTACGCCGGGCGCCTGGGTCTCGACGTCGAACAGTTTCTCCGCGATGTCGACGAGCAGCGCCATGGCGCACATATTAGGGAAGACGTGGCCGACGCCGAGGCAAGCGGCGCGAGGAGTACCCCGACTTTCTTTATTGGAACCGAGCGTCATGTCGGCCCTTACGACGCCCGGAGTCTCATCGCCGGGCTGGAGGCCTCGCGGCCCAGTGGGACCCGGGAAGGACAGGCGGGCGGAACGACTCTTCCTTGAACGAACGTTCAGGGCGTGCTTGGCCAGTGTTCCCTGCTTCCTGGGGACTACTCCTGGTTGTCGGTCTTAGCCGCCGGTCCCGAAGGACTGGGACGGACGGGATGGCGGCTAAGGATGGAGACCCGGTTGAAGGCGTTCATGGCGATTGCCGCCCACTGAAGTGCTGAATATTGGGCATCGCTCAGTACTGTCCGCGCGGCGGCCACTTCGTCAAACAGGTTCCCGCGCACGGGAAGTTCCGTGACTGCTTCGCCCACCGCCAGTGCGGCCCGCTCGGTCTCGGTAAACACTGCAGCCGCCTCCTGCCAGGCGGGCAGGACGGCCAGTTGCTGTTCGCTGCTCCCGGCTTCGCGGGCGCGCCGGACATGCATATCCAGGCAGAAGGCACAGCCGTTCAGCTGCGAGATGCGCACGTTGACCAATTCCATAACCGATTTGGACAGCCCGGCGTTCTCTGCGGCGTCGGCGACCTTTAGCGCCAGTCCGTTCAGCGCCCGCCAACTGGCGGGGTCGGATTTGTCCAGGAAGAAATTACCGCCCGACATGTCGCTCCTTGCAATCTACGGCCGGGGCAAGGGAGCGCGCCACGTCCGTGGACGCGCCCCTGCCCTTGCTTGTGGTTACCTCGACTGGCACCACTGTGCCAGTCCAATTAGTTGCTGGGAAGCACGAAGGCCGAGTCGACCGTGATGGTGACCTTGTCGCCCACGAGTACGCCGCCGGCTTCGAGGGCCGCGTTCCAGGTAATACCGAACTCTTTGCGGGAGATCTGGGTGGAGGCGGAGAATCCGGCGCGCGTTGCACCGAACGGGTCAACGGCCACTCCACCGAACTCGACGTCGAACGTGACCGGCTTGGTGGTTTCCTTGATGGTCAGGTCGCCGCTGACACGGAAGTCTTCCGGAGTGCCGTCGACCTCGGTTGCCTTGAAGGTCATGTGAGGGAACTGCTCGACGTCGAAGAAATCCGCACCCTTGACGTGGGCGTCGCGGTTGTTGTCATTCGAGTCGAAGGACGCGGTCTTCACCGTGGCCTCCACCGAAGATGACTCCACCGACTCGCCGACCACCAAGGTGGCGTCTGCCTGGGTGAACTGGCCGCGGACCTTGCTGATGCCGGCGTGGCGGACAGAGAATCCTACTTCGGTATGTGCCTGGTCGAGGGCCCAAGTGCCGGGGGTGAGTTCAATCGTGGTCATGGAATACTCCTAATTCAATCAATGGGACCGGCAGGTTGCCCCTGCACGGCTGATGTATATGCAAATGCATCTACCTCTTAAAATATTCCCGCGGGTCCAAATTTCGTGCCGATGATTTTTCGGGTGCTGTCCCGTCTGTGTTTCGACAGCATCCGCTCACGGATCATCCCAAACAAGGAAATCACCATGGACAGAAGTAAGCGCGGCAATTTCCACAGATCTATAGCGCCTCATCGTGGGCGGTGGAATAATATCCAAGTCTGTTGCGCTTCTTCTACACGCCCGGTGCCGGCGGCGGACTATTTCTTCAATTCAATGCGGACCATAACTGGCCTGAATGTCGCGGGTTTAGTGCCCGCACGACCCTAGGATCAAAGTATGAATATCATCGAGGCAAGCGGCCTCAAGAAGATCTACTCGCCCAAAGGCACCGCGAAAGTCCATGCTCTGGACGGGTTGAACCTGACTGTTCCCAAGGGGACAGTCCAGGGTTTGCTGGGTCCGAACGGTGCTGGAAAGACGACCGCCGTGAAGGTGCTGACGACACTCATCCAGCCCACTGAAGGCAGCGCCACGGTGGCCGGGATCGACGTCATCCGTGATCCGAAATCAGTGCGCCGGGTTATTGGCGTCTCCGGACAATACGCGGCGGTGGATGAGAACCTCACTGGCTTCGAGAACCTGGAAATGGTTGGCCGGCTCTACCACCTTGGCAAGGCAGAGTCGCGCCGCCGGGCCACCGAACTGATCGAGATGTTCGAGCTGACCGCGGCCCAGAATCGCCCGGTGAAGGGTTTCTCCGGAGGTATGCGCCGCCGGATCGACCTTGCCGGTGCGCTGGTGACGCGGCCGGAGGTGCTGTTCCTGGACGAACCCACCACCGGACTGGATCCGCGCAGCCGGCTTGGCATGTGGGATGTGATCAAGAATCTGGTCTCCGATGGGACCACTGTCCTGCTCACCACCCAGTACCTGGAGGAAGCGGACCAGCTGGCCGATGACATCGCCGTCATCGACGGTGGCAAGGTGATCGCCGAAGGCACCGCCGATCAGCTCAAGGCAAGGATCGGCGGCCACCGTATCGAGGTCACGCTAATAGACGCTTCCGACGCCGGCGCGGCCCGCGAAGTGCTTGGCCGGCACGGCGAGGGGGAACCGCGTATGGACGACGACGGCCGCACCCTGGAGGTGCCGGTGATCGACGGTCCGCGGGCACTCCAGTACGTTTTGGCGGAACTGCGTGAAGGCAGCATTGAGCTGCACGACGCCGGAATCCGCCGGCCAACGCTGGACGATGTGTTCCTGCAGCTGACCGGTCACGTGGCCGAGGAAGACCAGAAGGCCGGCACGGAAGAGATGGAGACTGCGAAATGAGTGCGGTAACAGAGCAACCTGTCAGGACCGGGGACGGGGCTGTCACTTCACCAATGGGACAGTGGTTCTCCGACGGTTGGATCGCCACCCGGCGGAATCTGATCAAGATCAGGCGCGTCCCCGACATCCTGGTCTTCACCATCCTGCAGCCGATCATGTTCGTGCTGCTGTTCAGTCAGGTCTACGCCGGTGCGATGGCCATCGACGACTACACCTCGTTCCTAATGGCAGGCATCTTCGCCCAGACGGTCATTTTCGGATCCACCTTCTCCGGGTCCGCTATGGCACAGGACCTCAAGGACGGCATCATCGACCGGTTCCGGACGCTGCCCATGAGCACGTCGGCGGTGCTGATCGGCCGGACCAACGGGGACTTGATGATCAACGGGATTTCGATGCTGATCATGATGGGCACCGGTTACATCGTCGGCTGGCGCGTGACCACCAGTATTTGGGGATTCATCGGCGGCGTCGCGTTGCTGTTGCTGTTCTCTTACGCGTTCTCGTGGGTGATGGCGCTGCTGGGAATGAGCGTGCGGAGCCCGGAAGTCATTAATAATGCCTCGTTCATGATTCTCTTCCCGTTGACGTTCATTTCCAATGCGTTCGTCCCGATTCACACCCTGCCTGATGTGCTCCGGAATATCGCCGAGTGGAACCCGGTCTCCGCATTGGTTCAATCCGCCCGGAATTTGTTCGGCAACACGAATCCGACCTTTCCGCCGCCGGAATCCTGGACGTTGGAGCACCCGTACATCACCGTGCTGGCCGGCATCATCCTGATGCTGCTGATCTTTGTGCCACTCTGTGTGAGGAAGTTCGGCTCGGTCAGCAGCCGCTAGTCCTGCTTGCGGGCGCGGCTGGGCTGTACGCGGGGAGGTTCGCCGGGCATCTTGGGGTAGTCCGGCGGAAAGGGCATCTCCCCGAGTCCGTTGGCGCAGTCGCGGTCCCACCAGCCAAGCAGGGTTTCGATCGTGCCCGGTTTGGCATGCATATCGGCCCATGGGTCGCCGACGTTTTTCAGCCGATCGGGCACTGTGGCGATGGTGAAGTCCTTCGGGCTGACGCGCTCGAGTTCGTCCCACTCGATCGGGCAGGAGACTGATGCGTGCGGGAGCGCCCGTGGACTGTAGGCTCCGGCGATCGTCCGGTCCCGGTTCGCCTGATTGAAATCGAGGAATATCCGTTCTCCGCGCTCTTCCTTCCACCAGGCTGTCGTCACCTTGTCCGGCATCCGGCGTTCGACTTCCCGGGCGGCGGCGATCACGGCATGGCGCACATCCAGGAACTCGTGTGCCGGCTTGATCGGTGCATAAACGTGCAGCCCCCGGTTTCCCGATGTCTTGATGAACCCCGTCAGGCCCACCTCATCGAGGACGGACCGCAACTCCTGCGCGGCGGGGATAGCGTCGTCGAAATCCGTGCCCGGCTGCGGGTCAAGGTCGATGCGGAGCTGATCCGGATTGTCAGAGTCCTCGGCCCGCGACGGCCACGGGTGGAAGACAATGGTGTTCATCTGCACGGCCCAGACGGCGGCCGCCGGCTCATCGATCACCAATTGCGGGTGCGACCGCGCGCTCGGGTAGCTGACCATCACCGACCGCACATAGTCGGGAGCGCCCTTCGGCGGATTCTTCGAGAAGAACTGCTCGCCCTCGATGCCGCCCGGGAACCGCTGCAGGGCCAAGGGGCGGTCGCCGTTGGCAGTGACAAAAGCCTGTCCGACGTCGGCCATGTAGTTGGCGAGATCGAGTTTAGTAATTCCGGGCTCCGGCCAAAGGACCCTGCCCGGGCTGGAAATCCGCACCTCACGTTCGCCGTTCGGTCCTTGGACGGGAAAGACAACTGCTTCGCTGGCCATAGGAACAACCTACTTCAGGTGTTACGGCGGAGGGGAGAAAAAATCGAGAAATGATGCAATGGTCCCGACAATTGCCATCCCGGCACCGACCGACGCGAGAACGAGGGTGTGGCCGTGGGGCTTTTTCAGCGACCAGTTTGATGGCTTGCGCGGCTGGTAGAAGACGGTGAGTTCTGTTCCCGGAACGCTGCTCTCGAGTTCGTCTTCGTTAACATAGACTTCCCGGATCTCATTGCGCTGATTGTGCCAGCGCAGACCGGTATGGGCGCCGGCGGTGTAGACGACGGCGCTGGTTTTGACCCACGATCCCTTCGACCAGTGGATAATCGCCGCGGAAATCAGGATCGCCAGCCCCAAATAGATGAGTGCTGATGTGACCAGCTCCGCGATGACTGCGGGGTCAGCGTCCATGATGTGGCGGCGCTGCTCGGCGGGTGTGGGGCATAAGGGAAAATTTACCGTAGAGACGTCACTGGAACACATTGAATGTCATCTGTACCCTGATTCTCCCCTGAGCCGACCCTGACTGACCCTTGCGCGGGTACACCTTTAGGAGGATGCCCGGTGGTTCCCAAGATCATCCCCAGGAGCGAAGCATTAGCGGCCCTGTTTCCGTAGCGTTAGTGCTGTAATCGCAAGCCATGTCAGAGCCAAAGGAAATGATCAGATGATCGAGGCACGCAACCTGGCCAAGCGCTATGGTGCCAAGACCGCCGTCGACGGGGTGTCTTTTACCGTTCAGCCTGGCAAGGTGACCGGATTTCTCGGACCCAACGGTGCCGGTAAATCGACGACGATGCGGATGATTGTTGGCCTGGACCGGCCTACAACCGGTGATGTAACGGTCAACGGGAAACACTATTCCCGGCACAAGGCGCCGTTGCACGAAGTCGGCGCCTTGCTGGATGCTAAAGCCGTCCATACCAAACGCAGCGCCTACAACCACCTCCGCGCCATGGCTGCCACGCACGGCATTCCAGACAGCCGGGTCCGGGAAGTTATCGAGATGACCGGCCTCGCCGCCGTCGCGCGGAAGCGGGTTGGCGGCTTTTCGCTGGGCATGGGACAACGGCTCGGTATCGCCGTCGCACTGCTCGGTGACCCGCAGACCCTGATCTTCGACGAGCCGGTCAACGGTCTCGATCCCGAAGGCGTGCAGTGGGTCCGCCATCTGGCCAAGGGGCTGGCGGCCGAGGGAAGAACGGTATTCCTCTCCTCGCACCTGATGTCGGAAATGGCGCAGACCGCCGACCACCTGATCATTATCGGCCGCGGACGTATTATCGCCGACGCGCCGATGCAGGACATCATTTCCGGGCAGGGACAGGCCCGGACACGCGTACGCACCGAGCAACCGGATCAGCTGGTTCAGGCATTGGCCGGCGACGGCGTCAGCAGCAGGGCCCTCGAGCCGGAGCTGCTGGAAATCACCGGCGTCGATGCCAGGCGGATCGCTTACACCGCCCTGCAGAACCAGGTTCTGATCTATGAGCTGACGCCGCTGCAGGCATCGCTCGAAGAGGCATACATGCAGCTGACGCAGGACGAAGTTGAGTATCACTCCGGTGATTTGGCCGCAGAGCCGGCTATGGCCGGGGAGGGGAAGTAACGATGAGCGCTGTAACGGCAAATGCGGCCGGTTCCACGGGACACGCCGCAGCAAAGGGCAGCGGCATTAATTTCGCCCGCATGGTCAGGTCCGAATGGATCAAGGTGCGCACGCTCCGGTCCACCACGATTCTGCTGATTCTCACCGTCATTGTCATGATCGGATTTGGTGCCCTCAACGCCTGGGGCACCACCATCACGGCCGAGTTCAGCAGCGACGTTCCGCCGGAGGCCCAGGCGCAGATGGCGGAGACCGGCGGACCTCAGGGGATGGCGTACTCAATTCCACCCTCGGGCGTCGCCTTCGGCCAGTTGCTGCTCGGGTCCCTCGCCGTGGTGCTGATTGCCTCCGAGTACGCCACCGGAATGATCCGCTCCACCCTGGTCGCGGTTCCCCGGCGGATCCAAGCGCTGCTGGCCAAGGTCCTGGTCATCAGCATCATTGCTTTCGTCGTCGGTGCCATCTCGGCTCTGATCACCTACTTCGTGGCGCAGCCGATTCTGGCCACCGAGGACCTGGACTTCGCGCTCAGCGTGGAAGGAGTGGTTGCCAGCATTATCAACACAGGCACTTTCCTCGCACTGGTCGCGATCATGGGCATGTCCATCGGAACACTGCTCCGTAATTCCGCCGGAGGGATCGTGACGATTGTCGCTCTGCTGATGGTGCTGCCGATCGTTTTCCAGCTGATTCCGAACGACTTCTTCCAGGAGACGATGCAGTACCTGCCTTCCAGCGCCGGCACGCAGCTTGTTTCCGTCCAGATAGCCGGCGATGCGCTGACCCAGTTGCAGGGCGGTCTGGTCATGGGCGCTTGGGCACTCGTGCTCCTGGTCGCGGCAAGCATCGCGATCAAGTTCCGGGACGTCTAAGTTCCGCAACTGGAATATAAGCTCATCCCATGAGTGAAAAGGTTTCGGTGGGGGAAGCGGCGGCGCGAACGGACGCCGCTTCCCTCGCCGAATTTGCTGCCCGGCGCCGCGGACCGGTGCGGCGCTTTTTCCTGGACCACCCGGTCCTGATGGACATCGCAGTGGTCGGCATCTTCCTGCTGATCAGCCTGACGGGGGCCATCCTGACGATGGTGGAAACCAAGGACAGCCGGGGGATCCCGCTGGTGCTCGCCGCCGCAGGTGTGTTGATGTTCCGGCGCCGCTGGCCGGTCGTAGTCCTCTGCATCCTCGCCGTGTTGGAGCCGCTTACCGTCCTCATCGGCAATGGCAGCACCAGTGTAGGGGTGGGACTGTGGTTCGCCTTCTACTCAGTTTCTGTCCAGCATTCCTGGCGGTTTTCGTTCGCCGCGATGCTCATGGCGAGCACTCCAGGAATTATCGCCCTGTGGTTTCTGCCACCCGAGGTCTTTGAAGGCGCCGCGTTTCTGGTCTGGGTCACGGCGGCCATCCTCCTGTTGACGAACATCATCGCCACCGGAATCGGGGTGACGATCCGCCGGGACCGCCACCACGCCAAGGAACTGCTGTCCCGGGCGCTGGAAAATGCGGAGCTGGCTTCAGTCACCGAACGAACCAGGATCGCACGGGAGATGCACGACGTCGTCGCCCACTCGTTGTCGGTGATGATCGCACTGTCCGATGGTGCCGGCGTCGTTATCAAGCGCGACCAGGTCCGGGCCAGCGAGGTACTGGAGGAATTATCCAAAACCGGCCGGACAGCCCTGGCGGATATGCGCCGCGTTCTCGGGGTGCTGCGCGAGACCGATTCCGACAGCGCACCGCGACTGCCATTGCCCGCCGAAAGGTCCTTGACCTCGTTGCTGGAAGGTTTCCGGATCGCTGGTCTGCCCATCCGCCACATTAGTTCAGGGCCGTCGTTGCCCGAAGACCCGGCATTCCAGCTGACTGTTTACCGGATTGTCCAGGAGTCGCTGACCAACGTTCTGCGCTACGGAAACAACGTCACGGTGGTTGAGGTGACGGTAAGCCGGGCAGATGACGTGGTGCGGATCAAGGTGTTCGACGACGGCCGGGGCACCATGGACGGCGGTCCGGCCCAATCCGTCGGTGCCGGCCTGGGGATTGTGGGAATGGCCGAGCGGGCAAGCATCTATTCTGGAACCGTGCACGCCGGACCGGGAGCCAATGGCGGCTGGCTGGTCGAAGCCAAACTGGTGTGGGCGGAAAACGGGGGGAACAATGACTGAGCAGCCTGGCGGGACGCCGGAACGAACGAGGATTCTGCTGGTGGATGACCAGCCGCTGCTGCGGATGGGCTTCCGGCTGATCCTCGAGGGAGAACCGGATCTGGAGATCGTGGGGGAGGCGTCCGACGGCGGCGAGGCAGTTGCCGCCGTCGCTGAACTGGCCCCGGACATCGTCTTGATGGACATCCGGATGCCTGTCCTGGACGGGATCGAAGCCACCCGCCGGATCACGGGTTCGGGCTCCTGCACGCGCATCATTATCCTGACCACCTTCGACCTGGACGAGTATGCCTTCTCCGGACTGCAGGCCGGGGCCAGTGCCTTCCTGCTAAAGGATGTCGCCCCCGCCGAACTCGTGCAGGCGGTCCGCCTCGTTGCCAGCGGGGACGCCGTCGTCGCGCCCCGGATCACGCAGCGTCTGCTGGAGACGTACGTGCGCTCTCGGCCTGTGGAGGAAAGGCCACCGGCCCAGCGGGATCCATTGCTGGACGACCTCACGCCCCGTGAGATCGAGGTCCTCGGTGCCATCGCCGAGGGGCTGTCCAACGCCGAGATTGCGCACAGGTTCTTCCTCGCGGAGGCGACGGTCAAGACTCACGTCCGGCGGATCCTGACCAAACTGCATCTGCGGGACCGGGTCCAGGCGGTTGTGTACGCGTATGAGACCGGACTCGTCACTCCCAGCGCCGGGCTGGACTACTGATGACGACGGCGGCATGGCGGCCGGCAGGTATCTGGTCCCGGATCTTCGCAGCACTTTATGACCCCATTACCGCCGGCGCCGAGCGGAGGGTATTGGGGCGGCACCGTGAATCGCTCCTGGCCGGCGCTGCCGGTGTGGTGGTGGAGATCGGCGCAGGTACCGGGGCGAATCTGCGGCATTACGATCCGGTGCGGATTGGGCGCCTCATTCTGATCGAGCCGGACCCTTCCATGCGGCAGCGGCTTAAGAGAAAAATCGACGACTCCGCTCCGGATTTGAGCGGACGCACGGAAATTGTCGACGGTACGGCCGAGCGAATAGACCTGCCCGCTGCCAGTGCCGACGTCGTCATCTCCACCT
This sequence comes from Arthrobacter monumenti, assembly GCF_054511255.1. Taxonomy (NCBI): domain Bacteria; kingdom Bacillati; phylum Actinomycetota; class Actinomycetes; order Micrococcales; family Micrococcaceae; genus Arthrobacter; species Arthrobacter monumenti. Next base: position 105,287 of record NZ_JBTNCY010000003.1, on the reverse strand, counting down.
TGGTGCTCTGCAGCGTTGCGGATCCCGCGGCCGCCGTTGGCGAAGTCCTCCGGGTGCTGAAGCCGGGCGGTTCCTTGCTCTTTCTGGAGCACGTCTGTTCGGAGCGGGCATCCGTGCGCCGGTGGCAGGACCGCCTGACGCCCATCCAGCGCCGCGTTGCCGGCGGCTGCCACCTGAACAGGGACACGCTGGCCGCTCTGCGCGACGCCGGCTTGGAACTGGAGGGTGTGATCCGGTGGGAGATGCCGGGAGCCGCCGGACGGCTTCTGCCCATCACCGAAGGCACCGCCCGTAAGGCCGTCTGATCGTCAGCCCCTCTCACAACTTCCACGTAATGATAGAAAGGGTGTGAGTGGCGAGGAAAGGAACTTCAGAATGCACCTTGCTGTGCTTTTGCTTGTGTTCTCACTGGTGCTGGTGGTGGTTGTCGAGACGTCAATTTTGAGTGCGAATCGAGGACGAAGGGTGTCGCCATGGCGCAATCCGGAATGCGATCCCGCCCGGGACGGGATCGTAGTCGCGGTGGCGGCCGGGATGGCTGCGGCGGGCGCCGTTGAGCTGGGAGAGGCGATGGGCTACTGGTGGACGTTTGCCCTCATGGCTGCCGTCCTCCTGGGCCCGCGTATCCTGCGCCTGAGACACAACAAGTCGGTGCGCACGGCGGAACGCGTCAGCTGACCAGGCGTTGCCGCTCCGCCATATCACGGTAGAGTCCGCCTTCCCTCATCAGGTCCGAGTGCCGTCCGGTCGCGGCCACGCGGCCCTTATCCAGCACGATGATCTGGTCGAAATCGGCGATCGTCGACAGCCGGTGCGCGACAACCAGTACGGTTTTGTCTTCCGCTGCCGCCGTCAAGGCCTGCTGCAGCTGGTGCTCCGTCCTGGAGTCGACGGAGGCGGTGGGTTCGTCCATCAACAACACCGGCCGGTCGGCCAGCAGGACTCTCGCCCACGCCAATCTCTGCCGCTGGCCGCCCGAGAGCCGGACGCCGTCTTCACCGAGGTTCAACTCGAGTCCGCTCGCGGAGCGGCCGGCAAGGTCTGACAGTCCAACGGCGTCGAGCACGTGCAGCATCTGCTCCCCGGTGGCCGCTGGAGCGCCGAGCCGCAGGTTATCGGCCAAGGTACCGCTGAGTCCTGGAGCTTCCTGCTCCACCAAACCAAACTGGGATCGCAGATCGTTCCGCGGCAGGCTGGATAACGGCGTTCCCCGGTAGTGGATTGTCCCGCCGGTTGGCTCATAGAAGCGTTCCAGCAAGGCCAGCAGTGTGGACTTTCCGGCACCGGACGGACCGACGATCGCTGTCCGTTGGCCGGCCGGCACCTCGAAGCTGAGCCCGTCCAGCACCCACGCGCCGTCGTCGCCGTCGTCGGTTTCATAGCGGAACCGCACATTCTGGAACTCGAAGGCCGACCGGTGGTGACCATCCAGCTGCGGCGTGACGGCCGGTTCGCCCTCCCGCTCCGGAGCCAGCCGGGCAATCTCCTGGATCCGGTCCAGCGCCGCCAAACCCGCCTGAATCTGGACGAACGCGCCCATCGCTGCCGCGATCGGGAGGACCAGCAGGAAAAGATAAAGGATAAACGCCATCAAGTCGCCCAAGGCCAGCGTTCCATTGGCAACCCGCACGCCTCCCACAACCAGCACCACGATGAACGCGCCTTGAATGCAGATGGACATCAACGGTCCGACGGTGGCCTGCAGCTTGGCCATCTTGATCCCTGCCCGGAACGCCGTCAGGGACTCCCGGTCGATGAGCGCCGATTCCCGGTCCTCGGCGACGGCCGCCTTGATCGTCCGGATGCCGGTCAGGCCACGTTCCACCGCGGCGGACATCGAACCGACGGCGTCCTGAGCCTCCTTGCTGGTGTTCCGGATCAGGGAGCCCAGCAGGAGCACCCCGCCTGCTCCAACCAGGACGGCGGCCAGCGTGATCCCGAACAAGACCGGGTCGAGCAGGACCATCAGGACCACGGCGGCGCCAAACATCAGCACCGACGAGAGCACCTCGAACAGCCCTGACGTGATCACCGTCCGGACCAGGGTGGTGTCGGTGCCCACCCGGGACATCAAGTCGCCGACCCGCCGCCGGTCAAACTCGCTGATGGGCAGGCTGAGCATCCGGCCGATCAGTGAGCGCCGCAAACCGAGCACCACCGATTCGGCCGTGCGCTGCAGGAGGTAAGATTGCCCGGCGCTGAAGACCGCTTGCGCCAAGGTAATCCCGACCAGCAGCCACACGAACAACGTTGCCGGCTGATTGGCGCCGACCGCGTTGACCAGTTGCTGGACCATCAAAGGTTGAGCAACGGCCAGGGCGGTGGCAATCAGGGACACAACGACGACGGCTGCCAGCACCCGCCCGTGTCCGCGCAGATAGGGGAAGAACTCCCGCAGTGTCGCCCGTCGTTCCGGCGGGGTCATTTCCGCCGTCCCACAATTCCCACGCCACCATATTTCTTGTGCACGGCCTGGCGGCTGACGCCGAGGACCGTTGCAATCTGCTGCCAGGTCAGTCCCCGGGAACGGGCCCGGCGTACCTGGATTACTTCCAGCCTGTCCAGCTGTTGGCGCAGCTTCGCCACCGCGGTCAGGCCCGAACCCGGATCCTCATCCGAGCCGATCGAAGTCCGCAACAACGCCACCATCTCCTCCACGTCCATGATGTCAACTTACGTTGACGACATGAGCGTGTCAACCTTGGATGACAGGCAGTACCGCTTCACCGATGGCGGCTCGGTGGTGCGATCGTGGCCCTTTCGCCGGTCTCCCGCCACCACCTCACCGTCGCAGCAGCGGCTTCGCCCAGCGACGTCGGCTTTAAGTCCAGCAGTGCCTCGGTGTGGCTGGAGTCCATCACGAACGGCGCCTCGAATTGATACAACATTTCGGTCAGCTCACGGATATCAGCTGAAGCCACGCCGAGTGCACGCAGCAGCCATCCGGGAAGGACGGAGACTTTCGGCGTCGGCGCACCTGCCGCCCCCGCGTACGCCTCCGCCATCTCCCGCTGCGTGACGGCTGGACCTGTGGGGGCGTGCAGCACCATGTTCCACGCCGCGGGAGTATGCGCGGCCGCGATCATCGCCGCTGCCAGGTCCGGGACATACGTAAAGGAATGCGGCACACCGGCACTACCGAGCACCCGGACAGTGTTTCCGGCCAGGACCCGCGGAACCATGCGCTCGCCGGCATGCGCGTTCCGCACCCGGGGGCCGAAGAAGTCCGAAGCCACCACGCTGACCGTCGGAACTGAGGAAGCTTCCCGTGCTGCCAGCAGTCCGGTCCGAACACCCCGTTTCCCGCCGGCCGCTGTCCGTGGACCGTCCTCTGTCATGATTTCCTCCGGGCGGCTGTAGGAGTACAGACTTTCAGGAAAAACGACGACGGCGCCGGCAGAGCGGGCGGCCTCGAGGACCACCTGTTCGGCTTTGGGAAGCTCCCGCTGCCACGCCTCCGCGCTGTAGGCGGAACCATGGATGCAGTGGAAAACAGCGGTGGCGCCCTCCATGGCCGCCGACAACTGCACCGGGTCGGATACGTCGGCCCTGATCCTCTCCACCAGTGGGTGGTCCGGCCCGCTGCCCGACCGGGTCAGAATCCGTACCCCGTGCCCCTGGCTGGCGAGTTGTTCTGCGACGGTCCATCCAACCGGACCGGCTCCTGTTACTACGTGCACTTCGGACATGGCTGCCACTTTCTCGAAAACGGATATTTGAGAGCAGTGCTCACACTTAGAGAATGAACCGTCGAGGAAGCAATGTCAAGAGCGGTGCTCTCCTTTGTTGATTGCGCTCTCGAAATAGGGCACGCTGGACGGATGGACAACACTCCGCGACAACGGGCACGTCAACAGACCATGGCTGACATCGTCGTTATAGGAAGGAAGCACCTTGCCACTGACGGTGCTGCCGCGCTGTCCCTGCGCGCGGTGGCGCGTGACTTAGGGGTGGTGTCATCCGCCATTTACCGGTATGTCCGCAACCGGGACGAACTCCTGACGCTGCTCGTGGTCGATGCCTACACCGAGCTCGGCGACGAAGTGGAACACGCGGTCGCGGCGGAGGACGATACGGATTTCAGCGGCCAGTTCCGCGCGCTGGGCCGAGCCGTCCGCGGCTGGGCACTGCGCGAGCCGGCCCGCTATGCGCTCCTGTTCGGCAGCCCGGTACCCGGTTACCACGCACCGGCAGAACAAACGACGACGCCGGGTACCCGGGTGATCACGGCCCTGACCACCATCTTCGTCCGCGCCTACCAGGCGGGGGCGATCCGCGCGGACGACGGTTCAGGCCAGACGACGGCAGCGGAGGGGATAGACGGGCAATTGGCCCGCGATATCCAAGCCGTGCGCGAAGAGACGAACCTGGACCTGCCGGACGAAATGCTGGCCCGCGGCGTCCTGGTGTGGGCGGCGTTGTTCGGAGCGGTGAACTTCGAGGTGTTTGGCCAATATGGTGAAAACACGTTCACCGCTCCGGAACAGTTGTTCGAGCATCACCTCACCGCCCTGGCGGGCCTCATCGGCCTGCGCTGATCGTCGTCGGGTACGTGACGTCCAGCCTCCTACTAATCGTGCTGATTCTGGTAGGGGTCAGGCGTTGGGCAGCGCTGCGAAAGCCTTCTTGGTGTCGCGGTACCACCCAATGCCCTTGACCGGGTTCTTCCACCGGCCCTTCATCGCCTCGTGGGCCTGCTGGTGAGCGGAGTCGCCGGACTTGACGGCGTCCCGGAGGTGCCGGTCCTGGGCCTTGATGATGTCGTCCGCGGTGTCGCCATGATGCGTCAGATCACAGGGGCCGCCGAGTTGCTTGCAGGTCATGGTTTTCATTTCTGGTTCCTTCTGCTGTGGTTCATTGAGTAGGGGAGTTAATTGCGAGTCCCATCTGTATGACGGATGCCGGGCCGCTAATGTGACCGCCGGCTGCCAGCAGTTGGAGACTGGTGGGGTTCACGCTATTTGTGTTCAGCTGCAGCCCTCCGGCTGAGTGATGCCAGCACGCCCGGCTGGGCGCGGAAGGTGATCTGCCGGACAACACCGTTCGTGACGGCGAAGTCGAATGCCACGCGGGGTTGGCCCCGATGGAACCAGGCCGCACCAGGGCGGTCCCCGACGAACACCGGCAGCGCGGCCTTCGCGGCGCCGTCGAACATTGCGGCGACCTGGTCGCGTCCCTCGAGCCGCTGTGGAGTACCGGCGGCGATGGCTTCGATATCGGCGGTGACCAGGACATCGGGTGCGAGGAGGTGGACAAGACGCGCGAAGTCACCCCCTCGGGCGGCTTCGAGGAAGGCGTCGACCACTTCCCAGTCAGCTGGCGTTCCCTCTGGCGCGACAGCCGAGACCTTGGAACGCGCTCTCGAAGCCAGCTTGCGTGCCGCACCCGACGAGACGGCGAGGACTGTCGCGATGGTGTGGAAATCGACGTCGAACGTGTCATGCAGTACGAACGCCACCCGTTCCGCAGGCGACAAACGTTCGAGGAGGACCTGCAGGGCCACCCCTACCGAGTCTGCAAGAATCACCTGCTCGGCCGGATCCGGTGCCGCCTCTATGTCCGGCAGCTCCACCGGTTCCACCGGCTCGGGGATCCTGGAACGGAGACGATCCAGGCACAGCCGGGTCGTGACCACGGTCAGCCACCCGGGTAGGTTCTCGATCACGGCGTCGGTGCTGTGCAGCCGCAACCAGGCCTGTTGGACCATGTCCTCGCCCTCTGCGCGGTCATTGAGCAGGCTGGCGGCAATGCGTACGAGCCGCGGGCGCTCCGCTTCGAATGGCTCAGACAGGTCCATAGAGTCACACCATACTCCGGGAGCGCGCCGTGTACCTCTTGAGCTGCGGTCACCTGCTGGGTACGGTGTGGTTCATGTACCTGGAGAACCTCGTCATGGACGCAGTTGAACCGCAGCGCTTGGGCCGGTTCTGGGAGGCGGTGGTCGGTGGTGAACGGCTCACCGACGAGATTGATATCTTCGAGACGCGGCTCGCTATAGAGGGTGGTCCGGAGCTGGACCTGTGCTTCCAACGCGTCTCCGGGCCGCCACCGTCCGGACCCCGGCTGCATTTCGACCTCCTCGGCGGGGATCGCCAAACCGGGGAGGTGGAGCGGTTGCTCGGGCTGGGCGCACGGCACCTCGACGTAGGTCAGGGGGACGTGCCCTGGGTGGTGCTCGCCGATCCTGAGGGCAATCCCTGCTGCGTGATGGAGGACCGGGGAGCGTACACCGACACCGGACCGATCGCCGCCCTTCCGCTCGACTCCGCCGACCCGGACCAGGCCGCGCAGTTCTGGTCCTGGCTGACCGGCTGGACCAACGTCACCGGTTCGCCCCGCTCTCTGCGCCATCCATCATTGCGGGGTCCGCTTCTTGAGCTGTGCCCTGAGCCGGCCCCAAAGGGAGCGGCAAAGAACCGGCAGCACCTCGATATCCGGCTTGAGGCCGGGGAGGACCCCGACGACGTCGCGGCAGGCATCGCCGAACGCGGGGGCCGCGAGCTCCGCCCGGACTGGGGCGACCTGCCTTGGCGGGTCTTCACCGACCCGTCGGGCAACGAGTTCTGCGTGTTGCCGGCGCCGTCGTGAGGTATGGCCATACCCCAGTCGTTCGCCGATCGAGCATCAGGCAGCACCGATAGTCAGGTTGGTAGGCTCAAAAGCATGTCTGCCGCCGTCGAACACATCCATGACCTTGGAAAATACATCACCGCCTCGCCGTCGAGTTTCCACGCTGTACACGAGGCCGCCCGCCGGCTGGATGCGGCGGGTTTCACACAGTTGGAGGAGACCGAAGCCTGGGGAGGCGGACCCGGCAAGCACTACGTGATCCGCGACGGCGCCATCATCGCCTGGAACGCGCCGGCCAACGCGACGCCCACCACCGGGTTCCATATCCTCGGCGCACACACGGATTCGCCGTCGTTCAAACTCAAGCCCAAGCCCACCACCGGCCGGTTCGGCTGGCTGCAGGCCGGCGTCGAAGTTTACGGTGGACCGCTGCTCAATTCCTGGCTGGACCGTGAACTGGCGCTCGCCGGACGTCTGGTGACGGTCGACGGCGTCGAGAAGCTTGTTGCCACCGGACCGTTGCTGCGTTTTCCACAACTCGCCATCCACCTCGACCGGAACGTCAATGAGGGGCTTAAACTGGACAAGCAGCAGCACATGAATCCGGTCTGGGGAACCGGCGACCCGTCCGCCGAAGACCTGCTGGGCGTGCTGGCGGAACAGGCCGGACTTCGTGCGGAGGACATTGGCGGGTACGACGTCGTTATCGCCGATACGCAGCAGCCTGCGGTTTTTGGCGGGAAAGGCGAATTTTTCGCCTCGGGGCGCCTGGACAATCTGTCCTCGGTGCACGCCGGCCTGACTGCCCTGATTGCGACGGCGGAAGCGGGCGCCGCGGATGGTCCTGTTTCGATCGTGGCCGCGTTCGACCACGAGGAGATCGGCAGCGAATCCCGCTCCGGCGCCTCGGGCCCTATCCTGCAGGACATGCTGACTCGGATCTCGGACGGCCTTGGCGCCTCGGCCGAAGACCGGGCACGTGCGTTCGCGGCGTCGTTCTGCGTCTCCGCCGACGCCGGACATGCCGTTCACCCGAACTATCCGGAGCGGCACGATCCGGCGAACCACCCCGTTCTCGGCGGCGGTCCTCTGTTGAAGATCAATGCCAACCAGCGCTACGCCACCGATGCCACCGGCGCCGCCTTGTGGGCTCGACTCTGCCGCGACGCCAGCGTCCCCTACCAGGAGTTCGTCTCCAACAACGTGATGCCCTGCGGTTCGACGATTGGGCCGCTGACCTCGACCCGCCTCGGGATCCGGACCGTAGACGTCGGGACGCCCCTGCTGTCCATGCATTCCGCGCGGGAAATGTGCGGCATTGAGGACCCCTATCGCCTGGCGGCTGTCACGGAACGGTTCTTCGCCGGCTGATTGGTGGCGCGGGGGCCTCTTCTGTAAGATAGGGAAGTCTGTGTTGGCACATCAGTGTGCCTGCGGATACTCGGAACCTCAGTGCTCCGAGGCGCAAAAGAACCTCCTGTTACGGAAATACCGTAGCCGCTTAGCCCAAAGGAGGTGGGTTCACATATGCGTCCTTACGAATTGATGGTAATCATCGACCCCGAGGTCGAAGAGCGTACCGTTGAGCCGTCCCTCAACAAGTTCCTCAATGTCATCCGCAATGATGGTGGCACCGTCGACAACGTTGATATTTGGGGACGTCGTCGCCTGGCTTACGACATCCAGAAGAAGTCTGAAGGCATCTACGCAGTGGTTAACTTCACCGCGACCCCGGATGCCGCGAAAGAGCTTGACCGCCAGCTGTCTCTGAACGAGACCATCATGCGCACCAAGATCATTCGCCCCGAAGAGCAGAAGGTTTCCTCCGAGTAATCCACAACGTGGAACCGCCGGGTGTTGCACATTGGCGCCGGGTGGTTGACTTGGAAGCAAATCAGCTGTTCACACGAACGTGCTGGCCGCAGTGAGCGGCCGGCGACACCTCAGGAGGCATTAGATGGCAGGCGAGACCGTAATCACCGTCGTTGGAAATTTGACCAACGATCCGGAACTGCGTTTCACCCCGTCCGGCTCGGCCGTGGCTAACTTCACCGTTGCCTCGACTCCGCGTACCTTTGACCGCCAGTCCAATGAGTGGAAGGACGGCGAAACGCTGTTCCTGCGCGCATCGGTATGGCGTGAGGCCGCGGAGAACGTCGCGGAATCCCTCACCAAGGGGATGCGCGTTGTCGCCAACGGCCGTCTGAAGTCACGTTCATTCGAAACAAAAGAAGGCGAAAAGCGAACCGTTTTTGAGCTTGAGGTCGACGAGATCGGCCCCTCGCTGAAATACGCGACCGCCAAGGTTAACCGCACCCAGCGCAACAGCGGTGGCGGCGGCAACTTCGGTGGTGGCGGCGGAGGCGGCAACTTCGGAGGAAACTCCGGCGGCTTCGGAAACCAGGGCGGTCAGTCCGCACCGCAGGAAGATCCCTGGGCAGCGCCCGGTACATCGTCCGGCGGTTGGGGCAACGGCCCTGATAACAACGAGCCACCCTTCTAAACTGCAAAACCACCATCCCGCAGAACCGTTCTGCGGGCTCCATCAACTAAAGGAGCTCCACGATGGCTAAGGCTGAACTACGTAAGCCCAAACCAAAGTCCAATCCCTTGAAGGCCGCTGACATCACCGTCATCGACTACAAGGACGTAGCATTGCTGCGCAAGTTCATCTCCGACCGCGGAAAGATCCGTGCCCGTCGCGTCACCGGTGTGACCGTGCAGGAGCAGCGCAAGATCGCCCAGGCAATCAAGAATGCCCGCGAAGTTGCACTTCTGCCCTACTCCGGCGCAGGCCGCGGCTAAGGGAAAGGGAACTACACATGGCAAAGCTCATTTTGACCCACGAAGTAACCGGCCTCGGTGCTGCTGGCGACGTTGTCGAGGTGAAGAACGGTTACGCCCGTAACTACCTTCTGCCCCGCGGATTCGCCCTGACCTGGACCAAAGGCGGCGAGCGGCAGGTTGAGTCCATCAAGGCTGCCCGCACCGCCCGCGAGCACGCTTCCCTTGAGGACGCCCAGAAGCAGGCTGCAGCACTCTCGGCCAAGCCGGTCACGCTGACCGTCAAGGCCGGCGAGTCGGGACGTCTCTTCGGAACCGTCAAGCCCGCCGATGTTGCCTCCGCCGTTGAGGCGGCCGGCCTTGGCCAGATCGACAAGCGCAAGGTTGAACTGCCGACTCACATCAAGTCGACCGGTTCCTACCAGGCGAACGTCCGTCTGCACGAAGATGTCGCCGCTGTCATCGACCTTGAGGTCGTTGCCAGCTAGCACGTCCGTTGGACAGAGAAAAGGGCCCCACCTCCGGGTGGGGCCCTTTTCGTGCCCGCACAGCTATCCGGCCAGGTCTTCCAGGACTCTGGCCAGGCAGTCGACCCCGTGAAGGATCTCCGCCTCAGTGGCCACCAGGGGCGGGGCGAACCGAATAGTAGGACCGTGGGTGTCCTTGGCAAGCACACCATAATCAGCCAACCGCCGGCACACCTCGCGTCCCGACCCCAAGGCAGGGTCAATGTCTATCCCGGCCCATAGACCCCGGCCACGGACGGCCGTGACACCTTTAGCGCGCAACTGCTCCAGACCGGTATGCAGAGTCCCGCCCAGCGTTCTGGCGCGTTCCTGGAACTGGCCGTCGGACAGGAGTGAGACGACGACCCGTCCTACCGCGCAGGCCAACGGGTTTCCACCGAAGGTGCTTCCATGCTGCCCGGGCTGCAGGACACCGAGCACATCGGTGTCCGCAACGACGGCCGATAGCGGCACAACGCCGCCGCCCAGGGCCTTGCCCAGCAGGTAGACGTCCGGGACCACGCCTTCGTGTTCGCACGCCAGTGTGCTGCCAGTGCGTCCCAATCCGGACTGGATCTCGTCGGCGATGAAGAGAACATTATTCGTTTCAGTCAATGTGCGCACGGCCGGAAGATACCCGGCAGGAGGCACGACGACGCCGGCCTCGCCCTGGATCGGCTCCAGCAGCACGGCGACGGTATTCTGATCGATGGCGTCCTCCAGGGCAGCGATATCCCCAAAGGGAACCGTGACAAATCCGGGAGTATAGGGACCGTAGTTGCGGCGGGCGTCCTCGTCGTCGGAAAAGCTGATGACCGTCGTCGTGCGGCCATGGAAATTACCGGCCGCGACAATGATGTTGGCCTGGTCCGGTTGTACACCCTTGCGCTCGTAGCCCCACTTGCGGGCGACCTTTATGCCAGCTTCGACAGCTTCAGCGCCGGTGTTCATCGGCAGCATCATGTCTTTGCCGACCAATCCACAGAGTTCGCGGGCGAACGGGCCAAGTTGGTCATTGTGGAAGGCACGGCTGGTCAGCGTCACGCGATCCATTTGGTTGTGGGCGGCCTCAAGGATAGCAGGATGGCCGTGTCCGAAGTTCAGTGCCGAATAGCCGGCAAGGAAATCGAGATACTCCTTCCCCTCGGCATCGGTGACTGTTGCCCCTTGGGCCTTCGTCACGACGACCTCCAGGGGGTGGTAGTTGTGGGCAACGAACCGTTCCGTCACCTCCAAAACCTCGCTGGCGGTATGGCCGGTGCCGAACGGGGCAGCGGCATCCAGTTCATCTGAGTTTGTGGTTCGAGTCGTCAAAGTACTCGCCTTTCGTCGGCGGTTGGGCTATGCCCCAAGGGTACGGGTGCAAACGCACCGTGACTATGGGCGGGAGAATAAGGGCGGACGGATCTGCGGCCGGAGGACGTCCAGGGCACCGCAACTTCTCCCGAAGGTCGGTGCGAACTAATAGCCAGCTGGACATGAATCGGCATCCTGGACATTCCTTTTGTGGAATACGGCCACGTCAGGCGCTTGCCGAGGACAAGTGTTCCAGATCACTAAAGGCATATGTTCTGTTGTGGAAAACCTGTGGGAATGGGTGCCGTATCGGCTCTTTCGCGGCCTGTCAACACCAAAGCTGTGGATGAATGTTGACGGCAAATTTCTTTTCCTCCACAAGCTCAAACTGATGTTTACGCAGGTCAGAGGCATATTTCTTCCTAAACTGTTTTTCTATCCACACCCTTCTCCCCAGCCTGTGCACAAGACACGCCGCACTATCCACACGCTATCCACCGGGGTTGTGGATAAAGGAATTGGTGGGGGACTCTGGACGCATTAGCGTTACGGGGTAACTCCCAAGCAACGTCGCATGCTTGTGCTCGGCGCCAGTAACTGAAGAAGGGATCAAAACGTCTTTGTCGGAGGCGGCTGATAGACCGGAATCAAAGCACAAGAAGCGCAGCGACGCTGCTATGGGAACAGGCCGAGGGCAGAGGGAGAAGTGCACATGTCACTGACGCACATGGATCCAGCGGAAGCCTCATCACGCGAACCGGAGTTCGCCCGGACACCTCCTCAGGACCTTGTCGCCGAGCAAAGCGTGCTCGGTGGCATGATGCTTTCGAAGGACGCTATCGCGGACTGTGTCGAGGTGCTGCGTGGTAATGACTTCTACCGCCCGGCACACGAGAGCATCTACGAGGCAATCTGCGACCTCTACGGCAGGGGAGAGCCGGCCGACGCCGTCACCGTTTCCGATGAGCTGACCAAGCGGAAGGAAATCTCCCGCGTCGGGGGACCCGCTTACCTGCACACCCTCATCTCCTCCGTTCCCACCGCGGCGAACGCCAGCTTCTACGCTGAAATCGTCCGTGAACGGTCAGTGTTGCGACGCTTGGTCGACGCCGGCACCAAGATTGTGCAGCTTGGCTACGGCAACGATGGAGAAGTTGACGACATCGTTAACGCTGCCCAGGCCGAAATCTACGCCGTCTCCGAACGCCGCACGACCGAGGACTACGTTGCACTGAAGGACGTCATCGAGGGCACGGTCGATGAAATTGAGGCATCCGGTCACCGCGGAACCGAGATGGCAGGTGTCCCGACTGGTTTCTACGAACTCGATGATCTGACGCACGGTCTGCATCCCGGTCAGATGATCGTCATCGCGGCCAGGCCGGCAATTGGCAAGGCATTGGCCCTGGATACGCCCATCCCGACCCCCACGGGTTGGACCACTATGGGACAGATCCAGCCGGGCGAACAGGTGCTGGCTGCCGATGGAACAGCCACCGACGTTGTAGCAGCCACTGAAGTGATGATCGACCGTCCTTGCTATCAGGTGACTTTCGACGACGGGACAACCCTTGTCGCCGACGAAGAGCACCAGTGGCTCACAGATACACGTGCCTCCCGGAAATCCGCTCAGGCGGCGGTGGGTTACAACCGTTCCAAGAATCAGCAAACATTTGCCTCCGTCAAAACGACGGGCGAAATCGCGGCGACCTTGCGTTGCCCCACCAAAGACACGCGCCTGAACCATTCCGTCAACACCACCAAAGCCTTGGAGCTGCCTGAGGCTGATCTTCCAATAGGGCCCTATACGCTTGGCGCCTGGCTCGGCGACGGCCATACAAAGGCCGCACGGGTGACCAATGAGGACGACGAAGTCCTGATGCGCATCTCGGGAGAAGGATATCGCCTGAAGCAGGTAGCAGCCGAAATCACTTGGGCAATAAGCCTTGAACAAGAGTACTTGAGTGAAGGCGACGACAGCCGCGATCTCAGTGGCTCATTCCAGGCCATCTTGCGCCGTGAATCCCTTCTCGGAAACAAGCACATACCCGGTATCTATCTACGAGCCAGTGTGAAGCAAAGGCGGGAATTGCTGGCAGGCTTGCTGGATACAGATGGGACGGTAACCGGCGTCGGCTGCGTGCAATTCTCCGTCACGCACCGGAGGTTGGCCGACGACGCCCGGGAATTGATCCACAGCCTGGGGTACCGTACAGGATGGTCTGAAAAGCCGGTACGAGGTCGAAGCGACGATTCCTCGACGGCGTATACGATAACTTTCTCGACTGACGATGAAGTATTCGGGCTTCACCGGAAGAAGGTTCTTCACAAGGAGCGGAATTGCAAGGCGACGCCGAAACGGACAAGCCGTTTCATTAAGAGCGTTGAGCGGATTGATTCCGTGCCTGTCCGGTGCATCCAGGTAGCCCATACAGAGCACCTGTATTTGGCCGGAAAATCGTTTGTTCCGACGCACAACTCAACACTTGCACTTGATATCGCCCGGTCTGCCGCCATTAAGCACAGTTTGACGACCGTGGTTTTTTCACTTGAGATGAGCAGAAACGAGATCGCTACCAAGCTTCTAGCTGCGGAAGCGACCATTAATCTGCAGGATCTCCGCAAGGGAACGATCCGGGATGAACAATGGAGCAAGATCGCCACGACCATGGGTCGCATGAACGACGCCCCACTCTTCATCGACGACAGTCCCAACATGTCCCTCATGGAGATCCGTGCCAAGTGCCGCCGGCTGAAACAGCGGCACGACCTTAAGCTCGTCATCATCGACTACCTCCAGCTCATGTCTTCGGGCAAGAAGGTCGAGTCGCGGCAGCAGGAAGTCTCCGAGTTCTCGCGTGCACTCAAACTTCTCGCCAAGGAGCTGGGCGTTCCGGTTATCGCTCTCTCCCAGCTGAACCGTGGATCTGAACAGCGTCCCGACAAGAAACCCATGGTTTCCGACCTTCGTGAAAGCGGATCGATCGAGCAGGATGCCGATATGGTTGTGCTCCTCCATCGAGAGGATATCTACGACAAAGAGTCCGCCCGCGCCGGTGAAGCCGACGTGATCGTAGCGAAGCACCGTAACGGTCCTACCAAGACCATCGTCGTCGGATTCCAGGGGCATTACTCACGGTTCTCAAACATGGCGGTGGAGCAGTGACCGCCGCCGTGAGCGGCTGCGCCGCGGTCGCAGGGTTGAGGAGGGGATCCTTGTGAAGGGGCCCAAGGCTCCGCGCATGCCCACGGCGCCGCCGTCATACACCGACGGCAGATTCGACGAAGTTGAACCCGACGCCAGGCTCGAGGCGCTCGACTTCGAGCGTGACGACGCTGAGGGAGCGGATCTCTCCGAGGTCACTTTCACGGAGTGCCGGCTCCGGCATGTCTCACTGCACGAGGCGGATCTGAAAAGCGCGACCTTCGCCGAGTCCTCGCTGTCCGACATTAATGCTCCGGTATTTTCCGCGCCGCACAGCAGCTGGTGGAACACCGCCGTCGAAAATGCGCGGGTTGGCTCCGGTGAACTGTACGACTCCGTGTTCCGTTCGGTTACCTTCACCGGAGGCAAACTCGACTACCTCAACTTCCGGTACGCAAAACTAACCGACGTGCTGTTTTCCGGCTGCATCATTGACGAGCTCGACTTTTCGCACGCAAAACTGGTCCGGGTGGCGTTCGAGGACTGCCGGATCGGAACCTTGCACGCGTCTGGCGCCATGATGCAAGGAGTCGACCTCCGTGCCAACGAACTCAGCCGCATTGTCAGCCTGGCTGGCCTGAAGGGCGCCTCCATCGACGAGTACCAGTTGCAACTGCTCGCGCCGGCGCTCGCCCGGGAACTCGGGATAAACGTCGGCTGATCCTCGACTGGCGGGGCGGCAGACGACCACCAACGCCAGGAACGGAAAAACCTCACATGGCGCGAGGAAATGCGGAACCACCGCCAGCGCCAGGAACGGAAAAACCTACTCGGCGTCGTGATCCGTTTCGAGAACTTTGACCAGCGAGTCGAGTGCATCCTCAGCGCCATCTCCCTCGGCGCGCAGCACCACGACATCGCCGTGTTCTGCGCCGAGGCTCATCAGCCCCAGCATGCTCGCCGCATCCATGGCCTCATCAACAGGCGTTCCCACTTTTGCGATGGTGACCTCAACGGGTACATCGCTTGCGGCTTCCACGAAGATGGAGGCAGGACGGGCATGCAGACCGACGCGGCTGGCAATAGTGGCTTTACGTTCTGGCATGTTTCCTCCTGGTGGATGCCCGCCGGCTCCAGTGAGCGTGGCGGCCGAAGTGGTTAAAGTCCAAGCTCTTCAAGTATGCCCAATTTGCTCCGGACACGGTCGCGGGCCTCACTCGCGCTCGGGGCAGCAAGGGCCAGATCAGCCAGCTCTTTCGCCTGTTGCAAGGTCACGGTGTTCAGCACCGCGCCCACTGCAGCCAGCGAACGTGCGGTCATTGATAGCGAGGTAACCCCCAAACCCACAAGCACGACGGCGAGAGCAGGATCCGCCGCGGCTTCACCGCAGACGCCCACCGGCTTTTGGCTTCCCTCGGCCTCGGAACCTGCGACGGTGAGCCGGATCAGCTGCAGCACAGCTGGTTGCCATGGGTCGTTCAGCGCGGCAAGGGGCCCCAGCTGTCGGTCTGCCGCCATGACGTACTGCGTGAGGTCGTTGGTTCCGAGGCTGGCAAACTCGACGCGGCGAAGAATCGCCTCGGATACCAGTGCCGCGGATGGAACTTCGACCATTACGCCGGGGGTTTTCAGCCCTTCAAGGGAGCACAACGCGGCAAAGCCCGCGGCTTCTTCCGCGGTGGAAATCATGGGGGCCATGACCCACACGTCGGCTTCGGAGCCCTCGGCCGCTGTGGCGATGGCTTTGAGCTGGCGTTCCAACACCCCGGGCGTCACCATGTCGGTCCGGAAGCCGCGGACACCCAGGGCAGGGTTTGGTTCGGTGGCGTCGGTGAGAAACGGCAAGGGCTTGTCCGCGCCGGCATCGAGGGTCCGGACGACCACCTTGCAGCCGGGGAACGCATCGAACACGCCACGGTACGCCTCGACCTGCTCGTCCACCGATGGCTCCGTGTCCCGGCCAAGGAAACAAAACTCGGTCCGGAGCAGGCCAACTCCCTGGGCGCCGGCATCTGCCGCCTTTACGGCATCTTTAGCGCCGCCGACATTGGCCAGCAGGGGGATCAGATGCCCGTCCGCTGTACTGCCGTTTCCGTCAAAGACACTCAGCATGGAAGCCGTTGAGGCCCACGCTTCCGCCGCGGCCGTTTGCTCGGGTCCCGGGTTTACGGTGACGGTTCCGGCCGCGCCGTCGAGGTAAATCCGCGTTCCGTCCACCAAAGCTTCAACTCCTGCCGCGGCCACGATTGCGGGCAGTCCGAGAGCACGGGAAATGATGGCGGTGTGGGACTGCGGTCCGCCTCCGGAAGTGATCAGGGCCTGGACTATCGACGGGTCCAGGGTTGCGGTGTCAGCCGGTGCGAGATCTTCGGCAACAAGGATGAACGGCGTATCGGAAGCGGGTATGCCTGGGGCTGGAACGCCGCGCAGTTCAGCGACAATCCGGGACCTGACATCGAGAACGTCGGTGGCCCGTTCGGCCATGTAGCCACCTAGGCCCCGGAGCATTTCGGCGGCAGAGGAACCGGCATCCCAGACGGCCCGCTCGGGCGAGGATCCGTTGTTAACCCGCTTAACAGCATCCTTGATCAGCATCGGATCGGCCGCCATCTGGGCTGTGGCCTCGAGGACGGCCTTGGCGTCGCCCTTGGCTGCTCCGGCACGGGCTTTCAGCTCCGCTTGCACTGCCTTCGACGCCGACTTGATGCTGTCGGCCGCCTCTTCCGCAGTTACCGATGACGCGGGTTTTTGACCGGCGGGTGGCTCCGTAACGGCATGAGGCATTTGCCTGATCGTGCCGACAATCCGTCCGGGCGTTACGCCGACTCCTGAAAAATTCTGCATTGACGTCCTCAATTCCCTAAAGGCAGCCGGGCCGCGGGCCGCCCCTGTAGTGTATGTGACGGGGTTCATATAGTGAAGCTATAGATGGTACTGTAGCGTCCATGGAAACAGACGTCGAACTGCCAGCCAAGACGCGCCTGCTGCGAGCAGCCGCGTCATTGCTGGCAGATTCAGGCGGCGCGCCGGTGTCCACCCGGCAAATCACCGACCGTGCAGGCGTCACGGCGCCTACCTTGTATCACCACTTCGGTGACAAGGAAGGGTTGTTTGACGCCGTCGTCGCCGCCGGTTTTGAGGAGTACTTGGCCGGAGAACGGGATTTGGTGCATTCCGGCCAGCCAATCGAAGACCTGCGCCGGATCTGGGATAACCATGTCCAGTTCGGACTTAAGCAGCCTCAGCTCTACCTGGTCATGTTCGGCAACATCCGTCCGGAGCGCCGTCCGGCGACCGTCGGTGATGCCGAAGCGTTCCTGCAGGAAGTGTTGGAGAAGGCGGCTGCTGCGGGGCGGTTAATGGTGCCACCGCAGGAAGCCGCACGCAGCATCCTCGCCGCCAATGTCGGCGTCACCCTGATGCTTATTGCCGAACCGGCAGCGGGCCGGGACCTTGAATTGTCGGCCATGACACGTGATGCAGTCATTTCCGCGGTAGCAACGACCGACGACTCCGACCCTGTGGAGGACAAGTCGGGAACGCCCTCCGTGGTGGTCGCTGCCATTGCGCTGAACGCCGCATTGCAGTCATCGCACCCTGAACAACTGTCGACCTCCGAACTCAAAATGTTCCTTGAATGGCTGAACCGGATCACTAAAAGCCCTTCCAGCTAACCGCCCTACACAAAAATCTCCCCGTGACGCAGCGGGGAATCACGGTAAGGAAAATCAATGGCCACAGAAGCAGCAGCGACGCCGCGCACCGGTCTGAGGGTCCGCGTCCAAAAATTTGGAACGTTCCTCTCCGGCATGATCATGCCCAATATCGGGGCGTTCATCGCCTGGGGAATCATTACTGCTCTGTTCATTCCGGACGGTTTCCTGCCGAATGAGTCCCTGGCGGCACTGGTTGGACCGATGATTACCTACCTGCTGCCGCTGCTGATCGGTTACACGGGCGGCAAAATGATCCATGGTGTCCGCGGCGGCGTCGTCGGCGCCACAGCCACCATGGGTGTCATCGTGGGTACGGATATCCCGATGTTCATTGGTGCCATGATCATGGGCCCGCTCACCGCGTTCATCATGAAGAAACTCGACAAGATCTGGGAGGGCCGGGTCAAACCCGGCTTCGAGATGCTGATCGATAACTTCACGGCAGGAATCGTCGCCGCGGCCATGGGTGTTATCGGGCTTCTCGGCGTCGGACCGTTGGTAACTTCCTTCAGCAATGCGGCCGGGGCAGCGGTGGAATTCCTGGTCAATAACGGGCTGTTGCCGCTGACGAGTATCTTCATCGAGCCGGCCAAGGTGCTGTTCCTGAACAATGCGATCAACCACGGAATTCTCACGCCGCTGGGCACCGAGCAGGCCCTGGCACAGGGTCAGTCGATGCTCTTCCTGCTTGAAGCCAACCCGGGTCCCGGTTTTGGCATCCTGCTGGCCTACTCCATCTTCGGCCGCGGACTCGCGAAGGCATCGGCTCCAGGCGCCGCACTGATCCAGTTTGTCGGCGGTATTCACGAGATTTACTTCCCGTACGTACTGATGAAGCCGCTGATCATCCTCGCCGCTATCGGTGGTGGCATGGCGGGTATCTTCACCCTCGTGCTGACCGGCGCGGGACTTCGTGCACCTGCGGCGCCTGGCAGCATCATCGCCGTCTTTGCCTCCACAACCGCAGGAAGTTACCTCGGCGTCGCCCTCTCGGTCCTCTTTGCGACGGCGGTCTCCTTCGTCCTTGCCTCCATCATCCTGAAAACAACCAAGGCCACCGACGAGGACGGTTTGGGCGAAGCCACCAGCCGGATGGAGGGCATGAAGGGCAAGAAGAGCTCGGTTGCCTCCGCACTCGCGGGACCGGCTGCAGGATCGGCCACCGGTCCCATCGAGAATATCGTCTTCGCCTGCGACGCCGGAATGGGCTCGAGCGCGATGGGCGCCTCAGTACTGCGCAACAAGGTCCGCAAGGCCGGGTTCCCCGATGTAAAAGTCACCAACTCCGCTATTGCGAATCTCAGCGACAGTTACGACGTCGTCGTCACCCACCAGGATCTGACCGAGCGGGCACAACCGGCCACGGCCAGCGCCGTCCATGTATCTGTGGACAACTTCATGAACAGCCCGCGCTACGACGAGATTGTCGAGCTGGTACAGAAGCGCAATTCAGGCGATGCGGGAGATGCCGGGGAGAATCCGGCGGCAGGTTCGACGGCGGAGGCGCGGCCCTTGGCTGCCGGGGAAGTGGCAGCAACGACGGCGGGCACGGCGCCTGCCGCGGGCGCAGCCACGACGGCGGAAGCGGACACCGCAGAGGATTCCGGCGAGATTCTGGCCCCGCAAAGTGTGGTCCTCACCGGGTCCGCCACGACGCGTGATGCCGCGATTGACGAGGCCGGCCAGCTGCTCGTTGAACGGGGCGCGGTCAACGCCAGCTACCTTCCCTCCATGCACGAGCGCGAAGAATCCGTGTCCACTTACATGGGCAACTCACTCGCGATTCCGCACGGGACCAACGCCGCCAAGGAGTCCATCAACCAGTCCGCGATTTCCTTCGTCCGCTATCCCGAAGGCATCGACTGGAATGGCAAGCAGGCCAAGTTTGTGGTCTGCGTGGCAGGCGTCAATAACGAGCACCTGAGTATCCTGTCTTCCATCGCCCGGGTCTTCTCCGACAAGGAACAGGTCGCTAAGCTCGAACAGGCTGAAACGGTCGACGAAGTGCTTGCGCTGCTGCAGAAGGTGAACGGATGATGCGGGCGGTTCACTTCGGGGCCGGAAATATCGGCCGCGGTTTTGTCGGACTCTTGCTCCACGACGCCGGATATGAGGTGGTCTTCGCCGACGTCGCGGAAGCGCTGATCGACCAACTGGCCACGACGCCGAGCTACACGGTTCACGAGGTGGGCGAACATCCGGCGGACCGGAAGGTGGACAACTACCGCGCGCTGAACTCCAAAACCCAGGAGGCCGATGTCGTCGCGGAGATTGCGGCGGCGGATATGGTGACCACCGCGGTGGGACCCAACATCCTGAAATTTGTCGCGCCTGTCATCGCCAAGGGGATCGACGCCCGGCCCGCGGGCCTGCCGCCTCTGCAGGTGATGGCGTGCGAGAACGCTATCAACGCCACGGACATGCTGGCCGCCGAAATCGAAAAGGCCTTTCCGTCCGGTCCGGCGGAACTGGCGACGAAGGCGCTGTTCGCGAATACCGCCGTCGACCGTATTGTTCCCAATCAGGGGCAGGACCAGGGTCTGGACGTCACCGTCGAGACGTTCCACGAATGGGTCATCGACCGGACGCCGTTTGCCGGGCAGGAACCGCACATTCCCGGGGCGACATATGTCGACGCGCTCGGTCCGTACATCGAACGCAAGCTCTTCACGGTCAATACCGGCCATGCTGCCTGCGCCTACTTTGGCTATGCTGCGGGCTGGGAGAAGGTCGCGGAGTCGATGGCGGATCCCAAGGTCAGCGCGGCGGTGCGGGCAGTGCTGGAGGAGACTAAGGCGCTCCTGGTAGCCAAGCATGGATTGGACGCGTCCGAGCAGGAGGCCTACGTGCAGAAGATCCTGAAGCGCTTCTCCAACCCGCACCTGCCGGACACCGTTGCCAGAGTCGGCCGCGCCCCGCTGCGCAAGCTCGGCCGACACGAACGGTTTGTCGGCCCGGCGGCGGAGCTGGCGGAGCGGGGGATGCCGACGTCGGCGCTGTTGGCTGCGATGGAAGCGGCACTGGGCTTCGATGCCCCGGACGACGCTGAAGCGGCCGAACTGGCGCAGATTATCCACGACAATTCCGCCGCGGAGGCCACAACGATGATCACCGGCCTGCCCCAGGACCACCCGCTGTTCGAGCCGGTTCAAGCCCTCATAAAAGCGCGGGTTTAGTTCCCCAACGGGATTTTTCCCCGCGAAACCGTTGCAGGATAGCCAGACCGGTGGTCGAATAAGTACATGTCACCCACCGAACAGACGGTCCTGGCGATCGGGACGAAGAAAGGGCTGTGGCTGGCCACCAGCCATGACCGCAGAAACTGGTCGCTTTCGCAGCCGCAGTTTCTGATGGAGGAGGTCCCCAGCGTCAGCATCGATACGCGCGGCGGCCGGACCAGGATCATGGCAGGCGTCCGGTCCGAGCACTGGGGCCCCACCGTGATGCATTCCGACGATCTCGGGCAAACATGGACCGAACCGGAAAACGGAGCGATCCGCTTTCCGGAGGACGCCGGTGCTGCGCTGGAGCGGATCTGGCAAATCCAGCCCGACACCGGCGACCGCCCCGGAGTGGTCTGGGCCGGCTGTGAACCCATTTCGGTATGGAAATCCACAGACGGTGGCGAGCACTTCGAACTGAACCGCGGGCTGTGGGACCATCCGCACCGGTCGGAATGGGGCGCAGGCTACGGCGGCCCGGCCGCTCACTCCATCCTCTCCAGCCCGGTGGACGACACGGTCCACATCGCGATGAGCACCGGCGGCGTCTACCGCTCAACCGACGGCGGCACCTCCTGGGAGGCGCGGAACAACGGCATCTCCGCCTACTTCATGCCCGACCCCAATCCGGAGTTCGGCCAGTGTGTGCACAAAATTGCCCGGGACTCCAAAGACCCGAAACGGCTGTACGCGCAGAATCACCACGGTGTTTATAGGTCCGACGACGACGGCGACACCTGGGTCTCGATCGCCGACGGGCTTCCGGCGGACTTCGGATTCGTGATGATGACCCATCCGGCCCGCAGCGGCACGGCCTGGGTGATCCCGATGAAGGCGGACGGCGAACGCATCCCACCGGACGGACGACTTGCCGTGCACCGTACCGACGACGCCGGTCAGAGCTGGATGCGGCTCGATACCGGGCTGCCCGACGCGGAGTACAACGTGGTCCTCCGGGATGCGGCCGCCGTCGATACGTCCGAACCTGCCGGCGTGTATTTCGGCACGCGCGGCGGGTCGGTTTATGCCAGCGCGGACGAAGGCGAAGTCTTCACCGAAGTGGTCTCCCACCTGCCCGATGTGCTCTGCGTCCGGGCGGCGCCGGTAGGAGTCTGATGGAAACAGTGTCGGTCATGCTCCCGCCGGTGCTCGCGGCCTTGGCGGGGGACAGCAGGGTGCACCAGGTTTCACTGCCCGACGGCGGCACGGTCGCCACGCTGCTCGACGCGCTCGCGGCCGACTACCCGGTTTTCGGACGGCGGGTTCGGGATGAGACCGGTTCGGTCCGGCGCTACGTGAATATCTTCGTCGACGGCGAGGACATCCGCGGCCTCGACGGCGCCTCAACTGTGGTCCGCCCGGGACAGGAACTCCTGATCATCCAGTCGGTCGCCGGAGGCTAGTCCGGCACCGGGAGTGCCTAAACTGAGGAATATGGCCATATTTATTGACCCGCCGCTCTGGCCCGCACATGGAACCCATTTCGCCCACATGATCTCCGATACGTCGCTGGCCGAGCTGCACGAGTTCGCCGCAACGGCGGGAGTGAACGAAAGGGCTTTCGACCGCGACCACTACGACATTCCGGAGGGCCGGTGCGCCGAACTGGCACGGCTGGGCGCGCTAAGGGTCGACGGCAGGACACTCGTCCGCACGCTTGTCGCCAGCGGACTGCGGGTTCCGGCGCGCGAACGAAGCGGTGCCTTGGTCCGCCCGCTGATGCAGCGGTGGAACGACATCCTCCCCGACGACCCGGAACTGGGAGCGGAGCTGCTCAAACGCTGGGGCGAAGACCACCGGCGGTACCACGACCGCGCCCACCTGTTGAATGTCCTGGAGTCGTTGGAGAGCTTGACTGAAGCCTCCAATCCACCCCGCGCCGTCGTGCTTGCCGCCTGGTTCCACGACTCCGCCTACAACGGCATCGCCGGAGAAGATGAGGAAGCCTCCGCCCGGCTGGCCGAGGACCGGCTCGCGCAGGCCGGTCTGGATCCAACCGAAGTGGCAGAGGTGGCGCGGTTGGTCCGTCTCACCATCACCCACGATCCGGAGGCCGGTGACGACCCCGGGGCGCTGCTGTGCGACGCGGATCTATCCGTCCTAGGCCGTTTTCCGTCCGGCTACCGCCGGTATTTGGACGCCGTCCGGGCGGAGTATTCGCACGTCAGCGACAGCGATTTCAAGGCGGGCCGTGCCGCCGTCGTCCGCGGGTTGCTTGCCCTTGATCCGCTGTTCCGGACTCCTGCCGGCCGGCGGATGTGGGAGGAGACGGCGCGCAGGAACCTGGAAGCGGAGCTCGCCTGAGGTTAGGGCGTCAATAGGTGTTTGGCTGCACCGTCCGGATGCCGATGGTGGCGCCACTCCATCACGCCGACGTCGCGGGCAAACGAGGCGGTCAGCAGCAGGAGGGCCAGCGTGACGACAGTTGCTCCAATCGCGGCGGGCATTCCGGGTGCCAACGCGACCAGCAGCGCGAACGCCTGAGCAGCGCCGATAAACTTCCGGACCATGCTCGGCTGCAGCGGTGCTTTCAGGGCGGGCCGGATCCAGGACGCAGCCACAAACGCATAGCGCATCAGGCCAATGGCGAGTGTCCACCAGCCGAGCGCTCCCACCGCCGCCCAGCAAAGCACGAGCAGCAGGGCGGCATCGACCTCCATGTCCAACCGGGCTCCATCCTCCGACGCGCAGCCAAAGTGCCGGGCAATCCGGCCGTCGACGGCGTCGAGCACGAACGCCACCGTGCCGATCGCGATCAGCAGCCAGCCCGGTTCCAAGGCTGTGCCGAGGGTGGGGACGACAATCGTCGCGCAGCAACCCACCAATACGGCCCGGATCAGCGTGACCCGGTCGGCCGGCGTCGAGAAACGGGGACTGCGCCGCAACACGAATGCCGCCAGGACAATGGTGATTGCTGCGCCGGTGGCGAGCGCGAGGTAGCGGGACCCGGTAAAGGCGGAGGAATCGGCCGCCAACAAGATACCCGCAGGGAAAAACACCGCGATGGTGCCCATCGCGTCGGCCGTCGCGCGGCGTGCGGAGCTGGTTCCCATCACTCCCCCCTTATATATATGGTACTAAGTATGGTTGCAGATTCCTTGGGGGAGAAGGCGTGTGCTTTTTGGGCCGTCGCTCCCGGAAAAGGTGAGCTGCGCCAGGAGGATTTGAAGGCGCCGGGACCGGGCGAGGCGCTGGTCCGCACACTCCATACCGGCATCAGCCGCGGCACCGAAATGCTGGTGTACAACGGGCAGGTTCCGGCCTCGGTCCGCGACCAAATGCGCAGCCCGTTCCAGGAGGGCGACTTGCCAGGGCCGGTGAAGTACGGGTACCTCTCCGTCGGTCTCGTCGAGCAGGGTCCGCCGGAACTCGAGGGGCGCACGGTGTTCTGCCTCTACCCGCATCAGGACCGCTTTGTGGCCCCGGCCGATGCGCTGGTTCCGGTTCCGGAAGGCGTTCCGGCCCGGCGTGCTGTACTGGCCGGAACTATGGAAACGGCGATTAACGCCGTCTGGGAAGCGGGTCCGCGGCTGGGCGACCGGGTCGCGGTGATCGGCGCCGGCATGGTGGGCCTGCTCGTCGCGGCGCTGTTGAAACGGTTTCCGCTAGGCCGGCTGCAGTTGGCTGATATTGACCTGGCAAAGGGTACGACGGCGGCCGCGTTCGGCATCGATTTCGTCGCACCCGGCGAGGCTGCGGACAACTGCGACATCGTCATTCACTGCTCGGCGTCAGGTGAGGGGCTGGCCACCGGGTTGGGGCTGCTCGGCGTCGAAGGTGAACTGATCGAGATGTCCTGGTACGGCGAACGAGAGGTTCAGGTTCCGCTCGGGGCCGAGTTCCATTCCCGCCGGTTGAGCATCCGCGCCAGCCAGGTCGGCGCCGTCGCCCCGGTGCGCAGGGCACGGCGGAGCAACCGCGACCGGCTGCTGCTGGCTCTGGAGTTGTTGAAGGATCCCGCTTTCGATGCCTTGTTATCGGGTAACAGCGATTTCGCCGATCTGCCGGCCGTGATGGAGCGGCTCGCGTCCGGCGAGCTCAACGCGTTGTGCCACGTCATCGACTACCCGGACCGGTGAAAGATCTGAAGGAAGTTTGCGGGACCGCAGTTTCCAGGAGCAACCAGCAAGGAGAATAGATGTATTCGGTGGGCGTTTCGGACCACATCATGATCGCGCACAGCCTTCCGCGGCCGACCTTCGGGCCGGCGCAGGGCCTGCATGGAGCCACCTACGTCGTCGAGGTCAGCTTTCAGCGGCGCGAACTGGATGAGGACAATGTCGTTATTGACATCGGCAAGGCCACCGGCGAATTGTCCACCACATTGGAAGGGCTGCGTTACAGGAATCTGGACGAACATCCCGACTTCGCCGGTCAGCTCACCACCACGGAGGCGCTCGCCCGCTACATCGCCGACCGGCTGGCTGGTACTGACCTGGTCGAGGGGCTGGCCGGTCTGGAAGTGACGTTGCGTGAAACCCCCAACGCGTGGGCCTCGTACCGGATCGACTTTGAAGCCGCCGGATAACGACGCCGGCCCGGCACCGGCGCTGGTGCTGCCCGGAAACGTCGATACTGTCGTCAGCGGAGGCAATATCTATGACCGCCGCCTCCGTGACGCGCTCCGCGAGGCCGGTGCCGACGTCGAGGTCGCCACGGTGGATGGAAGCTGGCCGCAGCCCGACAAGGCCAGTGAGCAGGAACTTGCCCAGGCGCTGCGGCGGGCCGGGCATGGCACCTCCGGAAGCAACGACGTCGAACCCCATTTGCGCTTGGACGGCGGGCAACGGCTGGGATCAGGTGGCGGACCACCGAGACACGGCGGCAATGAACCACCGAGCCGGCCCGTGATCGTCGACGGCATGATAGCCGCCGGTTGCCCTCGCGTTGTCCAGAATGCGGTGTCTTCCGGGATCGATGTCCGGGTTCTTGTGCACATGCCTCTGGCGCTGGACACCGGTCTGGACGCCGACACGGCCGCCGCCCTCGACCGGTTTGAGCGGGAAGCTTTGCATGCCGCGCGGGGGGTAATCGCCACCAGCAATTGGGCGGCGAACGAGCTGCGCCGTCGTCATGGTTTGTCCGATGTGGCCGTCGCCGCACCAGGCGTGGATCCGGCCCCGCTGGCGCAAGGCTCCACCCCTCCACTCATCCTGCAGGTGGGGACCATCAGTCCCGTAAAGAACCAACTCACCACTGTCGCGGCTTTGGCCCGCCTGACGGAATTCGACTGGACGGCGCGGCTCATCGGTCCGTCCGGTCCCGACGCCGGCTACCTTGAGCAGGTGCGATCCGCCATCCGTGAAGCCGGGTTGGGAGACCGGGTCGAGTTGATGGGGGAGTTGACCGGAACCGATCTCGACGATCAGTGGCATGCCGCCGACATATCGGTTCTGCCATCATGGGCCGAAACCTACGGGATGGTGGTCGCTGAGTCGCTGGCCCGCGCGGTGCCGGTGGTGGTTCCGACCGGGACCGGGGCAGAAAACACCTTGGGTTGGGACAGCGAGGGGCGCCGCCCAGGTTTCGTCGTCGATCCCGGATCCGCCGACGATATGGCCGCGGCGCTCGCAGGTTGGCTGGCTGACGCCTCTGTCCGGCAGAGTGTGCGACTCGCAGCTGAAAACCGCCGAGCTATGCTGACGGGATGGGAAAACACCGTGCAGTCAGTACTGAGGACACTGGAATAAGCGGCGCCGCGATGGCCGGCATGCCCGAACGGCCGGAACGCCCCGCCGATGCCGGATGGTTGTCCTTGCGCATGCCCGCGGATGACAAGGCCCGCGGCTACACCATCGAACCGCTGATCGGACCGCTCGTCGAGTGGCTGCGACCATCTGCCCAGGGCGATCAGGTTAACGTCGTCGACCTCGGCGCCGGTACCGGTTCCAACGCGCACTGGTTGGCTCCCCGCCTGCCCTTTGCCCAGCACTGGACCCTGGTCGACCACGACGCGCATCTGCTCTCCCGAGCCGATCCGCCCGCAAGCTTCACCGGCAGAACCGGAAAAATGGAGGACGTCGGACGGATACTGGCTGAAGCATCGGCTGATGGCCGGCACCCGCCCGCCTTGGTCACCTGTTCGGCGCTGCTCGATGTACTGACCGACGCCGACATCGAGGCAATCTGCAGCGCGGCGACGGAGGCCTCCTGCGCCGTGTTGTTCAGCCTGACCGTGACCGGACAGGTGGAGTTCACACCGGCCGAACCACTCGACCTGGAACTGGCCAAGGCCTTCGACGATCACCAACGCCGCGAAGGCAGGCTCGGACCGGACGCCGCCGCAGCCGCCCACGCCGCCTTGGCTCGCCACGGATTATCCGTAACCTCCGTTGACACTCCCTGGGAATTGGATAGTTCGACGCCGGACCTGTTCAGCACTTGGGTGGATGAGTGGGTCGAAGCCGCGCTCGAGCAGGAACCCGCCCTGGCCAGCGAAGCTGACGCCTGGCTTGGCCGCCGCCTAGCACAGCTGCGGCAGGGGGAGCTGTCCGTCCGGGTAGAACATCAGGACCTACTCGCTCTGCCTAGATAGATCAGAGGACAAGGCCTATTGAGCTTGACTTACCGCTTAGACGGCGGTTGACATATTCGCCCGTTATCGGAGTCACGGCGGCTTACGGCCGCCACTATAGCTTAGGAAGAGAAGCCACGGGGAAGAAACTACGTCAGTCCAGCTTCAGCTGTTCTGTGACGTAGACATATGGATGACCGGGAGTGTGGGCATTAGAGCTGCCTCCGCGCCCGGTACAACCCCGACCAACGCCGACCCCAAAGAGTATCCTTCGCGGGACCGGACGTTGCTCCCGATCCCGGCGCAGTCTCACCAGTGCTCGCTGTCGGTGTGCTCGCCGTGACGGCCTTGGACGAGCCCCGGATTGGCGGGTAACGGTGAGGGGTATGAATATCTAGCGGACCCTAAAGGTGCGGGATTCGTTCGTTACAGTCAGGTAACCGGGTTTTGTGCCGGTGACAAGGACGGAGACGGCTTTGCCCCGGTCTGCCGAGCGCAGGGTGTAGGTCCTGGCCGTCGCGCCCGAGATCCTCGTTCCGTTGCGCAGCCACTGATATATCAGGGCCGTTCCGGACGTCCAGATCCCGGGGTTCACTGTCATCCGGTAGCCGACCCGTTGCGTCCCGGACAGGCTGGGGGATGTGTTGGAGAGGATGCCGTAACCCGGTTTCCGGACGGCTGAGTACCGGGTCGCCGTTGTGTATCCGGTTTGGGAACCTGTCACGCGGATGCGGATCTGCTGGCCTCGGTCGGCGGCTGACAGCGCGTAGATGCGGCCGGTAGCGGCCGTGATATTCCTGCCGTTGCGCTGCCATTGGTATTTGAAGACGGTGCCGGGAGTCCAGGCGTAGGGCAATGTGGCGGTGACCCGCTTTCCCACCCGCATGGTTCCGTCGATACGGGGAGTGGTGGTGCTGAGTCTGCCGGTCACCGGACGCTGTGACGGGGAGATTCTGATGACGGTCGTGTAACCAGCTTTGGAACCGGCGACCCTGACCTGCAGGACCTGATTCAGGTCGGCTTTGACCGAGGTATAGGTTTTCGCTGTGGCCCCGGTGATCGGCTGTTCATTGCGAAGCCATTGATACTTTAACGTGGTGCCGCTCGTCCACGCCCCCGCTGAGGCTGCGAATAGACTGCCGACTCCTGCTTCCCCGCTGATCGCCGGGGTCGGCGCCTTCAAGGTACCTGCAGCAATAATGACAGCGGCGGATTCAGTGGTTTCACTAGCGTATCCGGGAGCCTGGGAGCGGACCCGGACACTGACCTTGTGTCCACGGTCCGCGGCGGCGGGTGTATAGGTTTTCGCGCCCTCGTTTTCGATCTGCTGGCCGTCACGGAGCCAGGTATAGGCGTGATACGCGGCAACAGGGCTGGGGTGGCTGGCCGGATCGATCTGCCGGTGCCCAGCCGTCAGCGTGGAGCCCACGGCACCGGTGCCGTGGATGGACACGGTTCCGATCCCGAGGCTGCCGGGGCGCACCGGGTCGCTCAGAACAGTGCGGTGGCGTATGGTTCCGTCCGGCCACGTGGCTTTGACCTGCAGGACTATGATCCCGCCGGCGTGCTCAGGCAGCAGCCGGAAAGCCGTCCCGGTCGGCGACGCTGTCTCATAGCGGCTGCGGGCCCAGGCGTATTCCAGTGTCGCTGCCGTATCCGGCCAGGAGGAATGCGCGTTGAGGGTTTTGCCGACGACGGTTTCCCCCATGATGTGCGTGGCTCCGACCGGGTGCGCCGGGTCCTGGATGCGAATAGCTGCTCCGCTGTCCACGGTGGTGAAGTTGTCCCGGTAGTCGTAGAGCCATATATCGCCCAGTGGGTAGTCCCCGTAGGGGGTGGCGTCATCGGTGTTGTATCGGTGGACGATGGTGTGGGTTCCGTCCCCGTTGACGCGTTCTTCGCTATATTGGGGATCAAGGCCGGGCCCATCACTCGGGGACAGGACACGCCTGGCAAGCTCATAATCCGTCTGGAGGATGGATGACTCCTCACGGACGCGCATTTTCACCGTGATGTCCTCACCGGGAACGGCGACGGCCGGTTCGACGGTGATCGATTCAAGCACGGGGACATCGCCGTCATAGTTCGGATTCTCGATACGGTAACTCAACGGGTCCAGAACCGCACGGTCGGTCACCTCTGTGACGTTGTCCCAACTGTCCGTAAGGATGAGTTTTTCCACCACCACAGTGGAGGGACCAAGGTTGGAGGAATAAAGGCCGCAGAGCGATAGCTTCCAAGTGCCCGTTTCCTGCACAAACCAACCGGAAATGTAGGATCCGCACCCCCCGCTCAACGTGGGCGGTCCATCACGACGGATCACCGCGTCAACGGCCCGGACACCGCTTGGGTCAACCGCTTCGATGTCTAGCGATGTCCAATCGCCGTGTCGGGTGATCACCTCGGACCCGACCCGCTCAACTGAAACAAGTTCCGGACCCGAAGTGTCCTCACCTGCCACAGCCAGGGCCGCCGGCGGCGCGCCCGTCAGCACGAGCGCCACAATGGCCCAAAACACCCCGAACTTCAAAAGCGTTGCACGCATGCGTTCCCCCAAGCCAGCGGCCGCATCAACGCGCCCAGTTCCAGCATCTTATGCGAATGCCATAGCAACTCCTAACACCGATATTCCTCCCACCTCATGGATCAAAATTATTTCCCCCCGGAGGGCTGAATTACCGCTGACGGCCAAGCTGCGAAGCCTGAAAGAGCTTGACGTATGCGACGCGTTACCGGTAATCAGCTCGTAGGCTCCTTGACCTTGATAAGGGCGGATGGGGGTTGGCTATTGGCGGAGGGCGCGCCGAGTAAGATGCCCGTAATTAGCGCCACTTGGCGTGGGAACCCACTGGCTAGGAGGTGTTCGTGCCGGGCGTGGGGGCCGGCGCCGATGGCGCCGAGTCCGTCGATTACAGGCAGGCCCAGGGCGGCAATGAAGTTTGCGTCACTGGCTCCGCCTACGGCGACCTGCTGTAGTTCCGTTCCGCTTTCTGCGGCCACAGATTTGGCCAGTTCTATGAACGGTAGTGACGCTGTATTCGGGTTCATGGGTGGTCGGTTCCAGTCCGTGTCCATGTGGATTTTTACTCTGGTGTCCGGAGATACAATGGCCTGCAGGCCCTGTCGGAGGCGGTCCTGTTCGGCTGGCTCCTGTATGCGGATATCCACTTGGCAGGACGCAGCGCCGGCAACAACGTTGCGTGTGCTCCCGCCGTGGAATGTCCCTACGTTGACTGTCGTTCCTATCTCAGGTTTAGCGAGTTCCGTTATTTTCGGAACGAGCCGGGCCAGTGCGTGAATGGCGCTTGCCCCTTCGAGAGGGTTCAAGCCGGCGTGGGATTCCACTCCAATGGCGTGGATATCGACCAGTAGCATGCCTTTCCGCTGGGTTTTGATGTGCCCGTCCACACTCGGTTCTGTGACGAGTGTCAGCAGGGTCCGTTTGGCTGCGGCTTCAATGTGAGGACGGGAGGCGTGACTGCCGATTTCCTCGTCACCGTTGAGCAGTATCCGTACACCTGGGTGTTCCAGTCCGAGGTGCCGAGCGGCGAGGAATGACCACACCGCCTGCACCAGCCCGGCCTTCATATCAAAGGTCCCGGGCCCCGAAACGTGGTCGCCATCGATTGCCATCGGCCACTCGTCGATTGTGCCTTCGGGCCATACTGTGTCGTAATGGCACACGAACAGGACTTCTCCCTCATCGGTGCCCTCCCACGCAATTTCCATGATGTCACCGTAATTTCCACCATCATGTATCTGCGCTTGGCTTGGTTCGCCAAGCCGCTCCAGCAGCCATGCGTGGGTGGCCGCGAGGGCGGTGGCCAGCAGGTCTTTTCGGGAACTCGGGCTTTCGAGGTGGACCAGATGACGTAGGTCCTCCAGCATGCGGTGCAGGTTTTCTGTGGCGAAAGCTTCGACGTCGGTGGTGTGATGCAAAAGGATCTCCTGATCTTAGTGGGCTTGGGGGTGGCTTTTTGCCTGTGGCCGGGTTTACCTCACTGGGACACCAGGGCCCAGGGGAAGGCCGGTGGCGTACCAGAGGATGAAGAATAGGAACCAGCCCACCAGTAGAGAGATGGATATGGGCAAGGTCAGCGAGATGAGCGTGCCAATTCCGGCTGAGGATTTGTATTTCTGTATGTATCCCAGAGCCAATGCGAAATACGGGCTCATTGGACTGATGACGTTCGTCGGGGAGTCGCCCATCCTGAAGAGCACTTGTGTCACTTCCGGGTCGGTGCCAAGCAACATAAGCATCGGTACCAGAACCGGCGCCATGAGCGCCCACTGCGCAGAGCCGCTGGTGATAAATATGTTCATGGTACAGACCAGCAGTACTACGGCGGCATACAGGACCAGTGTTGGGACTTGGGCTTGTTCGATGAGTTCGGCACCCTTAATAGCGATAATTGGTCCGAGCTCCGACCACTTGAAGTATGCGATGAACTGGGCGGCAGCAAAGAACAGCACGATGATGGGACCCAGTTCTTTAACGCCTCTGGCCATGAACGGGGGTATGTCCCTTGGTGCCGTAATGGTTCCGACGGTGAGTCCATAGACGGTACCCAGAGCAAGGAAAACCACCCCGATAACGACAGCGATGCCTGTCATCAATGGTGACGTCAGGACGCCGCCATCTTCCCCCAGGAACGGTGACGATGGGATGGCAAGCGCAGCAGTAAAGAGGGCGGCCATAATCACAAGAGCGATAGCCGTGTTGCGCAGGCCCCTGCGCTCTATCACTCTGGGAGTCAGCGACTCGCTGATCTGATCGTCAGAGCCGTCCTCGGCGGGATCTTCTTTCATATTCTTCGTAGTCTTGACTAGGACAGTCTCAGTGACCAAGGTGACAATCAGAGCCAGGACCACTGCGGAGGCGGCAGTGAAGAAGTAGTTTGAGATGGGACTGACCACATATTCTGGGTCGATGAGATTGGCCCCGGCCGTTGTCAGGCCCGCCAAGAGAGGATCCGACGCGGTAATGAGCAACGAGGCGTTGTAACCAGCCGAAGCCGATCCAAAGGCGACGATAGCACCGAGGATGGGACTGCGTCCCACGCTTTTAAAGATTACGGCTCCGAGGGGAATCAGCACCACGTAGATGGCGTCGGAAGCCACTGACCCCGTGATGCCGGTTAGAGCGAGGGTGAAGGTCAGCCACTTGGGGGAGACCTTCGTAACCACGCCCCGGATGGCCGCTGCGATGAGGCCGCTGTTCTCCGCGACCGCGACACCGAGCATCACGACGATGATGATGCCCAGAGGGGGGAAGCTCACAAAATTCGGCACGGCTTCCGTAATGATCCGGTGCAGGCCTTCTGCCGTGAGCAGGCTCTGCACTGCTATTTCAGAGCCATCGGCAGGTGAAGTAGCAGAGACTCCAAAGTAGGCGAGGATTCCGCTCAATGCGAGCACGACCCCAGCGATAATGATGAACAACCAGAACGGGTGCGGTAACTTATTACCTACTCTTTCGATACCGCCAAGCAAGCGTAGAAGAAAGTTATCTTTCTCCGCCACGGCTCCATCCCGCACAGGCGACTTCTGCTCGTTTTTCATAGTGCATCCCTACATATCGCATTGTTTTCAACCGGCGTGGGCAAATCATTCGTCAGTTTCGTGGTCAGAATCAAAGAAAAGAAGGACGGCGGCTTGCGCACTGCCCTTCCCTCGTTAGGAACGGCCGGGCTGGACCAATGAACGGCCTCGCGCACCCGGTCCACGTGGCCCCCGGCAAGCCGGCCCGCTTTACTTCCATGGCTGAACATCACTGGTCTCCGCGGCGTGCCCGCTGGACCAGCATGGCCACAAGCCATCTTGGCACCGGTGATCTAGCTCTCATGGTCCAACAACTTAGGCCATATCTTTCCATGTAGCAAACGTTGATGACGTTTTCGTTCATTATCAGGTGCAAATATGGTTTCTTAGACCTACAAATGGGGTTCTTATGGCCTGTATTGTTTTCTCTATGACGAGTCCAGTTCCAGCAAAACCTTTACGGGCCCCCCCTGCTATGGATTCGGCTGATCTTGACATCGTCGCCGCTCTTCAAATTGCGCCCCGTGTGCCGGCCAATGCCCTGGCCGGCATCCTCGATGAGCCAGCAAGTACAGTCACCCGGCGCTTGAAACGTCTACAGCAGGAAAGGCTTGTCCGCGTTATCGGAAGTTTCGCCTGGCCGCTTGTCACGTCCGGCAACCCCCGGCAAATGTGGTTTCGCTGCCGCCCGGGAGAAACCTTCGACGTAGCGGAGCGGCTCAAAGACTTTCCCGAAATCCAGTTTCTAATGGCCACCTCGGGCAGCGCGGACATCTACGCCGACGTATACCCTTTGCTGGGTTCCGACATAACTGAAATCATCAGTAGCCGCATCCCTTCCATATCCGGAATCGTGTCAACTGAAAGCCAACTCATCCTTAAGTCTCAACGAGTCGGGCAATCATGGCGGCTCCACCGACTAACTCCCCGACAAAACGAAGCGCTTGCCGCTTTCGCGGTTCCGGTCAACCGTCCTCCTTTCGCAACCATTGGCGATCTCAATGAGATAGAGTTCCAAACCCTGCTTGAACTAGGACGAAGTGCCCGCGTATCAGCAGCCGAGGTTGCCCGGAAGCTTAATGTCAGCAGATCCTCCGCCTACAGGACTATTCAAACCTTGCTCGCCACTGGTGCCATATCACCCCGCGTTGAAATAGAACCCGCGGTGGCCGGCTATCCCCTCAACGCAATAGTTTCCCTGCAAGTCGACCCACCCGCGATCGCGACAGTGCTGGATGAACTTAGTCGACACACATCGGCGCGAACGGTCTCTATGGTTGCCGGTAAGGCATCGGTAATCCACAACGGAGTTTTCGCTGGGCCCGAAGAGCTGGCCCGATTCATCACCGACGACATCGGTGCCCTCGAAGGTGTTCGATCCTTGGACACATGTGTCGGACTGAGCGTGCTGCGTCGCTACTGGATGGACCGCGATGGAATTCGTATCGGAAACCAGGTCGACGGTCTGATTCGCCGCTAGTACCACCTGATGTCGCTGCTGCGGCGCTACCGGCTCATGCCGTCGCATCGAGCGACGGCCATAGCCCATCGCCGAGAACAACATCAGGAGGAATCATGAAGCCCATAGTCTCGGCATCTAGGTTGCTGTTTGCCGCGGGGTGGCCCTTGACTTTGGCTAGCTGGCAAGCCTTCACGTGACTTGTCGCGGATCGGGTCTCATTCAAATTCAGTGAGCATGAGCAGCACATTACGGAGGAGCCGGCCGACAGGGCCGGTGGTATCGTGAACGTTGCCGCCGATGCTTAGCTTGATGTTTCGCTTTGGTGAGGTCTTCAACGATATCGCGGGCATCGGGGCTGGATCACCCGAGCCGATCCAGTTTCGCGATGACGGAGGTGTCGCTGGCTCGGCATGCAGCGACGCTTTCCACGTCCTGGCCGTTCGCGGTTTGCCCCGGGCAGCCCATGGGCAACCGAACGAGATTTGCAGGGACACCCAGCGCCGCGAGGACATGCGCTGCGCAGCCAGTGTCCTGTTCGTTGGGTGACGCACGCGCATACGATGACGTGTCCGTCCATGAGAGCGATTCTAGCGGTTGAGCGGCCTTCATTGGGCTTTTTCTCGGGCGGGGTATACGCGAATAGGGGGAGCCAGCGTCTATATGGGGTTTCTCAACTGTAGGGGAGTGGCGGAAGTTGTTGCGCTGGAGGTTCGGCTTACGGAACAGCCCCGCTTGCTTGCTGGGCACTTCTCTTTGACTTGGCCCTATACGGGCCGCCAGTCCGTCCACCCGTAGCAGCGTCATCTTCCGCGGTCGGAGCTGAGACGCTGGATGCGGCTGGCGCGTGGCCCTCTCTTTCCCTGTTTGATTTCAAACTGCACTTTCTGGCCGGCGTAGAGGAGGCGGTAACCGTGACCGGTGACGGCTGAATAATGCGCGAACACGTCTTCACCGCCGTCGTCCGGCACGATCAGTCCGTAGCCCTTCGAGGGGCTGAACCACCTTACGGTTCCGGTCGCCATTGCTTGATCCACTTCCCGGACCGGCAGCCTGTGTCGCGGCGCCAACTCCGGGACGCCGGAGCGGGCCAGAAGGGAAGCGGTGAGCAGGAAACGTCCGATTCACGCCGTAGGGCCCTTGCCTCCCGGAACTGAGGAGGTAAGGGCCCTACGGCGGTCATTTATACAGGACCTAATTCTGAGAGCGGCGGCGCAGGGCGTAGGCACCACCGGCTGCGGCCAGCAGGCCACCACCGAGAGCGATCATGCCCATCTCGTTTCCGCCGTTGCCACCATTGTTGGAAGCTGCGGCGGTAACACCGGTGTCAGCTCCACCTGCGGGCATCATCTCCAAGGAACCACACAGGGCCGGAGCCGTGGCTGCCAGGGGCAGTTCCGGAACCAGGTTGGACTTGGCGTTGGCCGCTGCGTCGCTCAGGCCGGCAGGGTCAATGCCGTGGACGACGATGACGCCGGTGCCTTCAGCCAGGGAGTCCTGGGTGGCATCGCTCAGCTCGAAGGTCTCTTCATAGGTGAACGATCCACCGGACGGGGCAACGCTGATGTCGGTGGCGGCTGCCGGGCTCTTATCGGCATCGCCGAGGGACAGGGTCGTGCCGATTTCACCGTAGGAGGGCACACCTTCGACCGTGTCGACGATTCCGTCGCCATTGGCGTCGTCAGCGGCGATGGTCGGGCAGGTTCCCTGCGCGGCGATGTGGATGTGCTGCACGTGGGGGAATGCGCCTTCGCCGAACATTTCGGCCAGGCCGGCAGCCTCAACCGTGACGGTCGCGGTGGAGCCCTCAACGTTGATCCAGGCGCCACCGCTGGCACCGGTCTCGTTGATGTCCTGGAACGTCGTCGAGTAGGTACCCGAAGCGTGGTCGGCCATTGCGGGCGCACCGGCCATAGCAGTCAGGCCCAAAGCAACGGCGGGGGCCAGCAAAAGTACTTTTTTCTTCATCTCGATCTCCTCATCAGGGATGCGGGCCCAAACCTTTTTGGACGCCATTCATACATCTAATTCGTTGTGATCGTCATCATGGATGGTTTTATAGGGCGCCTTTTCAAGGGTTTTCGCAGCTGTCATCTGTTGGACGGTGCCCACGACCAGCTCGTAGGCGGGCCTGGCAATGGTTTGTTGCTTTTGCCTCAAGCATTTACG
Source organism: Arthrobacter monumenti (assembly GCF_054511255.1). Taxonomy (NCBI): domain Bacteria; kingdom Bacillati; phylum Actinomycetota; class Actinomycetes; order Micrococcales; family Micrococcaceae; genus Arthrobacter; species Arthrobacter monumenti. The sequence continues at coordinate 68,366 of NZ_JBTNCY010000003.1, read as the reverse complement.
ACTCCAGCGGTGGTGGGGGCCTCGGTCATGGGCAACTCCAACGATGAAGCAAGTCGTCCACACGGACGGTGCGGTTTGCAGGGTGCTTCGCGACCGCATCTTAAGCGAAGGCGCCGATCAGAAAGCTTTATGCGTAATCTGGTTCACCACACATAAATACAATCCTGATGCGGGAGGTCCCATGATGTGGCTTCTGATGACACCGCCGGGCCGTGGACAGGGTCCGCACCTAACAGCGGTTCACCGGCAGCAGCATCGAATAAGACACACGGTCGGCTTCCAGCGGCCATGTGGACCGGTCCCTGTTGGCATACAAACCCTGCCGACTATGGCCGTATGGTGTTGAAGCCGATGATAGACCCGGGTTCTGGACCCGCTGGCGCGGGCAGCCTCCTCTTACTCTTAGAGGCTTCTGGTGGTTTGCTGTCACAGTATTTGCCCTTGGAGCAGGAAACGGTGCGAATGGGCAGTGAAAGGCCCGTCCCGGCTGATCCTGTCGTGCAGGGTCCGCAGCTGGGGCAGGTAGTTGTCGATAGTGAAACCGGGGATCTGCCATCCGACCGCCTGGACAAAGCTGATGACGGCGCCGACGTCGGCGAATACGGTGGGAATCATCGCTTCGGACTGACTTTCGATGACCAGCCCGGCGCCACGGAGTTCCTGTGAGGCGTAGTCGAGGTCCCACTGGGCGAAGGCCAACGGTGGGGCGCCGAGGGCCGCGTTGAGTTCGGCCAGGTCCCGGCCGCCGATCTGCTGCGTCAGATACGTGCCGCCGGGGGCCAGCACCCGGGCCACTTCACCGGCGTGGTAGAACTCGTGACTGTTGATGACCAGATCAAACTGGCCATCGGTCAACGGCAAATGCGCATCCTCGCTAAAGGCCACCACACTTACCCCGTAGGGTTCCAAAGCGGCACGGGCGACCGACAGATTGGGTTCCCACCCCTCGGTAGCAGTGATGTACGGCGGGGCCTCACCTTCGACATCTTCAAGGATGTCGACCAGCACCTCGCCACCGCCGGTACCCATATCCAGCATGGAGGTGGCATCGCGGGCGGCGGAGGCTGCCAGTGATTCATAATTCCATGGAGTCACGCCACCTTGAACCCGGTTACCGTAGACCGAAAAATCCCAGCCATCTGCAGCAACCGCCTGCTCGACCAGCGCCTCGAAATCCATACCGTTACACTACACAGCCCCGTTCCCGGCCCGCCGAACAAGCCGCGGCACCGGGTGCAGTCCAGGTGCCGCAAGGCTGACTGTCAGGGAGCGGACGCCGTCGTTGCGGAGGCGGTCTATCCGCGGGGTCCGGTTCAGCCACCTCTGGCGGCGAGCCGCGCCCGCTGGCGCAGCGACGGCAACCGGCCGTTGCTGGACTCGCGGTGGGCAGCGATAGTGTCGGCCGTTCCCACCACGCCCCACGCGGTTGCGTAAAGATACACCTGGCTGAGCAGGTAGAACCAAACGAACAGCCCGAGTATCACCGCAAAGGACGCCAACAGCGGATTGCTGCCGGCCGTCCCGAGCAGCTGGGTACTGAACGTGCGCAGCACGGTGCTGCCGATGGCCGCCAACAGGGACGTCTGGAACATCACTGTCCGCGGCATCCTGATCCCGGAGGCGAGTCGGAACATGATCACTGCGACCACCATGTCCAGCACCAGCGTCACCAGGGTTCCGGCGATCATGGTCAGGTATTTGGCCAATGCGCCCAGATTGAGCAGGTCGATCATTGCTCCCAGGACAGTGTTGGCCAGCACGCCGACGCTGAAGGTAACCACCATGGCCACTGCCAGGATGAGCAGTGTGCCAAAGTCTTTCACCTTAACCTGTACCGGGTTGCCCTGCAGCGGCAGCAGGTCGAAGATTCCGCGCATCCCCTCCCGCAGGCTGCCGATCCAACGCAGGGCGGTCAGCAGCATGGTTGCCGTCGAGATAATCAACGTGATGCTTAGCGCCCCGTCGGTGTCAAACAATTGTTCCGGGGTCACCAGCCCGCCGGATCCGGTGTCAATGAGATTGGGCACCTGCTGGCTGACGCCATCGACGATCAGTTGCTGCAGTCCGCGGTTGCCGACCACGACCAGTCCAAGAATGGAAAATCCGGCCACCAGCATCGCCGTGACGGCGAAAAACATGTTGTAGGAGATGCCGGCGGCCATCAACGGGCCATGGCGGCGGGTGTACACCTGAAAGGCACGCATCGGTTTGACGGTATTAATTCGGGCCAGAAACCACATCATCGTCGCAAGCGAAACGGCGAGAGATCCCTTGCGCTGACGCCGTACCTTGGCGATCTCACGCCGCTTGTGCAGGGACACCACCTTCAGTTTCGCCAGTTCGGTCGGAGAAGGCTGCTCCCCGCTTGCCGGGGCGCGGGAAGGGCCGACCGGATTCCTCGTAGTTGCTCTAACCACCAAAGCTCACCCGGCTGCCGCCCAGATTCTCTGGGAGGGAAGAAGGTAGTTCTGCAGGACTGGTCGGACCGGGTGCCGGCGAGGGCGTGGTTTCTCCCGCCCCAGAGGTGGGGGAGGGCGCGGGCGCACTGGGCTGGGGTTCCGGTATTGGGGTGGTCTCAGTTTCGGTTGGGGCAGGTTCGGCTGCGGGAGTGGTCACCGTTTCGCTGGGCTCGGGTTCTGGTGCAGGTGGTGTGGGTGTGGGCGGGCTGGGTTCCTGCGCCGGGGTGGTCTCAGTTTCAGCCGGCTCGGGTTCGGGGACGGGAGTTGTCGCAGTTTCTGTGGGCTCGGGTTCTGGTGCCGGCTGCGGTGCAGGTAGCTGCCCGCCATTCTCTGGCGCCGGGATGAACGTGGAGTTTCCTGGGCCCGGAGCGGGCGGAGCGGGGGCGGGCACGGGCCCGTGCGGTTCCGGGGCAGGTGCGGGAGCGGGGGCCGGTACGGGATCGTGCGTTGGCGTGGACATGGAATCCGGTTCAGGCTTCGGCCGGGGCGGTGTTTGTTCTGCGGCTTTGGCTTGGAGCTCGGTCTGAACAGTGGTGATGGCCTCTTCTATGCGCTCGATCCTATCGGAGCCGACGGAACCGTTTGCCGCTGCGGCGTCTACAGCGCTGCTGAGTTCAGTCAGGGCGTCCAAAGCCTGAGCATAGTCCTTTTCGGCGGCCTGTTGCGTGACGTTCAGTACGCCCGATTGCAGCCGGGCAGCCGCACCCGGCTCGTAGCTGGAAGTGATTGCGCATCCATTGAGAAGCGGCAGACTGAGCGTGGCTGCAGTTAAGAAGAGGCCGGCTTTTCTTGTGGTTTTCATTACCGTTGAACACTTTCCTGCAGGTTCTCAAGGTGAGGTCCCAGCTCACCGGGCACTGCCGGGTAATCGACCGGACTGCTGCCGGTATCCGGCGTGAGGGTCAGAGCCGTTGCTCCCGCCATGAGTGCGATTGCCACTATCAACGCTATGATGAGCCACCGTACGGGGCGGCGACTCCGTCGTTTGGCCGGCGTTCGCCCAGGATGATTGCGGCGGTGCTCATCTTCTTCGGGGAGGTCCAGGCGTGAACCGGTCCAGCCGGAAGCGGGTTGTAAGGCATTTGTACCCGAGACCGTGGGCATGGACGAGGTCTGTGGGCTCCGGTTTTCCGAAGGCGAGCCACCGGTTGGTGTGGCTCCAACAGAGCCGGAATCCGGAATGGTCCGCACCAGCTCTGTTGGAGCGGACATTGCCATGGCGCGGTCACCATCGTCTGCCTGGTGGCCGGAAAATGCGCGTAAAGCTGCTGCAACTTCAACAGACGTCGGACGCGCAGCCGGGTCACGGTCCGTCATAACCGTGAGCAATTCAACCCACTCATGACCGAGTGTCGCGGGGATATGCGGCCGGCCGTGAGGACTCCCCGTGGCGGAGGGCACAGCCTCACCGGTGTAGGACACCTCACCGGTAAGGCATTCAAACAGCACCAGCGCCAGCGAATAGATGTCTGCTGCCGCGGTGATCACCTCTCCGGCGGCCTGTTCCGGGCTGAAGTAGGCCGCTGTGCCGTTGAACTCGCCTTTTTGCGGCCCTCTGCGCTGTGTGAGTGCTGCGATGCCGGCGTCGGCGAGTTTTGGTTGCATGGCCCGCTGGCGGTTGCCGGTCCCGCCGATGAGGATATTGGCAGGTTTAACGCCACGGTGCACGGTTCCGTGGCGATGAATATGAGTTAGAGCCGTAGCAATGCCCAGGCCGATGGCTGCAGTCTCCGCCCCGCTTAACCGGCCCTGCCGGCTGGAACTGTGCAGGGACAATTTCCGGTGCAGATCGGGGCCGTCAACGAGTTCCATGATCAGGTAGGCGCGCCCGTCAAGGACATCGGTTTCCACTCCCGCGTCAAAGACAGTCACCAGGTTTGGGTGGTTCAGGCCGGCCGAGACGCGGACCTCCTGGCGGATCCGTTCGGCTTCAACACCGTCATCGAGAGCCGGGCGAAAGAGTTTAATGGCCACATCCCTGCCAAGAACCTCATCCCGGCCTCGGTATACGGTGGCCATGCCACTCTGCCCGATCAGTGCTCCCAGCCGGTATCGTCTGCCCAGCAAGCCTTCGGAGGTCATTGAAGAGGAATGGTCAGGGGAGGTTGCTTTAGGCGTACGGGCCGGTCTTTCCATCTCTGTTTGGGTCTTCATCCCTTCCACCACTTTCATCGAATTCCCTTCCCCGTAAAAAGTAAGTGCCACTGCATCTGAAATCTCTGTCCCGTTGCGGATCCCGGCATTGGTTCTGATCACAACGGCCGTTTTCACAACCTCAAGATGCCATCACGGATTCCTTGCCGCGAAGGCAAGTGGTTTCGGCCGTGCTGGGCGGGCTTCAGTGGGACTTCTCAGCTCTGCGGGTCGTACGCGGGCCCAAATGCGAGGCCCAAAGCAGCCATACCGAGGCCCAGACCAAGATGCAGCCAATTGTCCGCCACATTCAGCCGGACAAAATTCGCGGTTGACCCGCTATCGGTGAGAACACCGTAGAGCCACAACAAGAGGTAAATCACGCCACCAGCCGTCAAGTAGGTACGGGCGGAGGATGCCGTCTTTGCCAGGGCAATCCCGGCTGCGCCATAGAGCAGGTGAACAATATTGTGCAGAACGGAAACCTGAAAGAGCCCGAGCAGCATGGCTTCGGACCCGTGACCGGCAAACTGCAGGGCCGCATAGTTGGTCGTGATGCCCGGGATGAATCCCAGAACACCGACGAGTACAAAAACAGCACCGGCTGCCAGAGAAGCCTTTTGTACAGCGGTTCGGTCGCTCTGCAAATGTCTTGACGTTGACACAGTGATGGTTCTTTCCTCCTGAAAGTTTGCCCTAGCCATGAAACGGGAAGATCGTAGGTATGGGGATGTTTTGCCCACGTGTGTGCGTAGCCAGTTGGCCGTTCATCTTTGCTGACAGCCGCTGGTTTCGGGCATGTAAGCCTCAATAGCGTTGGCCGGTATACGGAATGAGCGGCCAAACTGAATGGAATTCAGTTCACCTGAGTGCACCTTGCGGTAAACAGTCATTTTGGACACGCGCAATGCGGCGGCGACTTCAGCCACCGTCATGAGCTCGACCGGATTGAATTTTCCATCCATCAGACAGTCCGCAACCGGTGGTGACCAGTGCATGGCAATGTGCGGTTCATGGGATCCCCCCCATTAATGCGACCGATAGGGCAACTGCTTTACCCGCGATCACTTTCTATACAATATTCGGCCAGAACACCCGACCGGATTGGTCGTTGCCCAGCGCGTAACGGTTACCAGGTCAGATCAGGCAGGAAAGAAATGTGCTACGACCTATCCGATTGCACTTCCAGGCCCCTTCTGTGAGGCCCTCGATGAAGTATTCGAAATCCCCGTCACGGCAGGAGTTTGAGATGAAGCCTTTCCAGTTCTTGGTCCCCCAGCGTCTAGAGGTGGCTGATGTTCTCTGCCTGCAGCCCCTTGGAGCCTTGGGTTATGTCGAACTGGACTTTCTGGTTTTCGTCCAGGGAGCGGTATCCGCCGCCGGTGATGGCTGAGTAGTGCGCGAAGACGTCGGCGCTTCCATCATCGGGGGCAATGAAACCAAAGCCCTTTTCGGCGTTGAACCATTTCACTGTTCCTGTTGCCATGCTTATTCTCCTTCAGTTGGTGCGGTTTTCAGCTATCGAAGTGTGTGTGCGGCGGGGCGTTTGTTCCCGTTCCGGCAACGATTTGTCCGGCAAGGGTGCGGAGTTTGATGTTGCGGTGTGAGGACGCTTTTTTGAGGAATTCGAACGCCTCATTCTGGCTGCAGCGGCTCTGGCACATGATGATTCCGATCGCGATGTCGATGACAGTGCGCGTGGCCATGGCAGCGTGCAGATCGGCAGCGATATCGCTGTGATGGGCCACTTTCACGGCCAGCCGCAGGGATCGTGATGCCTCATCGGCAAAGGTGGTGGCTTTAGCCGTGACTTCGTCCGTGAACTTGCCAACGGTGTTGGAGTATAGGTTCAGCGCCGCCCGTCCTTCTCCCTCCAGGTTGAAGGACACGGCTAGGACCGAGTGCATGCCGTGGCCGGTGATTGCCTCGATATAGTCTGGCCAGCGCTGCTCCTGGCCGAGGTCCGGAACCCGGATAGTGCTTTGTTCTCTGGCTGCGGTCAGGCAGGGACCGTCGTTGAAGCTGTATTGAACTTCATCCATCTTCCGGGCGTATTCGCTGCTGCTGGCCACCGTCGCGGCCCTCTTTTGGCGCAGCAGGGTGATACCGCACAGTACTTCTTCGCCGTCACTGAGTTCCTGCACAGCGTGCCGGCAGAGTTGGTCGAGGAATTCCTGCACATCGGCCGAGTCGAGGACAGCGTCCTGGAGATAGTCGTTGGTGGTTAAATCGGTCAGTTCGCTGCTCATGTGCAGCCCCCGTAGTCTGTGATGCCAAGAGCGGCATTGGAAGACAATTTCAGCGCCCGGAGCACCATCGGGCATGCAAAGGGAAAAAGAGATCAGCCACCAAGTCGGCGTAGCTATGAACGGCACTCTGCTTGACCGTACTAATAATTCTACCGGGCGGGTCAACCAATGGGGCTGGCCGGAATCAGGGACGGAACATCCGGGGCAGGCCTCGACCGGTTTAGCTCGTCCGGACGTGGAAGCCCGAACCGGTGCCTCCGGTCAACCGGCACCAGGGGAAGATAGCCGTGATGAGTGGCGATGAAGTACCGCATCAATGGGCAGAAAGGTAATACCTCGATCCGCCGGCGCTGTGCATCATTGAGGACGGCTCGGATCAACGCTTCGCCGAATCGGATATTCCGGAAATCCCGGCTGAGTTGTGTCAGCGTGAAACGGAACTGCCCATCATCCATCTCATACGCCACGAAACCTGCCACCGCCCCGCCCTGATAAGCCTCGAACCGGTGAAGCTCACGATTAATATGAACAGCCACCACCGGCTCCGCAACCTCTTTGACCGCAGCGGTCAAACGTCGCCCGCTCACGCCGCCAACTTATGACCAGCGTGGGATACAGGACAGCCAAGGAGAACAGGCGGAGCGATGACGCTCACGTTCCCATCAAATCCCCGTACCCGCCAGGGGTCGTTATCGACGGCTTGACCGGCCGCAAACGCATGCAGCCGGTCCAGGCCCGCCGGCTCAATGTGGTGTGCGGCCGAAAGATCGACCGTGACCATCAGCCCGTCTTTCAGCGCGTGGGCGCGCCGGATTAAAGGCAATAATGAAGTGCAGCTGGAGGCGGTCAGGCATCCGCCGACTTCGAGACAAACGGTGCTTTGATCAATGTCAACCCGGACGGTGACACGCAGTTTGTGGTCCACAGTTTCGCTTCCAAAAACGAGAGATCCATGGGCTAACTGCTCAACCGGCAAACAGATTATCGTAAGTGTACTGATAGTTGCAAAACTTTCGCGCGGTTGAACCGGTCGGCATACCTGAAATGACAGTTACGCGACGCTACAGCCGCTACCAGGGGAAACCCCATCCTGTGCCGGGGCGGCATGGCATTTGCTTGAACGGCCATCGAAGAACACGGTGCCGAGGCGATGCCATGGTGCATCGTTGGGCGAATCGTACGCGGAATGCGCTTGTCCGTGAGTGATATTGGGCGGCCGGGCAATCGATGGGACGGTCTGTGACGAATAGCATAGTAGCGGTGGGTCTGTGTGCAATCCGCGCCCCGGAGCGTGGCGAACGAGAAGAAAAAATTCACCCGAAGGGTCCGCCGCGGGAAGGCACCATCATGAACACCAGCAAGAAAGCTCTCAGCATTGCGTTCTTGGCCACACTGGCCAGCGGCGCGACTCTTGGTTCCGCCTCTATCGCAGCCGCTTCAACTCCGGCGGTCAATGCCCCGGCGATGACCCAGGCGGCCGAAGTCACCATCACTATCGACGATTTCTCGTACGCGGTCTCCGGACCGGTCACCCCCGGCGCAACGGTCACCGTCATCAATAACGACGACGTCCCGCACACCGCCACCGACGCCAATGGCGCAGTCGATACAGGGATCATTGAAGCAGGAGCGACGGGGACGTTCACAGCGCCGCAGGAGCCCGGCGAATACACCCTGATCTGCACACTTCATCCGAACATGTCCGGTTCGCTGATGGTCGAAGCCGCCGGCGGCTCGATGGGCGGCGGTTCAATGGATGATGAGTCCATGGGCGGTGGTTCCACGGATGACGGCGCCGCGGGATCGATGGATGATGGTGCCGGGATGGAGCAACAGGTCAGCCCGATGCCCGAAGGTGGCGCGGACACCGGTGTGACGCAGCCGGGCAACGCCGCCAACCTCGGCGTCCTTGCCCTCGGCGGTGGCCTGATACTGGTTGCCGCAGCCGGTGGAACCTATGTAATACGCCGCAAGGCAACAGAACGGTCATAAGGGAAAAGCACTTTCCCCGTATTGAGTAAATAGAAACGGCCCCCGGTTAGCCACGGAATCGATTGGTTCCACGGTAAACGGGAGCCGTTTCTTGTGCCGGTGGGATGTTTGGCGCGGGTCGGTCGGACTGTACATCCAGAGATCCGCCCCCGTGGTTCTGATGAGCCGCCGCTGGTCTCTGGGATTGGTTGGGATTCTTATAGGAGAAGCGTTCCTCTGCTTTTAAACGCTCTGCGCTGTTAGGAGCCGGGATGTTGTGCGGTATCTTGGTTTCTATGAGCGGCCTCGGTTACCGCTCCTTGATTAATCGTTTCTTTACCGTCTGACCGCACGGCGAGCTACCGCAAAGGCAACCCGTCATTAACAGACATGACCGCGCGCAGTTCAATACTGCCGACCAGAAAGATCCGCTGCCGGCACAGAATACTGTGCCGAGGATCAGTGCGGATCAGGGCACGTTGGCCGCACTTTTGCTGCGCACGGGTCAAGGAGACAGCGAAGCGTTCGCGGCGTTTTATAGATTGACTTCAAAGCGGGTGTACGGTTTTGCGCGAAAGACTATCGTCAGCGCTGAAATCAGCCAAGAAACCACGCAGGAAATCTATCTGATGGTGTGGCAGAACGCATCCAAAAATAACTCCGCCGCCGGCAGCGCCATGACATGGTTGATGACCATGACGCACCGCAGGGCCGTCGATAAAGTCCGCGCGGAGCAGAACCGCATCAATCGGGAAGCGCGCTGGGGCGCCAAAACGCACAACATTGAATACGACGTCGTAGCCGAAACCGTCACCGCCAGGATCGACGCACAGACTGTCATGAGGTGCCTGCACACCCTTTCGCCCATTCAACGCGAAGCGATCAGCCTCGCCTACTACAACTGCCTGACCTACCGCGAAGTGGCCGAACAGCTATCAACGCCGCTGTCCACAGTCAAAACCAGGATCCGAGATGGGCTCAAACAACTACGGGCCTGCCTGGACGAGGCATAAACTCAGCCCCCAGAACCAGGATCAAACCTTCTGCCCGACCAACCGCATGAATGCGGGAGCTATCCAGTCGATTTTTTTGGGTGTTCGGATATTGGAAGGAGCCCCCGCATCCACTCATCCACTCATCCGTGCACCGTCACGCGCCAGGGGTAGGGTGGGTATTTAGTCATAAAACTCATAGGAACAATCAAACTCACAAGATACATAGCTACTCACAAGGACCATGCCGTATGGAGAACCCATTTCGACCCTCGGCCGGCGCAACACCGCCGCACATTATCGGCCGCGCCGGGCTGCTCGATGAGTTCGACTACGGCCTCCGTCTCGGCGCCGGCGCTCCGGGACTCCTCACTATTTTCACGGGTGCCCGGGGCATAGGCAAGACCGTCATGCTCGGTACCGCACACGATATGGCCCGCGAACACGGATGGGCCGTGATCTCGGAAACCGCAACCAGCGGGTTTATGGGGCGGATCGGTGAATCCATGAAGCGGCTCGCCGAAGAACTCGGAGACGGGCCACCGGTCCGCCGTATCACTGCGATCTCGGCTGCGGGCTTCAGCCTCACGACGCAACTGCCGCCTGAACGCCAGGTCGCCTGGCGCCATATCGCCACCGAACTCCTCGGACTCCTCCGGGACCGTGGTACTGGATTGGTCATCACCGTGGATGAAATCCACGCGGCTGACCGTGCTGAACTGGCGCAGCTGGCGGCCAGCGTTCAGCACCTCATCCAGGAACGGCTTCCGATCGGACTGGTCTTTGCCGGACTGCCGGCTGCGGTCTCGGACCTGCTCAACGAGGGCGTGGCCACATTCCTACGCCGGGCCGACAAGATCGACCTGCACGCGGCCACGGTCCGGGACGTGGAAGGATCATTCGCCGAGACATTCACTATGGCGGGCTTCAGTATCGAACCGGAACTGGTCCATCAGGCCGCCGAAGCGACCGGCGGGTATCCGTTCCTGATCCAACTCGTCGGCTATTTCCTCTGGCGGGAGGCCGAAAACAACAGGGGAGCTCTCGAGCCGGAGCTCGTATCCAGGGCCATTGAAGCCGCCAACCGGCGCAACGCACGCACCGTGATCGAAGCCGCCCTTGCCACAGCATCCCCAAAAGATCTGGAATTTCTGCACGCCATGGCCGAAGACGATGGTCCGTCGGCTGCCGGTGACATCGGGCAACGGCTGGTCGCCAGGACGAACCTTGTCGCCAACTACAGGACCAGGCTCATCGCCGCTGGTCTCATCGAAACGGCAGGATACGGCAAGGTCGACTTCGCCATCCCCGGCCTGCGCCAATACCTCAGGGCCAACCCACCAGCTTAAACAGCGGCCACGTTCGGTGACATAATTGATATTACGTAAGCTTTCGAGCGGCGCAGGCAGAAACCCTCACATGACCTTCCTTAGGGCGCTTTCCGGATGGAGGCGAGGTCGAATTCCATGCAGGTGTCGGCGCCGAAGAGGAAGCGTCGGGCGGGGGCGCGCAGGGCGTCGGATAGTTTGTCGCTGCCGCTGAAGCGCAGGCCGGGAACGCCGTCGCCAATCAGCACCGGCGCGGTGGTGAGGAACAGTCGGTCCAGCACGCCGGCGGCGAGGAATGCGGAAACGATCCGGCCGCCGCCTTCGACCAGGATGCGGCCCAGACCACGTTCGGCGAGGGCAATCAGGACCACCGCGGGGTCGAAGCGGGTTCCCGACGACGTCGTTTTAACTGGCAGCCGGACGATTTCCACTTGGTCCGGCATTCCTTCCGGCGCCTCCGCGTCGGGGCCGATGAACCACATCGTCGGTGCGGCTCCGTCGGTGAAAACCACCGAGCCGACTGGCGCGCGGGCGGCGGGATCGAGCACAACCCGGACAGCGTTGGGCCCCTCCACGTCGCGCACCGTCAGGCGGCAGTCATCGGAGCCGACAGTGCCAACGCCGACGACGACGGCGTCGACCAGGGCGCGGAGCCGCTGCAGGTGTTCCCGGTCGGCAGGTCCGGTGACGAAATTCGAGTCCCCGGTGCGGGCAGCAATGAAGCCGTCGGCACTCTGGCCGAGTTGGGCCAGCACCAGTTGGGAACCGGCCGCGAGGAGCGGTCCGTAGCGGCCGACGAGTTCCTGTGCATCGGGGGTCAGCGCGTGTTCAGGGCTGATGCGTCCTTCAAGAAGTTCCGCCCAAGCCTGCTCGGTCTCCAGCGGGCGGTCGTGGCCCATCCGTTCGCGTTTGGTACTGAGGTAGTGGACGTTTTCGGGGTGTTCGGCGACGATCAGCGGCACCCGCGACACGACGTCGACCCCTAAGTCTGTCAGCGCATCAAACTTGGCGCGGTTGGAACTGAGCAGCCGCAGCTGCGGCACATTCAGCTCGGCCAGGATGGCGGCCACGGCGGCATAGTCCCGCGCATCCACGGGGAAGCCGAGCCGGTGGTTGGCGTCCACGGTGTCGAGGCCGGAGTCCTGCAGTTCGTACGCCTTCAGCTTGCCGGTCAGACCGATGCCGCGCCCTTCATGCCCGCGGACGTATATGATGACGCCGCGTCCTTCTTCCGCGATGGCGCGTTGGGAAGCCCGCAGCTGGTCACCGCAGTCGCATCGGCGCGATCCGAGGGCATCGCCGGTGAGGCACTCGGAATGCACCCGCACCAACGGGGGGCGGGTGCCGGCGGGTGCGGAAACGGCGTCGACGTCGCCAAGCACGAGGGCAACGTGCTCATGGCCGTTTTCCTCGTCCACGAACAGTTGCATGTCGAACTGGGCATATTCGGTGGGCAGGATGGTTCGCGCCTCTCTGCGGATGCCCGGATTCACCGCGAGGCGTCCCGGCGTAACAAAAGTCTCGTCAGTCACAATTCGAAGCCTACCCGACCGCTTGCCGGCCATCAGCCTCCGGACTTGTCGTACCGTTTTCCACCACATTTTCGCCTCCCTCCGTTGCCTCGTCGCCGCGCAGGAAGTAAGCCCCGACGGCGCCGGCCAGTGTCGCGAAAACCGCCACCGAATACATCGCGAGCAGCACCTGCAGTACGCTCGCGAACGTGTCCGGTGCACGAAGCTCAGCCCCGGTGATAGTGGACATGGCGGCATCCAGCAGGGCCGCTGCGTAGTTCTGGTAGGAACCGACGACGTAGAGCAGCTGGCTGGAAACAAGAATGACGACGCCGGTGACCGCCGCCAGCCAGCCGATCCGGCTGGAGAGCAAGCGCCCGGCCGATCGGGAGCCGCGGATGCCTGCCGAGACGACGCCGCCGAACCGGGCAAACCGGGCGATCCGCCAGAAGCGCAGGGCCTGCAGGGCGCGGAAGAACCGCAGGAACGGCACCAGCAGGAAGATGACCTGCCACCAGTTGCGTTTCCAAAACCGTTTCTGGTCCCGGGCAATATAGGCGCGCAGCGCGAACTCGGCGACGAACACCGCCCAGAAAATCCAACCGGCCACCGTCAACGCCGTGATGAGGGTGGGATCGGTGGCGAGCAGCTGCCCGAGGACGATGAAGAGGAACAGGAAACCCAGAATGCCCATCGGCCGGTCCAGCCGGCGAGCCAGCCGTTCGGCAGCGTTGAGCCGCTCCTCAACGACCGTGGATCCAGGGGTGTCCATACGATATACAGTCGCATATCCACAGGCGGCGAAACAGTCCCGGGCGGAAAGGAAAATCGCCTTAGGATGGGCAGGTGCGTGCAACATCCTCCGCCCGGAACCGGACTCCAGCCTCGACGAGCCGGCAGATCCTGCGGCTGGCGGTGCCGGCATTCGGTGCGCTGATCGCCGAACCGCTGTTCCTGCTGGCCGACTCGGCGATCGTCGGCCATCTCGGCGTTGCCCCGTTGGCGGGACTGGGGCTTGCCTCCACCCTGCTGCAGACCGGCGTCGGGCTTATGGTGTTCCTGGCATATTCGACCACCGCCGCGGTGGCGCGCTACGTCGGTGCCGGGCGGGCGGGCGATGCGCTCGCCGTCGGCAGGGACGGACTCTGGCTGGCGGTGCTGCTCGGGGTGGTGATCGCGTCAGCCGGGTGGATTTTCGCCGAACCAATCGTGCGGCTGATGGGGGCCGACGGCGAGGTGCTGGGTTACGCCGTCGACTATCTGCGCTTCTCCATGCCCGGACTGATCGCCATGCTGCTCGTGCTCGCCGCGACCGGTGTGCTGCGCGGACTGCAGGATACGAAGACGCCGCTGGTGGTGGCGACGGTCGGCTTCGCCGCGAACATCGTGCTGAACTTCGCCCTGGTCTACGGGCTGGACCTTTCGGTGACGGGCGCGGCGCTGGGCACGAGTATTGCCCAGTGGGGGATGGCGGCCGTCTATATACGAATCGTGGTCCGGGCCGCGCGGCAGCATCACATCAGTCTCGCCCCAGACTGGCCCGGCATCCGCTCGGTTTCGCGCGTGGGCAGCTGGCTGATGCTGCGGACACTCAGCCTCCGGCTCGCGATTATCGCCACCGTGTTCGTGGCCACCGCCCAGGGTGCGGTCTCCCTGGCGGCGCACCAGTTGGTGATGACCGTGTTCACCTTCCTGGCCTTTGCCCTGGACGCGCTGGCCATCGCGGCCCAGGCCATGATTGGCAAGGAACTTGGCGCCGGGGTATCGGAAAAGGCGGCCGACGGCGATGCGCCCCAAAGCGCGGCGCAGCAGATTGTGCACGCGCTGACCCGCAAGATGATCAAATGGGGTGCCGGTTTCGGCGTCATCACAGGGGTTCTGCTGGCAGCTGTTGCACCCTTCATCGGCTGGATCTTCACCTCCGACCAGCAGGTCCAGGCCGCATTCGCCGCCGGATTACTGGTGCTCGCTGCCGGACAGCCGATCGCCGGTTATGTGTTTGTGCTCGACGGGGTCCTCATCGGAGCGGGCGACGCGAAGTATTTGGCGATTGCCGGCGTCGTCAATCTGGTTCTCTACCTGCCGTTGCTGTGGTGGGTCTTCAGCGGGGATCTCAGTGGCGGGGCCGGGATCGCCTGGCTGTGGGCGGCATTTGGCGTCGGTTATCTGGCGGCGCGCGCGCTGACTCTGGGGTGGCGGGTGCGCGACGACCGCTGGATGGTTGTCGGTGCGAGCCGCGGCTAAAGTGGATTGGATGATGGAGCGGATCTGGAAACCACTGCTGCTGCGTGCCCTGATCGCGGCCGTTTTCGGTGCCCTGACGATCTTCTGGCAGGAGCCCTCCGCCCTCGTGATGGGCATTTCCGGAGCGTTCTACCTGATCGGAACAGGCGTGGCGATTCATTGGCTGCGGGAAAAACTTCGAAGCGCGCGCGAAATTCCAGACAACCCCCTCACCTTGCGTCTGCTCAGGTTTTCGGCGGGCGTTCTCCTGGGTGGCGGTGT
Source organism: Arthrobacter monumenti (assembly GCF_054511255.1). Taxonomy (NCBI): domain Bacteria; kingdom Bacillati; phylum Actinomycetota; class Actinomycetes; order Micrococcales; family Micrococcaceae; genus Arthrobacter; species Arthrobacter monumenti. The sequence goes on along the minus strand of NZ_JBTNCY010000003.1, from coordinate 53,218 downwards.
CGCAACTGTGACGTTCACAACCCCGGAGATCTTCTCCATCGTCGTGACCGTCGCCCTGCTGCTGGCCGGCGCCGTCGAAATTTTCCTTGGGCTGAAGCACCGCCGCACCACTGAGATCGGGCGCGACTGGCTCATCACCGGGGTGGTCAACGCCGCTACCGCCCTGATCCTGCCCGCATTGCCGCTCTTCGCCCCACTGGAACCGCACGCGTTGCTGGGTGTTCTCGGCGGCTCGGCCATCATCACCGCCGTCGTGCTGCTGCTGGCCGCGTTGGGCTACCGGCACGAGGCGCAATCGGGCAAGGCGGGTCCGTCACAGGCCGTAAACTAGTAGAGCCCGTTACAGTACTGCCGGCTCCCAGCGGCGGCGCGGGCGGAGTCGATCAACAGGAGTGATGTCAGTGGCCAGGAAACCAGGAGCGCGTTCGCGGACCTCGGTGAAGGCACCTCTGATCTTTTCGGCCGTGCTGGCTGTCATCGCCGGCATAGCGGTCACCATTTTCTCGACCGGCGGCTCCACGCAGGCGCCGCGCGTGGACCTGGGAATCACGGCCGCGGGGATCGTTTTCATCGTGGCGCTGGTGGTCGCGGCGATGCTGTCCATGAGCGAGAAGCCGAACGACCAAGAGCTCGGGCAGGGTTCCGGCATTAACCTGAGTTCGTCGAAGATCCCCGGCGGAGCGCAGAACGCGAATCAGCCGCGCAAGGACGATGGCGGCCGGTTGGCCGGTCGCTATGGCGCTACCGAACAAGTTGATGCGCCGGAAACTGGCCGCGATGCCGAGGGTAGTATGCGCAGGGTCGAGCCCGAACATCACGGCGGCGTGGACAGTGACGACGAGACCCCCGGGCCGCTGCACCCACCAAAAAAGTAAGCGGTAGCTACGCGCTGGCTCCGGCCTTACGGGCCCGGTACGCGGCTACATGGGCGCGGTTGGCGCAGTTTCCGGTGTCGCAATACCGCTTGGACCGGTTCCGGGACAGATCGACGACGACGGCGCTGCAACCTTCCGCTTCACAGATCCGCAGCCGTTCCAGTTCCTTCGAGCGGATGACGTCCACCAGGGCCATCGCGGCTTCAACGGCCATGCGCGTCTGAAGTGGATCTTCCGGGCTGGTGGCGTGCAGGTGCCAGTCCCAATGGTCGTGTTTAACGAGCTGGGGGAGCGCATTCGCCTCGGCCAGCACCTTATTCACGATCTGCACCGCCTCCGACTCGCTTGCCGTCCAGACCTGCCGCAAACGGGGGCGGAGAGCACGGACGGCCTCCAGCTCGGCCTGGTCGTGAGCGCGGCTGCCGGTGTATTCCTCTTGCTGCACGAAGTCTTCAAGCGCGGAGAGGTCCGCAAGTTGATCGCCGTCGTCGTTGAGGGTGTTGACCAACGCCGCAACCGAACGCAGCGAGACTTCTGTGTCATTAGCAAAAAGCAAATTGACTCCTGACGTGTGCTACCTTTGTGTCACTAGTGTAGATAGATTTCACTCCTGACACCAAGTGCGGGAGATCTCTGTGAAGGGAGGGAACATGAGGAACATTCCGGCACGCCTGACTGGTTCAGGACTGGGCGTGGCATTGGTCTCCGCGGCAACTTTCGGGGTGTCTGGACCGTTTGCCAAGTCCCTGTTGGAGAGCGGATGGTCGCCGGGAGCGGCCGTCGGAATCCGGCTCGGCGGCGCCGCATTGGTGCTGGTTGTGCCGATCCTCCTGACCCTCCGCGGACGCTGGTCGGTGCTTCTGCGCGGCTGGCCGATGATCGTCGCCTATGGGCTGGTCCCGATCGCCGCCTGCCAGCTCTTCTACTTCAACGCCGTCCAGCACCTTTCCGTCGGCGTCGCGCTCCTGCTGGAGTACCTGGCGCCGGTGTTAATTGTCGGCTGGTTGTGGCTGCGCACGCAGAGGGCGCCGCGTTCGCTGACCGCAGTGGGTGCCGTCATCGCGATGGCAGGACTGGCGCTGGTGCTTGATCTGTTCGGCGGCTCCGTCACCCTCAGCCCGATCGGCGTGATGTGGGGCTTGCTGGCGGCCGTCTGCCTGGCGGCATTTTTCCTGATGTCCGCGCATTCCGACGACGCGCTGCCGCCAATGGTGTTGGTGGGCGGCGGACTCGTGGTCGGCACGGCGGCAATCTTCCTCGCGGGTTGGATCGGGCTCTTCCCGATGAAGTTCGCGGCGACCCGGGTGGTGCTGGTCGGCGCCGAGGTCTCCTGGCTCGTTCCGGCGCTTGGACTGGTGCTGATCTGCGCCGTGGCGTCCTACCTGACCGGCCTGGTTGCCGTGCGGCGGCTGGGGTCGCAGGTGGCGTCCTTCATTGCGTTGACCGAAGTGCTCTTCGCAGTTCTGGCGGCCTGGCTGATGCTGGGCGAACTGCCCGGTCTGATTCAGCTGGCCGGCGGTTCGTTGATTGTCACCGGCGTCGTGCTGGTCCGGTACGACGAACTGCGCCGGCTGCGTAAGTTCACCACCGGCGCCTCGAAGGAGCCGCTCCGGGAAACGGCATCAGCTTCCACGCGTTGAGATCGATTGCCGTTACTTGCCGAAGCGGCGCAGTCGAAGGCTGTTGCTGACGACCAGCACCGAGCTGAAGGCCATTGCGGCGCCGGCGATCATCGGATTCAGCAACCCGAAGGCCGCAATCGGGATGCCGATCGCATTGTAGAAGAACGCCCAGAACAGGTTGGTCTTGATCGTCCCGAGCGTCCGGCGGGACAACTCGATCGACTCCGCCACTTTACCCAGGTCGTTGCCCATCACGGTCAGGTCGGCCGCCTCGATGGCAACGTCCGTTCCGCTGCCCATCGCGATACCGAGGTCCGCCTGGGCAAGGGCGGGAGCGTCGTTCACGCCGTCGCCGGCCATGGCTACCGTCCGGCCTTCGGCCTGGAGCTTTTTCACGGTCTCGACCTTGCCTGCGGGCAATACCTCCGCCATGACGTCGTCGGCAGCGATGCCGACGGCGGCAGCCACTTGGGCGGCGACGGCCAAGTTGTCGCCGGTCAGCAGGATGGGCCGCAGGCCGAGTTCCTTCAGCCGGGCAACGGCGGCGGCCGATCCATCCTTTACCGTGTCCTTGAGGCTGATAATGCCGGCAACCTGGCCGTCCACGGCGACCCAAATGGCGGTTGCGCCGGCGTCTTGCTGCTTCCGGAGCACGTCCTCATGCCCGGCGGTCAGCTCGATTCCGTTCTCAGTCAGCCAGCCTGCACGGCCCGCCACCACGGTATGTCCATCGACGGTGCCGCGCACCCCGCCACCGGAAGCGCTGTGGAAATCGGAGACGGGGGACAGCCGAATCTCCGCCGGCGGTTCCGATTGCCCGGTGCGGGAGCCGGCGTCGGAATCGTCGGGGAGTTCACCGTTGCGGGCGGCGTCAGCGATGGCCTGCGCGATGGGGTGTTCGCTGGCGTTTTCCACCGAGCCGGCCAGATGCAGGACCTTTTCGACAGGCAGTGGGCCAAGCGGAACGACGTCGGTCACGGAGAGCTCTCCGCTGGTGACGGTTCCTGTCTTGTCCAGCACGAGCGTGTCCACCGAGCGGGTATCTTCGAGGATCTGGGGTCCCTTGATCAGGATGCCCAGCTGAGCTCCGCGGCCGGTTCCGGTCAGCAGCGCCGTCGGTGTTGCCAAGCCCAACGCGCACGGGCACGCGATAACCAATACTGCCACGGCGGCGGTGAAGGCGGCCTGCACGTCGCCTGATTCCAGTCCCGGAGCGGCGGCGAGCAACCACAGACCGAAGGTCAAGACCGCGATGGCAAGCACTATGGGTACGAAGACGGCGCTGATCCGGTCGGCAAGCCGCGCGATGGGAGCCTTGCCGCTCTGCGCTTGGCTGACCAGTTTGGCCATTTGCGCCAGTGTGGTGTCGCTTCCAACACGCGTGGCCCGGACGTGCAGGCGTCCGCTGGTGTTGATGGTCGCGCCGGTCACGGTGTCGCCGGGGGCGACGTCGACGGGCAGCGATTCGCCTGTGATCAGGGAAGTGTCGACGGCGCTGTTTCCGTCCGTGACAACGCCGTCGGTGGCGATCTTCTCGCCGGGACGGACAACGAACGTATCGCCGGCAGCCAGCTGGCCCGACGGGATCTTGACCTCGACGCCGTCGCGGAGCACGGACGCGTCCTTGGCGCCCAGGTTCAGCAGGGCCTTGAGGGCTTCGCCGCTGCGGTGCTTGGCGTTGGCCTCGAGATAGCGCCCCAGCAGCAGGAAGGTGGTGACGACGGAGGCGACCTCGAAGTAGAGTCCGTGGGCCGACATCGGCATACCTGTATGCGCGGTCACCATTGGATTGCTGATCAGCACGTAGGCGGAGAACAGGAAGGCCGCCGCGACGCCGATCGAGACGAGCGTGTCCATAGTGGAGGAGAAGTGCCGGGCGTTGACGGCGGCCGCACGGTGGAACGGCCAGGCTGACCACGTCACGACCGGCAGGCTTAGGATGGCCGCAACCCAACCCCAGTGTGGAAATTGGGCGGCCGGAATCATCGAAATGACGAAGATCGGCACGGTGAGCAGTGCGGCGGTAATGAGCCTGGGTTTCAGCGTCGATGCCGGAACGTCGCGGTGCCCACCGTCGTCGTGCTCAGGTTCAGGCTGATGCAGTGTGGCGGAATAGCCGGCTGCATGCACGACGTCGATCAGCTGTTGGTCGCTGATGTCGCCGGAGACCGTGACCTGGGCGGATTCCAGCGGGAGATTGACCGACGCCTGTACGCCCTCGAGCTTGCCGAGTTTACGTTCGACCCGGCCGACGCAGGAGGCACAAGTCATCCCCTCGATATCCAGCTCCACCACGCGGGCGTTTTTGGACAGGGCAGTGTCGGTGTCAATCGCCATGGATATTTACGCTTCGTTCGCCACTACGAGGTAGCCGGCTTCCGCGACGGCTTCGCCGATTTCGGCGTCGGACAGCTTCTTGCTCGAGGTGATGGTGGTGGTGGAGATTCCAGACTTGTTCAAGTCGATTTCGACGTTCTCGACGCCGTCGATTTCCTTCAGCTCTTCCGTTACCGAGGCGACGCAGTGGCCGCAGGTCATGCCGGAAATGTTGACGATGGTGTTCATTGTTAGCTCCTTAGCAGGCGTGAAATGGCGTCCGAGGCTTCCTTGACCTTGGCGTCGATGTTTGCGAATTCTCCGGTGGTCTGTGATTCGGTGGCCGCACCGACTACGCAGTGGGCAATGTGCTCCTCGAGTAGTCCGATGCTGACGGCATGCAGCGCCTTGTTGATGGCGGAAACCTGCGTGAGGATATCGATGCAGTACTTGTCCTCATCGATCATCCGCGCAATGCCTCGAACCTGGCCTTCGATCCGCTTGAGCCGGCGCAGGTACGCGTCTTTGTCCGACGTGTAACCGTGATTTTCCTGGGCGTCCCCGGTGACGGGGTTGATGCCTGCATGGCTGTCCAATTCCGCCTCGGTGAAGGTTTCGGCAGGGCTTTGGTCAGTGGCGCTCATGGTGTCCTCTTTCGCTGATGCTTCTTTCACGGTATACCCCCACAGGGTATAGGTCAAGTACCCCCAAGGGGTATGTGGATAAGCATAACGAAATTGTAACTTCGCAGCGTTTCTGCTTAGTCTGGGGCAGCACCGCCTGTAGGGGTGCAGCCGGTCCGTACACCGAACCCTGTCAGCGGACCGGTCCCGTTCATAGTTATGGCAGGGGCGGAGGAACCACCAGCGGCAGCATCGCAACTGCCTGGGGGTGAAGCCGCAGTGGCATCGCAACCGGTACGGCCACCGTTCGGCCGTACCGCCGCCGCAGCGGCCGGGTCTCCTCGACCCGAATCCGACAGCTAACTTCGCAGGTGTTTGAGAGAGGACCAGTTTGATGCGCAGTAAACCCACCGGCCGCCGTGCGGCTGCTCCCGGCACTTCCTCCGCACGCGCGGCATTCGTTCCGCGCTCCAACCACTCCCCACTGCCTGGACATCGCTGGGCAGCCGCGCCGGTTCCCGCCGCGGCTGGAACCAGCCCGTGGGTCCGCAACGGCTCACTTGCGCTCGCCGTGACCGGCATCGTCGTCGCCGTCGCGCTATCGCAGATTCAGCCGCCAACAGCCGATGGAACGACGCAGGCACAGAACGTCGGCGAATCGCCCACCGCCTCCACCGCAGCAAATGTAACTTTCCATTCCGATTGGCTGACCACCGACGCTGTCATCCACGGCTACCTCGGCGGGGATGAGGTTGACGGCGGCTCCGGTGACGGACTCTTCGCCAGCAAGGCCAGCAGCGGCGAAGCGCTTTTCGCCAGCAATGACGGCACTGTCATCAACGGCAACTCCGGCGCCGACAACATTGTTGCTGCCGATGGTTCCGGAAGCGTCGTCGCCAGCGGTGCTGCTGGCAATGCCCCGGCCGCAGGCAGTTTGAAGGCCGCAGGGGGAAGTACTGCAGAATTTCAATCCACGCAACGGCCGGTAGGCGATTTAACTACGCAGGCGGCGCTGGATTCAGCCGGAGCACCAGCACCGGAACCAGCGGAGCCAAGCGGTCCAGTATCGTCGGATGAGTCCGATGGCGACGGCATCGAGGCGCAGAACAGTACCCCGGGTGATGCGTCGGCCTCGGCCTCTGGCTCAGAAACACAGACGGAAGCGACGCCGGCTCCGGCCAGCGCTAAGGGTGACGGGACTACTGCGGCTGCGACCCCCAGCGGGAGTGCTGAAACTACGCCGGCTGCCGCTCCCACTGAGAGTGGCGAATCTTCGCAGGCGACGGCTCCTGCCGAGGCTGCCGGGACATCGCAGGCATCGACGGCGGAGCCCACCAGCCCCAGCCCGGAGCCCACCAGCCCCAGCCCGGAGCCCACTGGTCCGAGCCCGGCGCCGACCACCTCCAGTCCGAGCCCGGCGCCGACCACCGCTAGTCCGAACCCGGCTCCGACCACCACCTCCACCCCCGAGCCCTCAAGCACCAGCCTGAAAACCGTGGAACCGAGTCCGGAACCCACCACCTCCAGCCCGGAGTCGACGGACGGAACTGATCGGGACAGCTGGGATGGCTACGACGGAGACGGCTGGAGCGACGGCGACAGCGCCGGCTGGGACAACCGCGACGAAACCAACCCGGACAACCGCGGCGGACAAGACTGACCTACCACTACGGGAACAACTAACTAGACGCCCACCTATGGCCTGTTCCGGAAAATCTCCTGTTTCGACACGCCTCCTGTGCCGTGAGACTCGCCACAAACCGGGTAACGAAATTGTAACTACGACTTTCATCTGTTTAGTCTTGTCTATCGCCGTTTTTGTCCGGCGCCCCTGGTCCGTCCACCGAATCCTGTCAGCGGACCAGTTCCGTTCGTATTGATGACAGGGGTGGAGGAACCACCATCGGCAGTCTGACTGCCTTGGGGTTAAGCCCGCCAGCGGCATCGCAATCGGTTTGGCTTTCTACAGCTGACCGCTGCCGCGCAGGGCCGAGTTTGGTCTCAACTCGAATCCGACAGCTAACTTCACAGGTGTCTGAGAGGACCTTTTTGTTTCGCAATAAATCAGCGGGCCGCCGCGCAGCGGATCCCGCAACTTCCCCTATGTCCGAATCAGCTCCCAGCAGCCGTTCGGGGCAGCCCGGCCGCCATAGCGCGGCATCAGCAGCACCTAAGTCTTCGCAATCCTGGGTCCATAAGGGCGCCTTGGCGCTCGCCGTAACCGGCATGATCGCCGCGGTTACCTTTCCCCAGGCCCAATCGCAGGCAAGTCAGGATCAGCTGGAAGCAGTTTCGAGCGTCGCCAGTTCCGTCACCGCTTCGACAGGTGCAAGCCTCGACTTCACACCGAACAGCCTCAAACCTGGAGCTATGGCGGACGACGACGAGGAAAAGGGTTCCAGCGTGAAGCCGGCCTCGAGCGGTTCTGACGACAAGGCTTCCGGATCCACGTTGGCGGGCAAGGATTCCGACAAGGAAAAGGCGAAGAAGGACGAAAAGCAGAAGTCCTCTTCCAAGTCCGAGGACCTGGGGGCCCCGCTGGCGTACCTCAAGCCGACATCGTCCTTCGGCTACCGCGTCAGCCCCATCACCGGTGCTGCCAGCGAGTTCCATTCCGGCCAGGACTACGCCGCGACTTGCGGCACCCCGGTCAAGAGTTCAGCTGACGGCAAGGTCGTCCAGGCCGGTTGGCACCCGTATGGTGGCGGCAACCGCGTCACGGTCAAGCACGACGACGGTCTGAAGACGACCTACAACCACATGGCGGCGATCAAGGTTAGCGCGGGCGAGTCAGTTAAGGCGGGCGAGTCCGTAGGCAATGTCGGTTCGACCGGCGCCTCCACCGGTTGCCACCTGCACTTCGAGGTGGTCGAGGGCGGCCAGACGGTAAACCCTCTCGGCTTCCTGTAACAAAACCCGGCTGCCGCACTGGCAGCGAAGCGGTCTCCGCAGTCATTACGACGACGGCGGGGGCCGCTTTCGTATGTCGGCACGTATTGAGGTAATCACCCGGTTGTGTCATTATCTGCATATGGATGCAGATAAGCAGGTATGCGGCGCCGACGTCGATAGTCAGTACGTTGAGCTGGCCGTCGAGGTTTTCTCGATGCTTGCCGATGCAACCCGGGTCCGCATTATTCTTGCGTTGCGCGATGAGGAGTTGTCGGTGAATCATCTCGCCGACATCGTCGAAAAACCGTCTGCAGCCGTGTCCCAGCACCTGGCTAAACTCCGGCTGGCGAGGATGGTCGCGACCCGACAGGTGGGAACACGGGTGTTCTACAGGCTGGAAAACGAGCATGCCCGGAAACTCGTCACCGACGCGATCTTCCAGGCCGAGCATTCGCTGGGCGGCGTTCCGCGGCATCATCACGGCGACCAGGCGGTGGGAGCATGAATCGATTGCCCGCCAACGAGCGTGTCCACGATCACGAGCACGAACATGACCACGTGCATCCGACCGGCCTGAAGGGTTTTTTCCACGGTCTTTTCGTTCCGCACAGCCATGACGTCAGCGACTCGATCGACGACGCCATGGAGTCGAGCGGTCAAGGCATCAGGGCCGTCAAAATCAGTTTGGTGGGATTGGGTGCGACGGCGGTGCTCCAGCTCATCGTCGTCTTCATCAGTGGGTCCGTGGCGCTGCTCGCCGATACGGTGCATAACTTCTCCGACGCGTTGACCGCCGTTCCGCTGTGGATCGCCTTCATCCTCGGGCGCCGTGCCGCCAACCGCCGTTACACCTACGGCTACGGAAGGGCGGAGGACCTCGCCGGACTGTTCATCGTCGCGATGATCGCACTGTCCGCCATCGTCGCCGGCTGGCACTCCATAGCCCGACTGGTCGATCCCCAGCCGCTGACCAATCTCGGATGGGTCCTCGCCGCGGGCTTGATCGGATTTGCCGGTAACGAACTGGTTGCCATCTACCGGATCCGGATCGGCCGGCGCATCGGTTCTGCAGCCTTGGTCGCCGATGGGATCCATGCCCGGACGGACGGGTTCACCTCACTGGCCGTCGTGCTTGGCGTCATCGGAGTCTGGCTCGGCTTCCCGCTGGCCGATCCCATCATCGGCCTGGTCATTACCGCCGCTATAGTCGTTCTCCTTTGGGGAACGGCCCGCGATATCGGCCGCAGGCTTCTGGATGGTGTTGATCCGGACCTGGTGGACCGGGCCGAGCGGAGCGTCAGGGCTGTCGAAGGGATCCAGGGCGTGGACCACATCCGGCTGCGCTGGACAGGCCACCAACTGCAGGTTTCGGCGTCGGTTCTCCTGTCACAGGAAACCAGCCTGCAGGAGTACGAGGACATCCGGTCACGAGTGGACCTCGCCATGCGTACTGATCTGCCGAATGTTGGCCATGTCCTTGTGGCGCCCGGCATACGGCGCTAACGGACCGGCAAGTGGTTCAGCGCCCTTAACGGTTCAGTGGGTGGGCGGTAACTTGATCACTGCAGGTTCACCGGGACGATGGCGGAAGTCCTCAATGTAAGGCAACACCACGAATACTGTGGCGGCAATGAACACCAGCTGCACCACAGAGCGTGGCAGCAGCGCCGCAGCCGGACCGTCGTCGAACGTAATATCTGCGACGGCGGCATAAACATTCGCCGGAAATATCGCCACCAGCAGGCAGCCGAGTCCCGCCGCTGCCCAAGGCGCCGTCCGGTGGTAGAGCAGGCCGGCCGCCCCGAGCAGTTCCAGAATGCCGGTCAATGTCACCAGCAGTTCCGGGAAGGGGAGCACCGGAGGCACCATCGCGACGAAATCTTCACGCAATTCACCAAAGTGCGATACTCCGGTCACAGCGAACATTGCCGCCAGCCCGCCGCGGACGCTAACATGCCAGGACTGCAGCCGTTTCACGCCGAAGAAACCCAGCAGGCGCAACAAAAGGGTAACGCCAATCAAAATCAGCAGCGGTATCATCAGGGTTCCTTTTATCCCAGCGAGGAAATCAGCTTGTCACAAGCCTTTTCACAGCGGCGGCACTGTTCGGCGCAGAATTTGCAGTGGCCCTGCTTCCCGCTGTGCTGCTCGCATTCGTCGGCGCAAGCCTTGCAGGCCGTGCGGCATGCCTCCAGGACGGCAAGCGTTATGTTGGCGTCATAGCCGGTATGCCGCGACAGCACCTTCCCGGTGGCCAGGCAGATGTCCGAGCAATCCAGATTCGTGCGGATGCACTTCGCCATCTCAGCGACCATGTCTTCACTGAGGCAGGCGTCGGCGCAAGCGGTGCAGGTCTGGGCACATTCAAAACAGGCGGCAATGCAGTTGGTCAGCTTCTTCCGGTTGATGTCGCCGAGGTCCTTTGGATAAGCATCCAGCATCTCTTTTACGTGGGTCACGACTGTTACTCCCGTCCCTGATAGGAAAGAGGCGGCACGGCGAACTGCCAGCCGTCACAGTTCCACAGTAGGCTTATCAGTTTTCAGATTCCAGCCCTTATTCAGTTTGCGGAGCGAGACCCGGTTAGAGGGTTTCGAGCAACTGCTGCATCTTCCCGATCTCAGCCTTCTGGGCGGAAACGATGTCCTCCGCAAGTTCCACCGCCGCCGGGTTCGACCCCTGCTGGATTTCCTGTTTGGCCATCGCGATGGCGCCCTTGTGGTGCTCGATCATCTGCTTCAGGAACAGCCGTTCCGCCTCGGTCCCCTGGACGGCTTCGAGTTCCTCGAGCTGCTCTGCCGAGAGCATGCCTTCCATGGCCTTGCCGTCCCCGCCCATATCGTGGCCCATGCCGTGGCCGCCGACCGGAACCGGTTCGTCCCAAGCTTTCAGCCAATTGGACATCCGCTGGATCTCCGGCCCCTGGGCAGCCTTGATCTGTCCGGCCAGCTCGCGGATTTCCGGGCTTATGCTCTCCTTTTCCAGTATCATTCCGCTCATCATGACTGCCTGCTCATGATGGGGAATCATCATGGTGGCGAACATGGCGTCGGCTGCGTTGTGTTGTTCGCCATCCAGCTGATCCTGCGCCGATTGTTCGTGCCCGGAGTGTGGGCTGGCCATCGCCGAGGAGCTTGCAGAGCTGCTGCTTCCGGAAGTGCCGTGCTCCATGCCGGACATGTCGTCCGAAGGTGAGCCACAGCCAGCCAGCGCGACGACGATGGTGGCAGCGGCAAGGGTAAGGGGAATGCGTTTCATGAGTGATTGTCCTTTAATAATGGTTTTCGTTCACTGCCGGTCCAGAGATGCATGCCAACGATGCCGGTCATCAGGGCCAGCATCGTCAGCAGCAAGGGAGCTGAGCGGAACCACGCCGGTATCAACGTCCGGAACTTAGCCATTCAACACCTTTTCGGGATCCAGCTGGAGCCTGCGCAACAGCTGTGCGTTGAAGGCGACGACGACGGTGGAGGCCGACATCAGGATCGCACCTGCGGCGGGCGAGAGGACAAAACCGGCGAAGGCCAGCACGCCGGCGGCAAGCGGTACGGCGACAATGTTGTAGCCGGTGGCCCAGACGAGATTTTGCCACATCTTCCGGTAGCTCGCCCGGGACAGTTCCACCATGGACAGCACAGCCCGCGGGTCGTTACCCGCCAGGACCACGCCGGCGGATTCCATCGCTACGTCGGTGCCGGCGCCGATCGCGATACCGACTTCGGCACGCGCGAGTGCGGGGGAGTCGTTCACGCCGTCTCCAACCATGGCGACCTTGAGTCCGCGCTTCTGCAGCTCGGTGACTTTCGCGTCCTTGTCTTTGGGCAGCACCTCGGCGAAGACCTCGTCAATGTTGAGTTTCCGCGCCACTGTGTCCGCCACCTGCTGGGCATCGCCGGTGATCATGGCAACCTTGATGCCCCGCTCCTGCAGCGCCTGGACGGCTTGGCGGGATTCCTCCCGGACCTCGTCCTCCAGGGCGACGGCGCCAATAATCTGGCCGCCGCGGATCACGTGCAGATTGGCGGCGCCCCGGTCCTTCCAGCCGGAGGTGGTTCCGGCCAGTTCGGCCGGCTCCCTAATTTCCAACTCCTTCAGCAGCGCCGGGCCACCGACGGCGATGGTCTCACCGTCCACGTGCGCCTGGACTCCCTTGCCCGTGATGGAGGAGAAGTCCGTGGCCTTATAGGTCTGCTTGCCGGCGGCCCGCACAATCGCCCGCGCCACGGGGTGCTCGCTGTCGGATTCAGCCGCCGCCGCAAGTGCCAGCAGCTCCTCCTCGCTGACGCCGCTCGCCGCGACTTCCGTGACGGCCGGTTCGCCCTTGGTCAGGGTCCCGGTCTTGTCGAAGAGCACGACGTCAATGCGGCGCATCCGCTCCAGCGCGATCCGGTTCTTGATCAGTACGCCAGCCTTCGCGGCCCGCTCGGTGGAGATCGCAATCACCAGCGGAATCGCCAGCCCGAGGGCGTGAGGACAGGCGATGACCAGCACCGTCACGGTACGGATGACGGCGTCGTCAGGGCTGCCGAGCAGGCTCCAGGCGATGAAGGTGATGACACCGGCGATGGCTGCAAAGTAGAAGAGGAACGCCGCCGCCCTGTCCGCCAGGGCCTGCGCCCGCGAGGACGAGGACTGCGCTTCGGCGACGAGGCGCTGGATCCCGGCCAGTGCCGTGTCTTCGCCGATGGCGGTGACCCTGACCCGCAGGGTGTTGTCGGTGGCGACGGTTCCGGCCACTACCGTATCGCCTACGGTGCGGGGAACAGCTTTGGATTCTCCGGTGATCATTGATTCGTCGACGTCGGCACGGCCGTCAACGACCTCACCGTCCGCCGGCAGCCGGGCACCCGGGCGGACAAGTACGACGTCGTCAATCGCCAGATCGCTGATTTTGACAGTTTCCGTACCGTCATCGGTGACCCGGTCCGCCTCATCCGGGAGCAGCTCCGCCAGTGCATTGAGTGCGCCTTGTGCGGAACCGAGGGCGCGCATTTCTATCCAGTGCCCCAGCAGCATGATCGCCACCAGCAGGGCCAGCTCCCACCAGAAATCCAGATCGAATCCGCCGATGCCGAGGCTTGTCACCAGGGAGGCAATAAATGCCACGGTGATTGCCATCGAGATCAGCAGCATCATGCCCGGCTGGCGGCGTTTCAGCTCGCTGATGCCGCCGGACAGGAATGGCTGGCCGCCGTAGAAGAAGATGACGGAGCCGAGGACGGGTGGAATCCAAGTGGATCCCGGAAACTCCGGAGGCATGTACCCAAGCAGGTGGGCAAACATTGGGCTGAAGAAAACGACCGGAATGGACAGCGCGAACGTTATCCAGAACCGCTCGCGGAACTGGGCCGCGTGATCGCCATGCCCGCCGTGTCCACCATGGGAACCGTGGTCTCCATGGCCACTGTGGCTCGAATGCTCCATTCCGTGGCCTGAATGTTGACCGTGGGCGGCCGTGTCCTCGTGCTCAGCGAGGTTGGCGCCGGAAGTTCTGCTGTGGCTTTCCATGATTGGCTCCTGGAAGGATGGAAAACGAATATTGGAAGCGGTCCTGTTGGACCGGTGATGACCTTCGAGGCGTATGGGGCTTTGTGCCCGGGACGCTGACTTCCGGTGGCTATGGGTCGAACCTATACCCCCCGGGGGTATACTGTCAAGTCTCAACCTGGGCTGGCTTGGAACGGGATGGGGTGGGAACAGTACATCGAAACGTGTACGGTTGGTGGTATGCCGTTGGTGATGAATGCTTCCGTGTTGGCCCGCTTCGGCTATGCCCTTTCGGACGAGACCAGGGCGAAGATCATGCTTGAGCTGGCCGGCGGGCCGGCATACCCGTCCGAACTGGCAAGCGCGCTTGGTGTCTCACGGCAAAGCGTGTCGAATCACCTGGCCTGTCTGCGCGGTTGCGGGCTCGTGGTGGCCGTGCCGGAAGGGCGGCGCACCCAGTACGAGCTGGCTGATCAGAAGTTGGGCCACGCAATTCATGACCTGCTCGGCGTCGTACTGTCGGTTGACCCGGCCTGCTGTGCTGCTGATGTTGCCGAGGAGTGCTGTTCATGACTTCTACTGCCAACCCGACGACGACGATAGGTGGCCGCCGCTCGGTGCTGGCCCGCCGGATTCGAATCTTTGTCGCGCTGACTATCAGCTACAACGTGATCGAAGCGGTGGTGGCGCTATGGGCGGGAGCGGCAGCGTCGTCGTCGGCCCTGATTGGCTTTGGCCTCGATTCGGTGATCGAGGTTTCCTCCGCGGCGGCCGTGGCCTGGCAGTTCGCCGGTCCCGACCCGGAAGCGCGCGAGAAGGTCACTCTGCGGATCATCGCGTTCTCGTTCTTCGGACTGGCGGCGTTCGTCAGTTTCAATGCCGTGATGTCGCTGCTGACCGGGCGGCAGGCCGAACACTCCACCGCAGGGTTGGTCATTGCCGGGCTCAGCCTGGTGATCATGCCGACCCTGTCCTGGCTGCAGCGCCGGGCCGGCCGGGAACTAGGGTCGGTATCCGCCGTCGCGGACTCCAAACAGACGTTGCTGTGTGCCTACTTGTCGGGCGTCTTGCTCGCCGGCCTGCTGCTCAACAGTCTGTTCGGGTGGTCCTGGGCGGATCCAATTGCCGCACTGGTTATTGCCGGAATCGCGGTGAAAGAAGGCATCAACGCCTGGAAGGGCGACGCCTGCTGCGCGATGCCCGCCTCCGTCGTCACCGGTTCAGCGGACGAGCAGGACGACTGCTGTGGCCCGGACTGCGACTGCTGCCACTAGCGTCCTTCCAGCCGCGAGCGGCCGCTTAGTCGAGCAGGGCTGCGCGAATCTCATTGGCCCGTCGGAGCAGCCACTCCCGGCGCCGAAGGATGACGTCGCCAACGCCTTCGTCCCACATTCTGGCCCAGCCGCCTCCGGCATGGATGGCGTTGAATTCCATTCGCTTCCACGTCAGGCTGGCGCGGTTGGCACCAAACTCCGGGAGCCGGCGTCGTTCATCTGCTGTCCAACCATAGGCGTCGGCAAAGACCCGCAACCGTTCCAGCTGGTCGACGCCGGCCCACGCCCTGGGCAAATCCGACGGATCCTTCAGCTTCACCCAGTGCATCGCCGTGTTGAACGAATCGATGTACCGCGTTGAAGGGCCGGCGAGATCGAAATCTATCAGCCCGGCGGCCTGCCCGTGCCTGACGACGACGTTCTCGGGCGTGACATCCAGATGGGTGACGAGCTCGAACGGGTCCTGCTGCACGGGCCGGGGCAGAAATGGCTCGCCGGAGGGGTCGTAACCGGCCGATGCCTCATGCAGCGACCGGAGCAGCCGGCCGACGGAAGCGAGCAGTTCCGGGGACAGCGCCCACGGTTCGGGCTCCTTGGCAGGCACTGCTCCTTCGATGAAGGTTAGGACGTCCCGACCGGCCATGTCACGGCCAAGGAAGCGCGGGCTGGCGGCAAAACCGGCATCGTCAAGATGGTCGAGATAAGCGGCAACGGCGAACGACGACGGCTGGTGCGGACGGCGGACCGTGGCACCGACGCGCACCACGCCTTCGGTGACATCGCCGGCTGGAAGGATGATTTCGGCCTGGGCGGGTCCATCCTCAGGTAGGGCATAGCGGCGCTCGCGGACAGGGGCGCGGGTGCTCTCCCGACGCGGTTGACGGGCGCGGGCGCGTTCGGTCATGACGAGGATTTGTCGCTGAGCAGGTCCAGGAATTCGTCGGCGCGTTCCAGGTTGAGTACCAGTTTTTCACGCTGCTGACGGGCGGCGTCGATATAGCCGTTTAGTTGCTCCTGCAGATCCGCGCGTTCCACCTCGCCGGGAGCTTCCGCCAGCCCGTCGATCACGTCCAGCAGCCGGCCCATTTCCTCGAGCGAGAAGCCAAGCGGTTTCATCCGCCGGATCACCATTAACCGTTCCAGGTCTGCTGCCGAGTAAACCCGGAAGCCGCCTTCGGTACGGGAGGCTGGAAGCAGTCCGACGTCGTCGTAATGGCGAATGGTGCGCAGGGACAGGCCGGTGCGCTCGGCCAGCTCGCCAATATGCATACTGGACCCGCTCGACTCTGCACTCATGCTGCTCCGGCTCAATTCCTTGCTCAATTTCACGGCAACCCTAACGTCACGGTAGAGTTGACGCGTTGGGCGGCGGTGACGCATCCCGCCACCAGCCCCTCAGCTTACGTCCCTGGACGATTCCGGCGCACAGCAGCGTCTTCCCCTATCCCCATACGGTCCTTCCCCGGAAGACCAGCGCCTGAACAATTCCGAACGGAGCCCCATGGCCACCGCCACCACCGAGAAGCATGCTCCCAGTCCCGAGGAACAAGGTTCCGTCCTGCATGCGCTCAAATCTCCGCGCCGGCTGAAGACGGAGGTGCTGGGTGGACTCGTCGTCGCGATGGCACTCATTCCCGAAGCGATCGCGTTCTCCATCATCGCCGGCGTTGATCCGCGGGTCGGGTTGTTCGCTTCCTTCACGATGGCGGTCACCATCTCGTTCCTCGGCGGGCGTCCGGCGATGATCTCCGCGGCCACGGGCGCCGTCGCGCTCGTGATTGCACCGCTGGTGGCCAGCCATGGCCTGGATTACCTGGTCGCCGCGATCATTTTGGCGGGGATCATTCAGGTCCTCTTTGGCGTGCTGGGCGTGGCCAAACTGATGCGCTTCGTGCCGCGTTCGGTGATGGTCGGTTTCGTGAACGCGCTGGCGATCCTGATTTTCATGGCGCAGGTTCCGGAGTTGATCGACGTTCCCTGGGCCGTTTACCCCTTGGTTGGCCTGGGTCTGCTCATCATCTTCCTGTTGCCGCGCATCACTAAAGTGGTTCCTGCGCCGCTGGTGGCAATCATTATTATCACCGCCATCACCGTTACTGCGGCGATCACCGTGCCGACCGTCGGCGACAAGGGAAAGCTGCCGGACAGCCTGCCTGAACTGTTTTTCCCGGACGTGCCGTTCACGCTGGAAACCTTGCAGATTGTCGGCCCGTACGCGCTCGCAGTGGCGCTGGTCGGCTTGCTCGAATCCCTGTTGACGGCAAAACTGGTCGACGACATTACCGACACCGGTTCCAACAAGAGCCGCGAGTCCTGGGGCCAGGGCGGCGCGAACATCGTCACCGGTTTCTTTGGCGGCATGGGCGGCTGCGCGATGATCGGCCAGACCATGATCAACGTCAAAGCCTCCGGAGCCCGCACCCGCATTTCCACCTTCCTCGCGGGTGTTTTCCTGCTCATTCTGGTGGTCTCGCTCGGCGACTTGGTGGCGATCATCCCGATGGCGGCGCTCGTCGCGGTGATGATCTTCGTTTCCTGGGCCACGTTCGACTGGCACAGCATCCGGCCGTCGACCCTCAAGCGGATGCCCAAGTCCGAAACGGCGGTCATGGTGAGCACCGTCGTCGTGGTTGTTGCCACGCATAACCTGGCGATCGGCGTCGGCGTCGGCGTACTGGTGGCCATGGTGGCCTTCGCCCGCCGGGTCGCGCACTTCGTCACCGTGGAGCGCAGCGTCAAGACCGACGACGACGGCGAGGTCGCCACCTACCTCGTCGACGGAGAGCTGTTCTTCGCCTCCAGCAACGACCTGTACACACAGTTCCGGTATGCCGAGGATCCCGGGCGGGTGGTCATCGACATGCACGCCTCGCACCTCTGGGACGCCTCCACCATCGCGGCTCTCGATGCGGTGACCGAGAAGTACCATCGGCACGGCAAGGACGTGAAGGTCATTGGACTGAACGAGGCCAGCACTGCGATGCGCGAACGGCTCGGCGGGAAGCTTGGCGCCTCACACTGACGCCGAAGCGGCGAAGCACCTCTACCCAAGTCCGCGCCGTTGTGGCACGATTGCGAGCATGCCGATAGCAACCAGCGGGTACGCTCACGTTCGTCTAACCGTCACCGACATCGAACGGTCACGTGCCTTTTACGAGGACGTCTTTGGGTGGCCCGTGGCGATCGAAATGCCCGCGGATGCGGACGACGCCACGCGCGAGCAGCTCTCGTTCCTCTTCGGAGGCGTGCTGTACCAAGTCGGCGACTCGCTGTTCGGGCTGCGGCCGATAGGAGACGACGCTTTCAACGAAGACCGGGTTGGGCTCGACCACCTCAGCTTCGCTGTCGACAGCAAGGAAGAGTTGGACAGTGCTGCGAAGCTGCTGGACGAGCGCGGTATCGGCCACGAGGACGTGAAGGACATCGGAGCGGCCTACATCCTTGAGTTCCGCGATCCGGACAATATTGCCTTGGAGCTTTTCGCGGCGAAGTAGTAGCACTTCGTTCCCGCTACAACCGGGCGTCGGTGGAGAGCATTGCCATCAGCACCTCGTCGTGCCACTGCCCGTCCCAGAGCAAAGCGTCGCGGGCAATTCCTTCACGGACGAACCCGACCTTCTCGTAGACACGCTGTGCCCGGGGATTGAAGGAATAAACGCCAAGGCTCAACCGGTGCAGTCCGACGACGTCGAACGCGTATGCGACCGCCGCCCGGGTTGCTTCGGTTCCGTATCCTTGCCCCCGCCCACCGTCTCCCGCCAGGCCGATCCGGAAATTCATTGACCGGTTGTCGTCGTCCAAGTCGTTGAGTACAACCTCGCCGATGTGGGCGCCATCGCCTGTCCGGATCACCGCCCAGTCGGCGCGCTCACCGCTGCCCGGCAGACCGGCGAGGAACTTACGCACCGCGTCTTCGGTGAAGTCCCGATGCGTGCCAGTCAGCCGCCTGCCTTCCTCGTCCTGAAGGTACTGCCGCGTACTGTCGAAGTGTTGCGGCCCGAGCTGCTCCAGCCGCAACCGGCCGGTGTGGAGGACGGCCTGTTCTGCAAGGGCTGATGTATTGAGCATCCGCTCATTCTGCACCGGCCCTGTGCCGCCGGCAACCTGGCCGTTGGAGGGGCCCCTCGGAGTTTGCGGCCGAGAACGGTGCTTAGCGGCCAGAACGGCGTTGGTCAGCACCGGTTTCGACGCGCAGAACCGTTCTCGTTCCTGGGCAGGATCGGTTTCGACGTCCGGAACCGTTATCGTTCGCTGTGGCTACGGGGTGTCTCCCGAGCGGCCATGTTCTGTTCCCGTCGCGAAGCCTACGGCGACCGGCTCAGGCCCCAAGGCCCCTGCAGTTCCGCAGCACGCAGCGCCGGCAGCGGCTTCCACTGCCTCCGACTGCTCCGGCACAGAGGTGGAGCAGACGCCTGTTTGCGGCAGGTCGAGCTCCACCCGTTCCGCGGCCGCCAGGTCTCCGGCCAACGCAGCCGCGACCGAGCGGACCTGCTCGTAACCGGTTGCCAGCAGGAAGGTGGGCGCCCGCCCGTAGCTCTTCATGCCGACAATGTAGAAGTCCTTCTCGGGATGGGCCAGCGCCCGGGCTCCATGCGCGGGTACGGTTCCGCAACTGTGGAATTCGGGGTCGATCAGCGGGCCGAGTTCTCGCGGCGCCTCCACCGCCGGATCGAGTTCAAGCCGCAGTTCGGAGAGCAGGCCAAGGTCGGGCCGGAATCCGGTGGTGGGTACGACGACGTCGACAGTCATCTCCCGCGGTCCGTCCGGCGTCCGCCCCTGCACCGTCAAGCCGGTGGAAGTATCGGGTGCGGAGGCACGGGCGGCAGGGGCGAATCCGGTAATGGTGAACGAGGTCGTTAGGTCGATCCTGCCGTCGTCGACCATCCTGCGCAGCCGGGCGCCGAGCATGCCGCGGGCGGGCAGTTGGTCAAGAGGCCCGCCGCCGTAAAGCCGCTGCACCGAGGCGCCGCGGACCGCCCAGCTGATCCGCGTGTCCGGGTCTCCACGCTGAACCTCGGTGAGCGCGAGCAGTGTGTTGGCGGCGGAGTGGCCCGAGCCAACCACCAGGACGTGCTTGCCGGCAAAGCGTTCGCGGTCCCGGCCGGTGACGTCGGGCAGCGGTCCGGTGATCGCCGGAACTGAGTGGGCTATGGATGGCAGCGTGCTGGTGCCGGTGTTCATCGATTCTGCGAGATGCTGCGGATCAAGAATTCCGCGTGCCTCCGCTTCGCCTGGGGCCGGCAGACCCGCCTGGCCCAGCGGAGCCGGCTGGTGCCAGGTGCCGGAGGCATCGAGAACCGCCCGTGCAAGGTGATCAGTGATGGACCCGTCTTCGGACTCGACCCGGACCAGGAAGGGTCGGAGATCCCGGTCTTTCGAATGGCTCTTGTCCATCCCCTCCCGACTCACGGCGACGACCCGCGATCCGGTGCGCAGCGCCGTCGAAATTGCCGGCACTGCCGCCAGCGGCTCAAGATAGCGCTCCACCAGTTCGCGTCCGTAGGGCAGCGCGGTCGGGCGCGGTTCTTTCCAGCCGGTCGGCTCCAGCAGGCGGCGGGCGGCGGCGTCGATGTTGTACCGCCAGGGCGAGAAGAGCCGGATGTGGCCCCACTCGGACACGGCGGCGCCTGCGGACGGACCGGATTCGAAGATCAGCGGCTGCAGCCCTTGTTCCAGCAGGTGGGCGGCCGCGGCCAGGCCCACCGGCCCGGCACCAATTACGACGACGGGTAGTTCAGATTTTTCACGCATGGGACTCTTCCTCCACAACAGCGGTGGCGATGCTGGCTGCATCGTCGAGTGCGGCGAGATACCGCTCGGCATCCAGGGCGGCTGAGCAGCCGGTTCCCGCGGCGGTGATGGCCTGCCGGTAGCGGTGGTCCACCGCGTCGCCGCAGGCGAAGACGCCGGTCAGGTTCGTGACGGTGGTGGGGGAGTCGACCTTGATGTAGCCGTCGTCGTCGAGGTCCACCTGGCCCTTGACGAGTTCTGTGCGCGGCAAGTGGCCGATCGCGACGAATACTCCAGTGGCGGCTTGTTCGCGGGTTTCGCCGGTCATCGTGTCCCGCAGCGTCACGCCGGTGACCTTCCCGTCGCCGTGGATGGCCGTGACGGCGCTGTTCCAGGCGAAGCGGATCTTATCGTTGTCGTGCGCCCGCTGAGCCATGATCTTCGACGCACGCAGGTCCCCGCGCCGGACGACGACGGTGACGGACCGGGCGAACCGGGTCAGGAAGGTGGCTTCCTCCATGGCGGAATCGCCTCCGCCGACCACGATGATGTCCTGTTCACGGAAGAAAAAGCCGTCGCAGGTGGCGCACCAGGAGATGCCGTGGCCGGACAGTTTCTGTTCCTCGGGCAGACCGAGCTCCTTGTAAGCGGAGCCGGTGGCGAGGATGACGGCCGTGGCCTCGTAGGTTTTGCCGCCGCCGGTGACCACCCGCTTGGTGTTCCCCTTCAGTATCGCGCTCACGGCGTCGTCGTACTTCACGACTGCGCCAAACCGCTGGGCCTGCTCCAACAGGTCGTCCATTAGCTGCGGTCCCTGGATGCCGGACGGAAAGCCCGGATAATTCTCCACCTCGGTGGTATTCATCAGGGCGCCGCCGGCGGTGACGGAACCGGCCAGGACCAGCGGTTCGAGTCCCGCGCGGGCAGCGTAGATCGCGGCGGTGTAGCCGGCGGGGCCGGAGCCGATGATGATAAGCGACCGGCGTGCCGCTTCGCCGTCCGGACCTTCGCCGTCCGGACCTTCGCCGTCCGGACCGGAATCGCTGGATCCGTCACCGCCGTCCTTGCCGAGCTGGTCGAAATTGTCTGGCAGTTCAATCATGTCTGTCTCCTGGAGGAGTGCCGATTGGGTTTGGGCTGGCCGGGCGTCGCTGGGGCCTTCGGGGCAGTTCTACGCCGACTTATCCGGCGTCGGGATGCAGGGCCGGGAACAGTTCGATCATCAGGTTCTGCACGCGCCCCTTGATCTCATCGCGGATCGGCCGGACGGCCTCGAGGCCTTGGCCCGCCGGGTCGTCGAGCTTCCAGTCGTAGTATTTCTTGCCCGGAAAGTACGGACACTCGTCGCCACAACCCATGGTGATGACGACGTCGGACTCCTGCACCGTCTCCGCCGTCAGGACTTTGGGCTGTTCGGCGGAGAGGTCCATGCCAACCTCGTTCATCGCCTCCACGACGGCGGGATTCACCGCGTCGGCAGGCGCGGTTCCGGCGGAACGGACCTCGACCTGCCCGGCGGACATGTGCGCGAGATAGGCCGCGGCCATCTGCGAGCGGCCGGCGTTGTGGACGCAAACGAACAGGACGCTGGGCTTGCCGGCGGTATCGGACATTTCAGGCTCCTTTGGAGGGTGTCGAGGCATATGCACGCGTTCCGGCCGCTGACGGCTCGGGAAAGAATTTGCGCCGTGCCCATAAGGCTACGTAGACGAGCGCGACCAGTACAGGGACTTCGATCAATGGCCCGACGACGCCGGCAAGTGCTTGGCCGGATGTCACCCCGTAGGTGCCAATGGCGACGGCGATGGCCAGCTCGAAATTGTTGCCCGCAGCGGTGAAGGCGAGCGTGGTGGTTTTGGCATAACCGAGCCGGAGCAGCTTGCCGAGGACCATCCCGGCGCCGAAAACGACGACGAAGTAGACCAGCAGCGGCACGGCGATCCGGGCGACGTCGAGCGGGTTGGCCAGGATTTCCTGTCCCTGCAATGCGAACAGGATCACGATCGTGAACAGAAGGCCGTAGAGCGCCCAAGGGCCAAGCTTCGGCAGGAATTTGTCTTCGTACCAGGTCCTGTCCTTGGTGCGCTCGCCGATGGTGCGGGTCAAGAAACCGGCGAGCAGCGGAATGCCGAGGAAGACGAGCACGCTGATGGTGATGGCCCAGAAGGAGAAGTCGGCGCTGGTGGTGGGCAGGCCGAGCCAGGAGGGGAGCAGCTGCAGGTAGAACCAGCCGAGTGCCCCGAACGCGAGCACCTGGAAGACGGAGTTGATGAACACCAGCACGGCGGCGGCTTCGCGGTCACCGCAGGCCAAATCATTCCAGATCAGCACCATGGCGATGCAGCGGGCGAGGCCGACGATGATCAATCCAGTGCGGTATTCCGGCAGGTCGGGGACGAAGATCCAGGCCAGTGCGAACATGAACGCAGGGGCGGCCAGCCAGTTGAGCACCAGCGAGCTGACCATCAGTTTCCGGTCGCGGATAACGTGGCTGGTCTCGTTGTAGCGGACCTTCGCCAGCACCGGGTACATCATCACCAGCAGGCCAACGGCAATAGGGAGCGATATCGAGCCGATCTTCACCGCATTCAGCGCGTCATTCATCCCCGGAACGAAACGGCCGAGCACTATCCCGGCGGCCATGGCGGCAATGATCCAGACTGGCAGGAAGCGGTCCAACGTGGAAAGTTTCCCGACGACGGCTTCCTCCTGCCGGCTGACGGTTGCTGTCGAGGTGCTCACTCGGCTCCTTCATTTTCTCTTGTTCCGGGAGGAACTGCCTAGGTGGTTCCTCCATCGAAGTCTATCGATGAAGCGAGTATGCTCGGACACATCGACGGATGTCAATGTGATGTGCATAATGGAACCATGAACACCGCAACCACCGTCGACGCCGGGACACAGCGCGATTCCTGCTGCACCCCGGTGGGAGGCGTGGCCATGAGCGAGCAGCGGGCCAACGCCGTCGCGCATCAGCTCAAGGCGATTGCCGATCCGACCCGCCTCAGGCTGATCTCGCTGATTTCCTCCAGCGAAAACTCCGAGGCCTGTGTCTGCGACCTGACGGAGCCCGTTGGCCTAGGCCAGCCGACCGTTTCGCACCACCTGAAGATCCTGGTCGACGCTGGCCTCCTCAGCAGGGAGAAGCGTGGAATCTGGTCTTACTACTCGCTGGTCCCCGGTGCGCTGGAGTCTCTCGCTGGCGTCATCACGCCCTGATTGGATCCTGCCTCTAGCAATTCTGCTCATAGGCTGCTGTCCAGCACGCCGAAGGTCTTGTTTCGAAGCACGCGGCGTGTCTACCGTGGGTGGACAGGCCAACGATCCGAGGAGACTGAACTCATGGAAATCAATCCCATCGAGACGTGGTGGCCCCGGGTGTCGACCCCGGCCAAGGAGTGGCTGCGTGAGAATCTGCGCAGCGCCGTTCTGCCCGATCACGTCGTCAAGGCGATCAGGGATGCGGGCGGCCCCTCAGCACAGCAGCAGGATAGTTCAGATCTGCTCGGCATCGGGGACTGGCAGTTCATCGAGACTCAGTCCGAGTTCGTCGACTGAGCGGCCGGTCAACTTGGAACGATGACCTGCCAGGCGTCGCAATGGATTTCCCACCGCCGGTAACTGAACGGGCCGTGCAGTTCGCCGTCGTTGCTTGCCATGAATGTCTCGTCGCCGGCTCCCTCCACTTCAACCACTTGCCCGCAGCCGGTGCTGACATCGGACCGTGAGGCATGGTTCCCGCTCTTGAGCCCCAGCGCATAAGCAACCCGGGCGATTGCACCTACAGATTCCCAGACGACGACGTCGATGAGGCCGTCGTGCGGATCGGCGTCGGGTATCAGCCGGGCGCCGCCGCCGACGGTGCCGCCCAGGCCCATCGCGGCCATCAAAACGGGAGTCGAATCATCGTGGATCTGCTGCCCATCGACCCGCACAGTCAACCGCCAACCGCTTTCGCTAAAACCAGCGGCAACTGCCCCGAGCGGATAGCCCAGCTTGCCGAGTTTGATCTTCTTCAGGGTTTTCTTGACCGATGCCCCGCGCGCCGCCGCGGCAGCGCCGATGCCGACATGCACTGCATTAACGGCCACGTCGCCGTCATCGCTGACCAGCAATTCCATCCCGCGGCCGTGCCCCGATATCACGGTTCTGGCTGCCTGCGCCGGATCGAGGGGGATTCCGAGCGAGCCCGCCAGATCGTTTCCGGTGCCGAGAGGAATCAGGCCAACCGGTCCAGTCTCTTTGAGCTTTCCGCTCCGGTAAAGGCACTGCACGGCGGCGTGGATGGACCCGTCTCCACCGAGCAACACTAAGCGTCGCCCGTTCAGCCCATGCAGCGATTCCGCCAACTCGTCCAGATTACGGGTGGCGGCCAGTTCAAGCTCACTGCCTGCCTCCTTGGCGGCAGCGCGCAAGACGGTCAGCGCAGCGTTGACGCCCCGCTCGTGCGCGGTCCCGGCGGCGGCGTTCACCACCACCAGCAGATCCGACTCTGACATGCGTCCTCCGACAGTTACAGAAAGAACGCCCTGATGGAGCGTCCTGATGGAATAACTTTAGTCCGCGCCGCTGGGTATCCGCTCTGTAATTTTTGCTCACATGAGACGCGCGTCACGCTCATATGATAAATTCAGGTAACCGTGTCTCTCAAAGGAGAAATCGATGCAGACTCCCATCCAGCTAAACACGCAGGCGCTGCCCGGGCTTCCGGACAACCTGGCCACCCCCGGCTATGACCGTTCCGCGCTGAGCGTCGGCATTGTCCATTTCGGTGTCGGCGGCTTCCACCGCGCGCATCAGGCGATGTTCCTGGACCGGTTGATGAACGAGGGCAAGGCGCTGGACTGGGCGATCTGCGGCGTTGGTGTCCTCCCCGGGGACAAACGGATGCGCGACGTTCTGCAGGACCAGGATTGCCTGTATACCCTCGTCACCAAGCATGCCGATGGAGCGCGTGAAGGGCGGGTCATCGGTTCGATGGCGGAGTACCTTTACGCGCCTGAGGACCCCGAAGCGGTGATCGAGAAAATGGCGTCCGAGCAGGTCCGCATCGTCTCCCTGACGGTCACGGAAGGCGGCTACAACTTCCATCACGTGACAGGAGAGTTCGACGCCGAAAACCCGGATGTGGTGGCCGATTTACAGCCGGATGCCAGCCCGAGGACCACCTTCGGTCTCGTCACCGAAGCCCTGTCCCGCCGTCGTTCCCGTGGTTTGAAGCCGTTCACCGTGATGTCCTGCGACAACATCCAGGGCAACGGCGAGGTTGCGCACAAAATGTTCACCGCCTTCGCCCGGCTTAAGGACGCCGGACTGGGGGAGTGGGTCGAGCAGAACGTGCCGTTCCCGAACTCCATGGTCGACCGGATTACGCCCGTCACGACCGACGACGACCGGTCGGCCATTGCCGAAGAATTCGGCGTCGCGGACGGCTGGCCCGTGGTCAGCGAACCGTTTGTCCAGTGGGTTCTGGAGGACAAGTTCAGCCTCGGCCGTCCACCTTTCGAAGACGTGGGGGTGCAGATTGTCGACGACGTCGAGCCGTACGAGCTGATGAAGCTGCGGTTGCTCAATGCGAGCCACCAGGGCCTGTGCTATTTCGGCTATTTGGCCGGCTACCGCTATGCGCACGAGGTGTGCCAGGACCAGCTGTTCGCCCGTTTCCTGCTGGAGTACATGACCCATGAGGGCCAGCCGACGCTCGCACCAGTGCCCGGGATCGACCTCGAGGACTACAAGCAGACCCTGATCGAGCGGTTCTCGAATCCCCATATCCGCGACACACTGGCCCGTCTTTGCGCCGAGAGTTCGGACCGGATCCCTAAATGGCTGGTCCCGGTGATCCGGATCAATTTGGACAACGACGGCGACATCTCCCGTTCCGCGGGCATCGTCGCCAGCTGGGCGAGGTACGCCGAGGGTGTGGACGAGTCCGGTGAGCTAATCGAGGTGGTCGACCGGCTGAAGGAACCCCTGATGGCCGCGGCAGCCAAGCAGCGCCAGGACCCGTTGGCTTTTTTGGCGAACAGGGAAGTTTTCGGCGATCTGGTCGACAACGAGCGCTTCGTCGCCGCCTACACGGAAGCACTGTCCAACCTGCACGCGCGTGGCTCAAGGTCCGCCGTCGAAGCGCTGGTGTCCGACGCTGGGTGAATCCGTGTAAGGTTACGGTCCTTCGGGCAGCCCGGTTTCGGGCAGCCGGACCGTCATCGTGGTTCCCTCTCCTTCGACGGACTGGACTCTCAATTCGCCACTGTGCTGCTCCACGACGCCCTTGACGATCGATAGTCCAAGTCCCGTGCCGGGAACGGCCGCGGCGGTGGCGTTTGAAGCACGGTAGAATCTGGTGAAAAGCCGGGGAATCTCGTCGGCTGGAATCCCCATTCCGGTGTCCTGCACCTGGACGACGACGCTGGCCGGCGTTTCGTCGACCGGCCCGATGCACTCGGCCGATACGTCCACCTTCCCCGTTGCCGGCGTGAACTTCACGGCGTTGGAAACAATGTTCGTAAAGGCCTGTTCAAGCTGGTGGACGTCTCCAAGAACCAACAGCGCCGTTTGGGGCCGCTCATAGTTCAGCTGCACATCCTGCGATACGGCGAGCGGAGACAGCGCCGTCATCACCATCTCCAGCAGGTCACCGACGTCGACCGGGGCGATGGTCTGGATACTGCCGGAGTCCATCCGGGACAGGGTCAGCATGTCCTCGACGAGGCTGCGCAACCGGACGGTGTTCCGTTCGACAATCTCCAGCATCCGCCCGGCGCCATCGGGAACCTCCCCGCCGGCGCCTTCCTGAACCATCTCGAGATAACCCGTGATGGAGGTCAGTGGTGTCCGCAGCTCGTGATTGACCGTGGCCACAAAGTCGTTCTTGGCCCGGTCCAGCTCTTTCAGCCTCTCCACCACTTCCTGCTGGCCGGTGATCAACTGGCCCTGAATCAGGCCGTGCGCCAGGTTTCCCAGAACGTGCTGCGTCAGCGAAAGTTCCGCCTGGGTCCAATTCCGGTCCTCGTCAGCGGAGACCAGGCAAATCAGGCCGAAGGCCATGTCGTTTTCCCCGATCGGGGCGACGACAGACGCACCCGGTCCCAGCTTTGCCGCCCAGTTGGCCAGGTCTTCCCGGCCCTTCGCCGGGGTACGCCCGGACCGGGGGCCAAGCTCGAGCACGGTTGAGTCTTCCCACAGCTCTTTGGCAAGCGGCCGGGCCTGCTCTTCATGTTCGGAGAAGGACGGTGGAATGAGCTCCACCCCCTCGCGGGCCCATTGCCTGGTGATTTTGGGGACGCGTTCATCCTGGAAGGTCGTCAGCAGGACCCGTTGCGCACCGAAGGCCTGCCCCAAACCGTCCACCAGGTGCGCGGCCATCTCTTCAGGCTTGTGGGTGCTGCGGATGGCGGCGGACACCTGACGCATCTGCTCCCGCAATTGCGTGGCCCTGGTCCGCCTGCGGATCTGCCGTTCATTGTGCGTGATGACGACGTCGGCACGATGGACAAGTTCCTCGGCCTTGACCGGTTTCAACACGTAGTCGGATATTGACAGGACCAGTCCGTCGTCGATGCTGAGCTGATCAACACTCGAAACCGTGATAATCACCGGGATGCGTCGTATCCCGCCATGCTGGTGCAGTTTCCGCAGGACGTGGGCCCAGTTACCTTCGGCGACGGCAATGTCGACGACGGCAAGGTCAAACGGATGCTCTTGGGCTTCGGCCAGGGCGCGCTGGCTGTTGTCGGCGCTGGTCACGGCGAAACCGGCCTCGCTCAGATAATGGGCCGTCTGGTTCCGTTCTTCGGGATCGCCAATAGCGAGCAGGGCGGTGCGTTGGAGACGGTCTGCTGCGTTCCGCGCTGAACTCACCGTTGCTCCCTTTCTGGCTGGCACCTGGCGCCGGACGGATTCCCGCGGCGGGTCCCATTCGTACCTTCGTCGCCCTCTACGGAGTCTATACGCGAGGGCACGTTCTATGCTGGGATAATGACGGATCCGCGAGTAACCGGAATCGATGCAACACTCGGCCTGGGCCAGGACGGGATCCTGCGATTGCGCTGGGCCAGGGGAATTGCGATCACGGAGGAAGCCGCACAGACGGCGATGGATAAGGTCAATGAGCTGTGTGCCGGAACGCGGCGGCCGATGCTGGTCGATATGGCCACCACGGCCTCTGTCAGCCGCGGCGCCCGTGCCGTGTTCGGGAAGCCGTGCTCGGCGTCGAAAATTGCCCTCCTCGGTGCTTCTCCCGTGGACCGCGTGATCGCCAACTTCGTCCTGGGCATCAGCCACCTTCCCTGTCCCACCAGGTTTTTCACCTCCGAATCGGAGGCAATCCAATGGTTGAGCGGCGATTAGCATGGAGCAGTTTGTCAGCGACCCGCGGCTGGACAAGCTGGTCGACGGCATTGTGCGGCTCTCCTCCGGCGACCTGACGGCCCGGCTGGAAATTTCGCCGGCACGCGACTCTATCGACGCCGTGATCAGCGGCGTCAACCTGCTCGCCGAAGAACTGAACGTGATGTATCAGGATCTGGAGAAACGCGTTGAGGAACGCACCGCCATGCTGCGCGAGGCCCAGGTGGAACTGCAGCGGATGGCGATGACTGACAACCTCACCGGTCTGGCCAACAGGGCGCTGCTCAGCGAGCGGATGAGCCGTGAGGTCCAGGCGGCCGTTGACAGCGGAAAGCCTCCCGCCCTTATATTCCTGGATCTGGACACGTTCAAAGACGTGAACGACAGCCTCGGCCATGCTGCCGGCGACCGGGTCCTGGTGGAAGTCGCGCGCAGGCTCAAGGGTGTGGTCCGGACGACTGACACGGTGGCAAGGCTTGGCGGTGACGAGTTTGCCCTTCTGCTCCCGGAAACCGATGAGGCGCAGGCCAGAGCGGTGGCGGAGCGGACACTGGAAGCGCTTCGTCCCGCCATCATCGTGGCGGGTACCCGGATCTGGACGATGGCCAGCATCGGCGTAAGGTGCGGGGAGGACGGCCACAACGCCGAGACGTTGATGCAAGACGCCGATGCAGCCATGTATGCCGCCAAAAGCGGCGGCAAGGGGATCGTCAGGGTATTCGACCCCTCCATCCTTGACGCGGCGCGGCAACGGTCCAGGCTGACCTCTGAATTGCGGCACGGCATTGAGGCGCACCAACTGCTGGTCCACTATCAGCCGGTCGTCGGGCTTGGGAGCGGAAAAATCACCGGCGCGGAGGCGCTGGTCCGGTGGCAACATCCCGAGCGCGGTCTCCTCTATCCTGACGATTTCGTCAGCGTAGCCGAAGAGACCGGCCTGATCGCAGAGCTGGGGCAATGGATGATCCAGACGGCGGTTCACCAGCTCGCAGCCTGGAAGGACATGCTCTCCGGAAGGCCTTTCGCGCTACGGGTAAACCTGTCCGCAATGGAAATGCGTGAACCAGACCTGGCTGGCTTCATTGCGGCAGCGCTCGCGGCGTCCGATGTGCCGCCGTCGAAACTCATTGTGGAAATAACCGAAACGGTTCTGATGACCGGTGATGTCGTCAGCTCCGAAAACCTTCGTCAGCTCAACCGGCTGGGGGTGGGCGTCGAGATCGACGATTTTGGCACCGGCTATTCGTCGATCAGCTACCTCCGCGAGCTCCCGGCGGACACCGTCAAGATGGACCGGTCACTGATCGCCGAGATAGCCAACGACCCGGAACAGAAAATTTTCGTGGCGGCGGTATTGCAATTGATAAGTGCCGCCGGACTGACAGCTGTGGCGGAGGGAATCGAAACCGCCGGGCAGGCGGACCAGTTGCGCCGGCTTGACTGCCTCTATGGCCAGGGCCGGTATTTCAGCCCGCCTGTCACGGCCGACGCGATGACAGGTATGCTCAGCAGCCGCGGCTACTTGCGCACGCCGGGTACAGGAAACGACTAGTGGGTGGACCTGCAGGGCCCCCGGACGTCTATATTGGACGAGTGTCGTCTCTGATCAACAAACTGCTTCTCCTTCCTCGCGTTCTGCGGCTTTCCGCCAAGGTGCCGAAGGACCCCCATATTGCCTGGAACCAGTACTGGGCGGGCGTGGAAGCCACCGGTCCCGGCGGCGACGTGCTGTGGGACGCCGGAGACGAACGCGAGCTGAACGGCTATCTGGAACGACTGCGGCATCACCTGGATCCCGCACTGCCCATTATTGACGTCGGCTGTGGCCACGGGAGTTTCACCCGGTCCCTTGCGCGGTATTTTCCGCAGGCCGTCGGTGTCGACGTGGCCGCCCACGCCGTCGAACGTGCTGGAAATGAATCGGCAGGGGTGTCGAACGTGACCTACCGGGTGCTGGACTGTACGGCCGACGGCTCCGGTGCGGCCCTGAGGGCAGAATTCGGCGAGGCCAACGTCTTTGTCCGTGGTGTTTTCCATGTGCTGGACCGGCGGGCCCGGGCGGCGCTGGCAGCCAACCTGCATCCCGTCGTCGGCGGGCGGGGACGGGTGTTCCTTGCGGAGACGGATTTTCAGGGCAATGGGTTGCAGTACATGGCTCATTTGGGCGCCGTGCCAGGGAAAATACCGGCACCGCTGGAGCGGGCGATCGCGAATCTGCCCCGGCCGGGCCACTTTGGCAGGCCGGAACGGGAGTCAGCCTTCGACGCCGGCGACTGGGCGTTGTGTGAAGACGGCGCGACGTCGATTCAAACCGTGCCGATGACACCGGACGGCAGGGCGGAAGCAATTCCGGGCTACTTCGCCGTCCTGGGCGCCCGCAGCCCGGCTCAGACTCCGTAAACCTGCTGCCGGGCCTCGACATAGCGGGCGCGTACGTCCAGCGCCCAGTCACCGGAACCACCGGAACCACCGGAAGCGCCGGAAGCGCCGGGCCTGCCGGAACCGCTGGGTTCGAAGGACGAGTCGATCTTCCGCGTCCACTGCGGAAATTCGCCCGTGGCCGCCCAGGCCGCCTGGCGGGCAGCTCCGAGCGCAACGTATTCGCCGGCAACCGGAACTTCCACCGGAACGCCCAACATCGCCGCCGCGGCCTGCTGCAGCGCCCGCGATTTCGATCCGCCTCCGATCAACAACACTTTACGGACCGGAACTCCGTGGGCGGTCAGCAGGTCCAGGGCGTCGGCCAACGAGTTCAGCACCCCCAGCACACTCGCCCGGGCGAGGTTCTCCGGCGTCATGTTCGCCCGCCTCAGTCCGGTCAGAGTTCCATGGGCGTCCGGCAGGTTTGGCGTGCGCTCGCCGTCAAGGTACGGCAGCAGCGTCAGTCCGTCGGCATCGGGGTCTGCAGCCAACGCCAATTCATCCAGCCGCGGGAGTCCGACGTCGAGCATTCCGGCGGCCGCCGACAGCACCCGGGCGGAATTAATCATGGCCAGCAGGGGCAGGTGTTTTCCGGTTGCGTCGGCGAAGCCTGCCACGGCGCCGCTCGAGTCGCTGACCGGCTCCGAAGCCGAGGCGAACACCGTGCCTGAGGTTCCGACGGAAATGACCACCTCGCCGGGAACGATGCCCAGTCCCAGTGCCGCGCCTGCATTATCCCCGGTGCCCGCTCCCACGATGCCGTTCCCGCCGGACCACTGGGGCAGCAGGTTCCCACCGGCGTCGGACGATCCAATCACCTGTGGAAGCTCCGGAACGCTGCCGAAATACCTCTCCAGCAGTTCCGGCCGGTACTCGTTGGCGACGGCGGAGAAGTAGGCGGTGCCGGAAGCGTCACTCCGGTCGGTGAAAAAGCGGCCGGTCAACTGGTGGTTCAGCCAGTCGTGCGGCAGCACCACGCGTTCGACTTTCGCCGCCAGTTCCGGCCGGTTCCGCGCCAGCCAGGCGAGCTTGGTGAGGGTGAAGGACGCGACGGGGAGGACATTCACCGCGTCGATCCAGGTGCCATTACCCAGATCGGCGCGCATCTCGGCCGCCTCGGTGGCGCTGCGGGTGTCGTTCCAGAGCAGCGCGTCATGCACCGGTTCGTTGTCGGCGTCCAAGGCCACCATCCCGTGCTGCTGGGCGGATACGCTCGCTCCCACAAGGTTTTCGGTTTGCGCTGCTCCTGCCTGGCTCCAGGCCTGGGTCAGCGCGCCGGTCCAGAGGCGTGGATCGATCGAGGTGCCATCCGGGTGCGGTGCCGTGCCCGAACTTTGGATCTCCCCGGTTTCCATATCGACGGCGAGGACTTTGCAGGACTGGGTTGAGGAATCGATTCCGACGACGGTGTTCATAGGTCTGCTTCCTTCGTGAGAGCGGCGGAAAGGGCGGATACCAGCGGCTCATCGGCGATCAGCGTGGTGATGATGTTTGCTTTGCAGGCGGCGATGACGGCCGCGGCGCGTTCGGAGCCGGGAGCGACGGCGATGATCTCCGGCGTGGCGCGCAGCTGTTCCACCGTGACGGCAATAATCCTTTCGTCCATCGCCGTCAGAACGGCTTGGCCGTCCGCGTCGATCAGCCTGCCCGAGCATTCTGCAACTGCGCCGGCGGCGGTTCCCTCTCTCCGGTCGTTGTTGCCCACTCGTTCCCAGACGGTCGAATGGTTCGGTGCCCAGGCGCCGATCGCGATGACGGCCAGGTCCAGCGTGTCCGCTTTTTCCAACGCATGCGCAATTTCAGGCTGCCGGCGCAACCCCGCCGCCGTGGCGGCGTCGTCGACCACCAACGGAGCGAACAGCGGCCAGGTATTTCCACCGGAGAGGCCACCGAGCCGGTGAATCACCTCGAAGGAATGCCCGCTGCCGGACATGGGGAGGGCGCCTGCAAGCTGGACGATGTCGCACTTGGGGAGTTTTGTGACGAACCGGGCGGTCGTGGCGAGGGTCCGGGACCAGGAGATCCCGACTGTCATGCCGGCCCTTGCGCTTTCCGACAGTTCCGCGGCCGCAGCCTGGGCCATCACTTCCCGGTTCCGCGCGGAATCCGCCGAGCCGGCTGTCATGATGAGCCGGGTGAGGCCGAGTTCTTTTTTGATCAACTCCGTATCAGCAGGCGCGGCCGTTCCCGGCGTGCTGACTTCGATCTTGACGATGCCGACCTCGCGCGCTTCCTCCAGCAGCCGGGCGACGTGGAACCGGGAGATTCCGTAGGTGTTGGCAATTTCCACCTTGGACTTGCCGTCCAGGAAATGCTCCCGGCCGATTTTGGCCAGAAACTGCTCATGGGTCTGTTCCGGCACTTTTTCATCCACTCCTGACAACGGGTGAGCGTTTGCTCTTGCTCAAACGAGCCTATATGACTAGAGTCACATAACAAATGAGCAAGCATGCAATTCTCAACTGAGCAGATGACAAGGACAGCAATGTTCCGACACAAGAATGAAGTTGCCCCGGAGACCCCGCGGCGGCGCGGACGACGCCGGACCTTCTTCGCCGGCCTGATAGCCGCATCGCTGGCGCTGACTGGCTGTGCCGGAGCGGGCGCGATTGGTGCCGGTGAGGGCAAAACCCAGATCGTGGTCGCGATCGTATCGAACCCACAGATGCAGGACGCCATTGCCCTGCAGGACAAGTTCCGGGCCGAGCATCCCAATATCGACGTTCAGTTCGTTTCGCTGCCGGAAAATGAAGCCCGGGCGAAGATCACCGCGTCCGTTGCGACCGGCGGCGGGGAGTTCGACGTCGTCATGATTTCCAATTACGAAACTCCCATGTGGGCCGAAAACGGCTGGATCACCAACCTGCAGGAGTACGCGGAAACAACCGAGGGCTACGATCCGGACGATATTCTGCCGAACATCCGCAAATCGCTCAGCTACGAGGACGACCTCTACTCGGTGCCGTTCTATGGCGAATCCTCGTTCGTGGCCTACCGGGAGGATCTGTTCAAGAAGGCCGGCGTGACCATGCCGGAGGACCCGACCTGGAACGATATCCAGCGCCTGGCGAAGAATCTGCACGATCCGCAAAACGGCGTGGCCGGGATCTGCCTCCGTGGTCTGGCCGGCTGGGGCGAGAACCTGGCGCCATTGAATACCGTCATCAATACCTACGGCGGCCGCTGGTTCGACATGGACTGGAACGCAACCCTCGATTCCCCACAGGTTAAAGCCGCCGTCACGGATTATGTGAGCCTGGTTCGGAACTACGGCCAGCCGGGCGCAGCCACCAGCGGATTCGGCGACTGCCTCACCCGGTACAGCCAGGGCAATGCCGCCATGTGGTATGACGCGACGTCGATGGTTTCCAGCGTCGAAGACCCCGCCTCGTCGCTCGTTTCCGACAAGACGGCCTACGCCGCATCACCGGTGAACAAGACCGAGGCGGCCGGATGGCTCTACAGCTGGTCACTGGCCATCCCCAAGACCAGCGAGCACAAGGACGCCGCATGGGAATTCATGTCCTGGATGACCAGCAAGGACTACATCAAGCTGGTCGGCAACGAATTCGGCTGGGAACGCGTACCACCCGGAAGCCGCCAGTCCACCTACGAGATCCCCGGCTACGAAAAGGTTTCCGAGGCCTATGCGGAGCCGACTCTCTCGGCCATCGCCGGTGCCTCTCAGCAGACATCGATGACGAAACCCGTCCCTTACACCGGACTGCAGTTCGTCGGGATACCGGAATTCCAGGACTTGGGAACCCGCGTGGCACAGCAAATATCCGCAGCGATTGCGGGACAGAAAACCGTCGAAGAGGCGCTGGAACAATCCCAGCGGTATGCCGAAACGGTGGCTGAAACCTACCAGGCAGGAGAAAACTGATGGCCACCCTCGTAGAGCGGCACAACGTCAAACAGCAGCAGCTCCGCACGCACCGTGAGCAGAGCAAGGCAGAGGGCTGGCGCCGTCGGGCACCATTGCTGCCAGCGGTGATCTTCGTCGTCGTCGTCACCCAGATCCCGTTCCTGGTCACCCTCTGGTACTCGCTGCGCTCCTGGAACCTGCTGCGGCCTGACGGCAACATCTTCGTCGGACTCGGCAACTACGCCGACATCTTTACCGACTCAACGTTCCGCGGCGCGGCTCTGAACAGCGTCATCATCACGGTGGGCTGCGTGCTGGCCGCCATGGTGCTGGGTATCGTGTTCGCGCTGCTGCTGGACAGGAAATTCCGCGGACAGGGCTTCATCCGCACCCTCATGATCACACCGTTCTTGATCATGCCGGTGGCCGGGGCGATGCTGTGGGCGGTCTCGATGCTCGATCCCAGCTACGGCTTGGTGAACTGGTTCATCGGCCTCTTCGGCATTCCAGCCGTGGCCTGGACGTCAACCTTCCCGGTGTTCTCGATCCTGATCGCCCTCGTCTGGCAGTGGACGCCCTTCATGATGCTGCTGGTGCTGGCCGGTCTGCAGGCACAGCCCAAGGACGTGCTCGAGGCAGCCCAGATGGACGGTGCCAGCTGGTGGCAGACCTTCACTTCCGTGACCTTGCCCCAACTGCGCCGCTACATCGAACTCGGCCTGCTGCTCGGTGCGATCTACGTGGTCAATACGTTCGACCACATCTACCTGATGACCGCAGGCGGGCCCGGCACGGCCAGCGCCAACCTTCCCTTTTACATCTACCAGCGGGCGTTCCTCGGCTTCGACATTGGCCAGGCGGCAGCCATGGGCGTCGTCGTCGTGATCGGAACCATCATCATCGCCGTCTTCGCGCTGCGGCTCCTCTTCCGCAGCTTCGACATAAAGGACTAAGCCATGACCACCAAGCTCGAAAGCCCCTCCGCCGGCGATCCGTCCCGCAGCGCAGCCCTTTCGCCGCCGACGGCGAACCAACCCGCCCGGCCGCACTCCCCGGCGTCGAAACGGCGGATGTCCTCGTCCCTGCTGACGGCGCTGACCTGGATTGTGGGTCTGCTGTTCTTCGCCCCGGTGCTGTGGATGGTGATGACGGCGTTCAAGCAGGAATCGGCGGCAGCCTCCACCCCGCCGTCGTTCTTCTTCGAGCCAACGCTGGACCAGTTCCGGGCGGTGCTCGATTCCGGGGCCGGCGTCTACTTCGCCAACTCGATGATCGCCACCGGCGTTTCCACCGTTCTGGTGATTGCGCTGGGCGTTCCCGCTGCCTATGCCCTGAGTATCAGGCCGGTGAAGAAGACCAAGGACGTCCTGTTCTTCTTCATCTCCACCAAAATGCTCCCGGTGGTGGCCGTGATCATGCCGATTTACGTGATCGCCGGGCAGATCGGCGCGCTGGACAACATTTGGACGCTGGTGGTGCTCTACACGGCCATGAACCTGCCCATCGCCGTGTGGATGATGCGCTCGTTCTTCCAGGAAGTTCCGGCCGAGGTCCTGGAAGCCGCGGAGATGGACGGGGCCGGCCTGCTGAAGACTCTGCGGACAGTCCTGATGCCGATGGTGGCTCCCGGTCTCGCCGCGACCGCGCTGATCTGCGTGATTTTCGCCTGGAACGAGTTCTTCTTCGCCTTGAACCTCACCGCCGCCACCGCACCGACCGTGCCGGTGTTCCTGGTCTCGACGATGACCAGTGAGGGATTGTTCCTGGCCAAGCTGTCCGCGGCGTCGGTGCTGGCCTCGCTGCCGGTGGTCATCGCCGGTTGGATCGCACAGAAGCAGCTGGTCCGCGGCCTGTCTATGGGCGCGGTGAAATAACGACGACGACGGCGGGCCTAGAGGAGCGCGGCCAGCCACCTGAATCCGGCATCTGTCACACCGTAGATGGCGTAGAGCGAGACCGGAACCAACAGCGCCCACTCACGGCGCGAGCCGGTGCCGCCGAGGAGTGGAATAGCCAGGCAGCCGCCGGGTTTCCAGATGTCGCGCAGACCTGAAATCCGGGCGAGGCGGCGGGGCCGCTTGAGCCGCAGCGGCCACAGCAGCATGATCGCTCCGGTGGTGATCAGGTCGCCGGCCAGGTGGGCCAGTACTCCAAGTCCGACGGCGATGGGCAGCCAGTCGTGTTGCTGCGGCGCGTTTACGGCAATGAAACAGCTCAGACTGAGTGCCAGCAGCCAGCTTTGCACCGGGCCGCCCGCGAGTTTCAGCGACTTCAGCGCGAATCCCATCAGCAGAACGGACAGGACGCCGGCGCCCACCGCGATTTCACCGAATCCCGGAACGTCGGCCGTTGCGAGCCCCAGCCAGATTGCCATCAGGATAAATGCGGCCGCGCCCAGCAGCGAATGGGTACCGCGCCGGTGACCGCCACTGATCGTTTCGATGCCGCCCGCCAGGACCTTGGTCAGCGGGGGGAGGGCGTTGGCGATGGTGCCGCTGCGGTGGTCCAGGTCAGGCAGCAGAGCCGCACCCGCCGTCACCAGAGCGCCCGTAAGCACCCCGAGCGGACTGACCGGATACCAGCCGAGCGCAAACGGAGCCGTCGATGCCAGAGCCACCCAGGCGGCGGCGCCGCAGGCGGCATGGTGTCCACCCATCATGGCGGCACCTCCTGTCATTTTGTCGCTTCACCTGGTCACTTTTTAGACCTTCCGCCAACGCCTCTATGCGTGCACACTGGAATCAGGCAAACATCTGCAAGGAGACATCAATGTGCCGGAATATCCGTACACTGCACAACTATGAACCGGCTGCAACGACCGCAGAGGTAGAGGCAGCTGCTCTGCAGTACGTCCGTAAAGTCAGTGGCAGCACCAAGCCGTCAAAGGCCAACGAGGAAGCGTTCAACAGGGCCGTCCATGAAATAGGCCATGTCACGCAGCACCTCCTCGATGTCTTGGTGACGACGGCGCCGCCCAAGGACCGGGAGGTCGAAGCCGCGAAGGCCAAGGCACGTTCTGCTGAGCGGTTCGGCGCGGCGGTCTGAGTCCTGGCCCGGCCGGTGTGGCTGGCTTGCTACTTCAGGTGATCGACCAACTCGGCCGCGATGCCCGTGTAGCTGCCTGGGGTCAGCCGCATCAGCCGGTTCTGTGCTTCGCTGGAAAGCCCCAGACCGGAGACGAATTCCTGCATCCGTTCCTGGTTGACGCGCTGCCCGCGGGTCAGCTCCTTGAGCCGCTCGTACGGCTCATCCATGCCTTCGACGCCGGCGATCGCTTCGGCGCGCATGACCATCTGGATCGCCTCGCCGAGCACCTCCCAGTTCGTGTCCAGATCGTGCGCGAGCACATCGCTGGCGACGTCGAGGGCGGCCAGTCCACGCTGGACATTGGAGATGGCAAGCAGGGAATGCCCGAACGCGACGCCGATATTTCGCTGTGAGGAGGAGTCTGTCAGGTCGCGCTGCCAGCGGCTGGTAATCAGCGTCTCCCCGAGGGTGTCCAGCAACGAGCAGGAGATCTCCAGGTTTGCTTCGGCGTTCTCGAAGCGGATCGGGTTGACCTTGTGCGGCATGGTTGAGGAGCCCGTCGCCCCCGCCACCGGCACCTGCGCGAAGTAGCCAATGGAAATGTAGCTCCACACATCCGTGCAGAAGTTGTGCAGGATGCGGTTGAACCGTGCGACGTCGGCGTAGAGCTCCGCCTGCCAATCGTGGGATTCGATCTGTGTGGTCAGTGGGTTCCAGGTCAGGCCCAGCCCCTCCACGAAGGTCCGCGATACCTGCTGCCAGTCCGCCTCCGGGACGGAAGCGTAGTGCGCACTATAGGTTCCGGTTGCGCCATTGATCTTGCCTAGATACTCGGTATTGCGGATCCGTGTGAGCTGCCGTCCCAGGCGGTGGGCGACGACGGCGAGTTCCTTGCCCAACGTAGTGGGCGTGGCTGGTTGGCCGTGCGTGCGGGACAGCATCGGGATCTCCCGGGTAGCTTCCGCAAGTTCGACGACGTCGTCGAGCAGCGTCTGCGCCGCCGGCAGCCACACTTCCTCCACAGCGCTCTTGATGCCAAGGGCGTAGGAGAGGTTATTGATGTCCTCACTGGTGCAGCCGAAATGGACGAGCTCGCCCAGGTGGTCCAGCCCGATGATCGGCAACCGGCGCTTGATGAAGTATTCA
Organism: Arthrobacter monumenti; assembly: GCF_054511255.1. NCBI lineage: Bacteria > Bacillati > Actinomycetota > Actinomycetes > Micrococcales > Micrococcaceae > Arthrobacter > Arthrobacter monumenti. Next base: position 13,585 of record NZ_JBTNCY010000003.1, on the reverse strand, counting down.
ATGGCCTTGACGTCGTGAACCGTCACGCGCTCGATCTCGCCGAGTTCGGCGATGGATTCGGCGTCGAAATTAACCACCAGGTCCCGCAGTTTTTCCTGCTGCTCCGCATACAACGGCGATGTACCCGGAAGCACCGAGTTGTCGGTCAGGTGGATGAACCACTCGACCTCCACAGCCAAACGGTCACGGTTGAGCGCGGCCTCGGAAAGGTGGTTTACGAGCGTTTCGACTGCGCCTTTGTAGCGGCCATCGAGTGGCCCCAAGGCGATCGAAGGGGTAATGGTGCTCAGGTCGACACGGTTGCGTACAGCAGTTTCAGGCATGGCCCTCATTCTTCCACGATCAGACAGGCCTCGTCGTTCATTACTTGTCCTCCACAGGCACCCATGCGTGTACCGGGTTGTCCACATCCCAGGTGCAGGCGATGGCGGACATGTTGTCGGCTCTCTAGCGTGAATTACGACGACGGCAAGAGGGCGGAAGGACGGACCGGATGTATACAACAGGGGCGGGACCACTAGTCTGCGGCCCGGGTTACTCGTACTACCTGATCGAAGAACGGTTGCGGGGCTGTGCCACGCGGGTCGATGAGCTGACCGGACGTATCCAATCGATCCAGGGCATTGATTGGCAGTCGCCTGCCGGGCAGGCCTTCCGCCAGTGCCTGTACGAACATCGCCGGACCATGACTGAATTGCATGAGCAGATTGCTTATGCGGCGGTAACACTGCGCCGGCTGGCGGACAATGTTGCAGCTGTGGCGGCCGCTGAGGCGAGCGGTGCGGGCGGATGAGCTTGTCTATCGAGGATGCCCTGCCGGAGCATTCCTGGTGGGTGGATGTACAGCCTGGCGGCTACATTGTCAGCGGCGGCGTTGGAGGCATCTCGTTCTCCTGGACTGAATTACTGCGCGGCGCTAAGGAGCTGGAGGTGTTGGCGGACGAACTCCACAGGGTGGAATCTGAACTGAACGAGTTCGCCTGGCAATTAACCTCGTTCCCGGCCGAGCCGCAACTTCGTGCTGAGGCAACCGCGGCCCAGATTCAGGTGGCCAACGTGGCTCGAGAGGCGTCTGCGCATGTGACAAGGTTCCAGGACTTGGCAAACCACCTGAACGCCGCATTCGAGACGTACGCTGACGTCGAAGGCTCACTCATAAACCAATACCGGAACTTCGAGATGAGCGCCCGGCGCGGCTATGACGCCTTGGGAAACAGGTCCATGCAGCCATTTGTCTCCCAAGAGGAGTATTGGTTCCATCCAGGTGATGAGCTGGCGGCGATCCTTCGGTGGGGAGGCCACATCTTGGGTGGCGCATTTATCGCCCGTCCGATTACAACCACACTCGTTCCGGACAGAGACGGCGATCGTGAAGTGACAAACTACGACGCTTCCCTCTCCGGCTTGGTGGAACGAACCGGAATGAGATGGGTTGACGGCGACGGCGTGGAGAACGTCATCGAAGTAGCGGTCATCGAAACCGAAGGTGGGCCGGCCCGGTATGCCGTCACCATCCCGGGCACTAAGGAGTGGAATCCCTGGGACACTGATAACCCGCTTGACCTCACCGGGGATCTGGCAGCTATGACTGGATCACCGCATATGGCAAATGCGGTAACGGAGGCTCTAAAGGAGGCAGGGGCACCGTCCGGAGCACCGGTGATGCTTATCGGGCACAGCGGTGGGGGACTGCATGCGCGCGCCGTAGTCTCCGATCCTGCTTTCCTGGCCGAATTCGACGCAAAGCATGTGATCACAGCTGGTTCACCGGTCGGGGGAATACCGTTGCCGGACGGAACCAGCGGTCTCAATCTGCAACAACGGGGTGAATTTGTCGCCAATTTCGATCTTAAAAAACCACCGGACACGAAGAACAATGTAACCGTGACGTTCCAAACAGACCCGCCGTACGACCCGTACACCGGTGAAAAAATGGACGGACATTCTGTAGGCAACTATGTCCACAAGGCCGAACTGCTTGAAGCCAGCAATCACCCCTCCGTCTCGACCACCGTGGCGGGGATAGCGGCCTTCGTGCCAATGGGCGCCAAGGTGTCGTCTTACAAGTTCAGCCTGGAACGCCAACCGCTAACGCCACCCAAACAACGACCCCCGGCCAGCCGCAACTATAAAGTGCCACGCAACTGGTAGGCGAGTGCCGCTACTTTCGCTTACCGGGGGTAATGGCGCCGACAAGCAGCGAAACAACGCTGATGATGATCGCACCGAGAATGGCGGACCAGAAAAAGGAGTCCACCCTGAACTCGATCGGGGTAAGGGAACTCAGCCACGAGGTGAGCATCAGCATTCCCGCATTAATGATGATGGTGAACAACCCGAGAGTGAGGATGGTGAGCGGCAACGACAACAGGCTGACGATGGGTTTGACCAGTGAGTTGACCAGACCAAAGATGAGGCCGATAAATAGGTAGCCAAGAATGAGGGCGACTGTGTTGTTCCCTTGTGCAAGGCCCTCGGCCCCGGAAGCTGAAATGGAAATGCCGGACAGGATCCAACTGGCCACCCACAGCGCCAGAGCATTGATCAAAACCCGGACTAGGAATATACCCATACAACTATGCTGACACAACGATCTGGGAAACAGCAGGGAATTCCCGGCTTCGCGCGGCCCCTCACCGCCGGATTGGCCATTTTGGCGATTCACTGCTCCGGGACCTGCTCCCTTAAGCTGGACGGTATGACTTCACTACAGAACCGCACCACCGCTGCTGAGGTTCAGCCCCGGGGGGTGCTCGGCAAGCTTCCCCGCTACGCGGCAGGTAAGCCGCCGGTCGCCGTCGAGGGGCTTGAGAGCTTTAAGCTGTCCTCCAACGAAAACCCACTGCCGCCGATTCCAGCGGTATTGGAAGCCATTGCGGATACGACGGCGGTCAACCGTTATCCCGATCCGGTTGCCAATGCCCTGCGCGCCGAACTGGCCGAGTTCCTTGACGTACAGATGGAGGACATCGTCACCGGAACAGGCAGCCTGGGTGCACTGAACCAGATCCTGGCCACTTTCGCCGGGCAGAACGACGACGGCGTGCCTGACGAGGTTGTATATCCCTGGCGTTCCTTCGAGGCTTACCCCATCTCGGTTGGCCTGTCGGGAGCGAACAGCGTGCAGATTCCCGTCAAGGACGACGGAACCCACGACCTGGAGGCGATGGCTGCCGCCGTCAACGAACGAACGAAGATCGTCCTGCTCTGCACGCCGAACAATCCAACCGGCCCCAGCCTGACCAGGACGGAAGTTGAGTGGTTTATCGGGCAGGTTCCTTCCGACGTCATCGTCATCATTGACGAGGCCTACCAGGAATTCGTCCGTGACCCCGAGGTGGTCAACGGTATCGAGATGTATCAAAAATACCGCAATGTGATTTCCCTGCGGACCTTCTCCAAGGCGCATGGCCTGGCAAACCTGCGGGTCGGTTATTCCGTCTCCAATCCGGAGCTGACCCAGTACCTCCGTGTCAGCGCTGTGCCCTTCGGCGTTTCTTCGGTGGCCGAGCATGCCGCAATCGCCTCGCTGCGGAACTTTGATCAGGTACTCGAACGTGTCCAGAGCCTGGTTGATGAGCGGGACCGTGTAACCAGTGGCTTGAAGGAACTGGGCTGGTTTGTTCCCGAGGCGCAAGGCAATTTTGTTTGGTTGAACTTGGGTGAAAACACACAGGAGTTTGCAGCCCTGGCCGGAGAACAGGCTCTGTCCCTGCGCGCGTTTGGCAACGAGGGCATCCGGGTCAGCATCGGTGAGCCTGAAGCCAATACCCGCTTCCTGGAGTTGTGTGCGGTCTATCCGAAGCGCCCGGCGTTCCCGCAGAACGCCTGAGCACCGTCAGCAGTAAGGCAACTAAGGGAGAGGGCCGCCGTCGGACAAAGTTCCGGGGGCGGCCCTCTCTGCAGTGAGCGGCTCTGAAGTAGCCAGCCCTCATGGTCCTTACCGCGCGTCGATGGCTTCCTGCAGCACCGGCGCCAAGCGGCGCACGCCTTCGGCGATGTCGTCGCCACCGACGGCACTGAAGGCAAGCCGCAGATTATTGTTTGGCTCGTCGGAGGGGGTGAAGGCTGCTCCGGGAATGAACACCACGCCGGCGTCAATCGCTTTCTGCAGCAGCGGGTACGTGTTGACACCATCCGGCAGAGTCACCCAGACGAAAAACCCACCTGCCGGTCGCGTCCAGCTGACACCTTCTGGCATGTATTTCTCCAGGGCTTCGAGCATTGCCTCACAGCGTTCCCGGTACAGCGCGCGGTAGGTGTCGATCTGGGCGCGCCAGTCGTAGTCCCGGAAGTAGGCCGAGAGCAGCATCTGGTTCAAGGTCGGCGGGCACAGGATGACCGCTTCGGCCGCCAGGTAGAACTTGCGCTGAAGATGAGTAGGCACCAGAGCCCAGCCGATCCGCAATCCGGGACCGAAGATTTTCGAGAATGAGCCGGTATAGATGACGTCGTCCGGGTTGTCCGCGCGCAAAGGCCTGAACACTTCGTCGTCAAACCGCAGAAGTCCGTATGGATTGTCCTCGAGGATGAGGATCTTGTGGGCTTTGCAGATATCGGCAATGCGCTGCCGTCGATCCGAAGCCAGCGTGATGCCGGAGGGATTGTTGAAGCTCGGGATGGTGTAGAGCATCTTGATGTTTCCGCCGTCGGCCCGAACTTCCGCGATCCTGCGCTCCAACTCTTCCGGGATCAGCCCATCTTCGTCCATGGGCACTGTTTGCGCGTCCACCTGATAAGCCTCGAAGGTGTTGAGCGCACCCACATAAGTCGGGTCTTCCACCAGTATCACGTCGCCGGGATTGCAGAAGATCTTCGCTGCGACATCCTGTGCGGACTGCGAACCGGCGGTGACGACGACATTCTCCGGGACAGCATCGGTGATGCCCTCGGCCGCCATTACTTCGCAGATCTGGCGGCGAAGTTCTTCGGTTCCCTGGCCCCCGCCGTACTGCAGCGCTTCGAGTCCATGCTCGGAGATGATTTTCGACGCCGTTTCCCCCAACCGGTCAAGGGGCAGCGACTTGAGGTAAGGGTTTCCTCCTGCCAGCGACACCAAGCCTGGCCGCATGGAGACATCGAAGACGTCGCGCACCGCCGATTGTTTGATATTTGCCGCCCGCGCGGAGAGCAAATGCTCGTGGAACTCCGAGGCGGAGGCACGCTCAAGGGCCACTTCGGTTTCAGCCGGCAACGTCTCTGGGCTAACTGTTTTGTGGGAAGTCATCAGATAAGGATAACGCCCACTGGCGCGAGGCCGATCAGCGGCTTGAGAGGACTTCGGGCAGCGGTTTTCCGTTGAGGGTGATGTCCGAAGAATCTGCGCCGGCGGCGGTCTCCGCGGCTTGGCTTAGCTGCGCCTCGATCCTCGGCGCATCACAAACCCCGGACTGTCTGATTGTTCCCTTGAGATTTACCGTCACGGTGCCGTCGGAGACGTTTCCGCTTGTAAACGTTAGGTCGGATTTATAGAGGGCGTTGTACAGACCCGAGCCGCCGTGATGCATGTTGTCGTCAGCAAGCAGGCGGTCCATTGTTGCTTTGAGTTGGTCCTTGAACGCCACTGGTTCTGTGAAGGCGGCTACGAGACTGTCACCGCAACCGACCTCTTCACCCGTCGCGCCGCCGTCGTTGAGGGCTATGTAATACACAGTGAGCGGAATGGCGGCTCCGGCTTGCGGAGCGGTCACTTGCGGTTCTGGAGTCGGTGAGACAGTTGGAGCCTCTGTGGTCCTGGGTGATTGGGATGCCTGCTGAGACCCGGAGGGATTGGTCGAATCCGAATCACTATCCGGAGTGCCGGCACATGCCGACACGATTATTGATGCGGCAGTGACGGCGGGCAGTAACCGAAAAGGGCGCCGGACCGAGTTATCCGTCCGGCGCCCTCTGTCGGGAATCTTAGCCCGCGTGATACCCATTCGGGGTCCATAGTGGCGGGACCGCATGGGCGGCATACTCAACACAGCGTGTACAGAAATAGCTGGCTTCGCCCAATTTGGTTAGTTCGCCGTCGTCATTAATCTCCGGTGGAATGAATTCCTCAATGTAGATGTAGGAACTCGTTTTGCAACGGGCACAGGCCGGAGCTGTTACCAACTCGTAGTTTTTGTGCTGGCTCCAAGGGCGGACTGCAGCGTCGGCGTGCGGGTTGTGCAAGGTGCTCCCGGGCGGAGCTTGCGAATGTACGGGTGCATTGCGGGTAATCGTCATGATCCAGCCTCTTTTCGGTAACCATGGACCCCGGTTTCAGCGGTCCGTGGCATCCAATTACAGACATCCAGCGGCCACTGCTTGACCTTGAAATAACCGTATAACGCTTTGATCACGAACTCAATCGTTCGAGGCTGTGAATAAGCTGATAGTGGCGTGGTCACTTCTGCTTATCGTCATGAAGTGCTATGAGGTGCAGTACCTTGAAAACCCCTCCCGGCCGTCAGTAATGTCGTAAGCAGGCTTTGTAATATCTCTGCCGCCGACAGGGCGGTGTGAATTACCGAGGATCGATGGGAGAACAAGATGGCTGAAGACCAGTACACGTTCCAGGACCCAACAAAACGGTTCCCGAGCATCAGTCCGCCGGAGGAACAAGACCAGCCGGAACCTGGCCTGGATGAATGGCTGAACCCCCATACTGACCGGGGTCAGGAATCATACCGTGGGACGGGTCGGCTTGAAGGGCGCCGGGCGCTGATCACCGGGGCGGATTCAGGAATCGGTGCCGCCGTTGCCATTTCCTTTGCGAGGGAGGGGGCCGACGTCGCTCTCTCGTATTTGCCTGTGGAGGAAGAGGATGCGCAGGACATAATTAAGATCATTGAAGAAAGTGGCCGGAAGGCCGTTGCCCTGCCCGGCGACATCAGCGACGCATCAAAGGCAAAAGACATGGTCGCGAAGGCTGTGGAAGGCCTCGGCGGACTGGACATCCTGGTTAATAATGCCGGTAAACAGATCAGTTGCGGGAAGCTGGAGGATCTGTCGGACGAGCAATTCGACGAGACGATGAAGACGAACGTCTACGCGATGTTCTGGATTACAAAATCCGCATTGCCTCACATGGAGGCTGGATCCAGCATCATCAACACAACCTCCATCCAGGCGTACAATCCGTCCCCGGACAAAATCGACTACGCCACTACGAAGGCAGCGATTAATAACTTCAGCAAGGGACTGGCGCAGCAGTTGGCACCGCGCGGAATCCGGGTCAACACTGTGGCGCCGGGACCGTTTTGGACACCGTTGCAGGTCTCCGACGGTCAGCCAAAGGAGAAGCTTCCGCAGTTCGGCAAGTCAACGCCGCTGGGACGTGCCGGCCAGCCGACAGAACTGGGCCCGGCATATGTTTTCCTGGCCTCGCCGGAGTCCAGCTACGTGGTTGGCGAAACGCTGAACGTCAATGGGGGGCAGCCAACTCCTTAGCGCAGGCTGGAGTGGCGGCTGCGTCATTGGACTAGATCCAGCCGGCCTCGCGCGCTTTGATTGCGGCTTGGAACCTGCTGGTGGCACCCAGTTCTTCAAGCATCCACGCAATATGCCGCCGGCAGGTACGAACATTGATATCGAGCCGACGCGCGATCGGTTCATCGCCATAGCCTGCGGCGAGACCCTTGAGGATGGATTGTTGAATATTATTCAACTTTGACGGCGGTTGATCCTGACCAGCGGGAAACGGTTGCCCGACCTCCCAGCCGATGTGGAATAGTTCGGTAAAGATCCGGATGAGATTGGTGTCGCGGATGACCAGTGCCGCATGGTCGTCCGGGTAAAGCTGGCGGGAAACTATGGCGAGTTTCTGATCAAAGACCATCATCCTGAGCGGCACCAGAGGCAAGGTTCTGTATTCACCGCCGGCGGGAGTCAATGCTGCTACGGCCTTACGCGTCGGCATGTGGTCCCGCGTGCTGTGATGCAGTATGTTCATACGTTTCACGCCACTTGCGAGAAGCGCTAGATCTTTCTTGACGCTTTCCTCGTGGACATCGGCCGAGGACCCCTGTCCAGGCTGTGCAATGAGAACTTGTTCTGTGACATCCCTGCCGTAATCAATGAGGAGCCGGCGTACTACCTTGCGATCCTCAATCACCTCGACGGTATCGTCCAGCGCTAGCTTCTTCCTTGCCTCATTATAGAAAGGGATGAGGCTGGAGAATTCCCTTCGCCGTCCCGTAATGGAGGCGCGCAGGTCTTGCAAGATTCGTTCATCTTCGTCCACCAGTTCCGACAGGGCTACTTCTGGGGACATCGCAACATAGCGCTCAGTCTCGGCAGTTGGGCGTTGGAGCAATCTCCTTTGACTGAGCTCCGAGATGGCATCATCGATTTCACGGATCGTATAACCGAGAGCGTCTGACGCCTCCTGTTTAGACCATCCAGGTTGCGCAACCGCGAACTGGTAGACATCGAATGAAACCGTGTCCAGCACAAGCGCTCCCTTCTCGGCAACTCCTAGAATAATCAACAATGTCACCTTATCGAGTAAGGACGGCGAAAGCCGGTTTTTTGCGATGAAGTCTTGTTGCAAGCAACTACTTCCGCTAAAAAACAGGACATGGCATTAAGCGGACAACTTACTGTCGGCGCTTGGACTAGTTGCCGCAGCAGCCGAAAACCCCGGAATTTCGCGGAAGTTGCAATAACGGCGACGCAGTTCTGCCTCACTTTAAGAGTGCTCAAGTCCGCTTGTGGCAATGTCCTGATGCTGATGTCTGGATAGGTGGACACCTAATCCGGTACAAGGGATTCTTGAATTGTCGGGGCGCCAAAGCCCCGGACGAGGCGAATGCCAGGTTCCACCTGAAGGGGAGATCTCATGTCAAAGAGCGTTGCGCGGTTTACCGCCGTATTGTTCATTGCTGCTGGGGCAGCGTCAATATCTGCACCGGCAGTTGCTGCAACTTCGACGACGGCCGACGAGCCCGCAGTGGTTGAAATTCAGGCCAAGAACACCTATCAACCCGCTGTCTGGGACTGGAAGAACTAGAACGAAAGTCCAGGCTCTAATCAATATGGCGGCCAGCGTGGGCCGCCGAATAACCGAGGAGGCAAGCCGCTATGACCCAGGTAGCCACACTGCGAGAGGGTACGGGAACTCTTGGTTCCCCACTTTGGTGGACTGTATCCGTCTACACAGGTGACCTGGCCGTGGCGGACGCCGTCGTAGGTAATTTGGTTGCCCCGCTGGCAGCGCAGGCACGGGTGCTTGGCGCCGACCGTTGGTTCTTCAACCGAAGCGTGGACCAGATGGGTCCTCACATCAAGGTTCGTTTCCTTGGGAGCCGCACAACGCTTGAACGGTTGCAGCGGTTCCATGGAGCACTCCAGGACCGGCTGGACAGTCGAATAGTCAATCTGGATATCGAACAGCAATATGTCGCCGGCATCAGCCGGCACCATCACAGAGGCACTCCACATGGCGAACTTCCTGCCCGTTATGAGGCGGAGCTGGCCAAGTATGGAGGAGTCGAAGCATTACAACTGGCTCAAGAGGTTTTTGAGCTTTCCTCAGATCTAGCAGTTTGGGCCAACCAGCGGTTCAGTAAGTCACAGAACCGTTCGGCTTTGGCGGCCCTGCTGCTCTCAGACTCGGCGCGGGCTATGTTGCGAGGTCCGCGCTCGGGACAGTGGCCGGATCGACGTCGCCTTTCTTGGGATTACTACTGGGATAGTCACCTCAAATGGCGCACCGCAGACTTGGGGCAGAACGGGCCCCGGGCACGTACCGCCATGGTGGAGCAAGTCTCCACCAAGGTTCAACCGATGCATTGTCTGATGGCAGCAACGGCATCGGATGCTGCGGTGCAGACTTGGCGGCGGCGTTGGTCCGGCTCTATTGATAATTACTTGTACCGGGCGGACAAAGCCCGTGCCAGCCGAAGTGCTCAGCACCTTACGCTCCACCAGGCGCAGATGATGTTGAACCGGCTCGGCTTCACATCCCGTGAGGAAGCCGCCCTTGGTCTCTATGCACGGACATGGACAAAAGAGACAGAATCCCAACTAGTGGAAGTGCGTCGATGATGACAACTGAAGCAGACGTCAACTGGACCGCAGATGCCCAAGACCTAAGCGCAGTACTTGGATGCTCGGTCGATGTTGTCGAAAGGATGAGAAACCTCGGATTCTTATCCCCCCATGGAGATTTATCCAATCTGGCACCATCCAGGGACTATGTCCGGGATGCAGCCTGGGCCGCTCAGGTTTGGGGCTGATGGATTGCACTGACATTAAAGCCGGCGATCGCCCTGCCTCCCCCCAGTAGGGCGATCGCCAAAAAAGCTGGTGGTCGCTCCGCCCTCCCCCCAGTGGAGCGACCACCAATAGACGGTGATCGCCTTGCCTCCCCCCAGTAGGGTGGTCACCTACCATATTGCTCTCCCCGCCGTTCCACTGGAACAGCGGGGAGAGTGGTTTAAGCACCAGATCCGGGTTACTGGCGGGAGCGCGTCGAAGTCCGCCGGGATTGGAGGAAAAGTGCGACGGCCAGGGTTATGGGATCAAGTCATTTGGCGGAAATGGTCCCGGTTTTTCGTTGTCGCCTGAGGAGCGTGACGGCAAAGGCGCTTAACAACACAAGTGCCGCCTATCGAAGGACGCCCCGGCTCACGTATGGTTTTTTCATGGACTCAGTACGAAATCAACGCGCCGCATCCCTTCCCGCCAAACTTTCACGCTCATGGTTGCTCGAGTCAGCGGGCGAGGGCGCCAACTTCCCTGCGGCCCTTGCCTCGGAAGCGGACTCGGTGATTTTCGACATCGAAGATGCTGTCCCGGCCGATGAGAAGAAAGCTGCGCGCGACCGGGTGGTAAAAGCCCTTAGTGAAGGTTTGACTGCGTGGGTGCGGATCAACGCCATCGATACCGACTTCTGGGCCGATGACCTTTCAGCCCTGACCCAGGTTCCGGGTTTGCGCGGAGTGATGCTGGCAAAGACGGAAAAGCCGGAACACGTCTCTCAAACCGCACTGCGGCTTCGGGCTGGGACGCCGGTGTTGGCATTAATAGAATCGGCGGTCGGCATTGAAAATGCGACAGCCATTGCCAAGGCCCCCGGTACGTTCCGACTGGCGTTCGGAGTGGGTGATTTCCGCCGGGACACTGGTGCCAGTGATGATCCAATGGCGCTGGCCTATGCACGGGCAAAGCTTGTCGTCGCCAGCCGTGTCGGCGAGCTGCCCGGGCCGATTGACGGTCCAACGCTCGGAACCGATGAAGAGGGGCTGCGGAAGGCATGTGCGGTGACGGCCTCCATGGGAATGACTGGCAAGCTGTGCCTGAAGACGGAGCAGACTGAAACGATCAACTACGGTTTGAGTCCCAGCCACAGCGAGGTGCAGTGGGCCCACGAGCTGCTGGAGAAACACAGTTCGGGAGAGGTGGAAGGCGACGGAAGCTATCTCCCCCGGTTGGCGCGCGCACAGAAGATCAACGATCTCGCAGATTCCTACGGGTTGTGGAACAGCTAGCGAACCAGCGATTAGACTGGCTGGATCATGATGACGTTAATCCGTAAATACCGTGTGCCCATTGCCTGGCTGGCGATTGTCGCCATGACGCTTTCCGTTGCCTACGGGCTCTTCACCGGCTTGCTGGCAGGATAGATCTCCGCTAGGGCTGGAAGCCCTGCAGCTCGTTATGGGTGAATTTTCCGCCGACCATGGTGGCGAGGACTTTGATCCCGGAAATCTGGTCGGTCGGAACGTCCATCGGATTCTCGGCCAGTACGGCAAAGTCGGCCAATTTTCCCCGAGTAATGCTGCCGCGCGTGCCCGCCAGCCCGGTGGCCTCGGCGGCGACAGTAGTGTACGCGGCGAGGGCTTCCGCAGCCGTGATGGATTCGCCTGGATCGCCAAAGGTTTGCCCGGAATCCGTTTGCCGGTCCACGAAAGCCTGCATGCCCCGGAGCGGCTGCCCGTCGGCCACAGGCCGGTCCGACGAGCCAGCCATCCGGATGCCGGCGTCGATGAACGACCGCGCCCGGTAGGCCCAGTTGGACCTTTCTTCCCCGAGCTCCCGGGTGATCTGGTCTCCCATTGAGAAGAAGAATGATGCCTGCGGTGTGACGGCGATTCCGGCATCCGCCAACGGTTTCATTTGGTCCGGCCTGGTCAACGAGCAGTGTTCAATCCGGTTTGGTACCACGGGGGCACCGTAACGCTCCCTGCATTCAGTGAGAACATCGATGGCCAGTCCGACGGCGCGGTCACCTATTGCGTGAGCGGCGATAGCCCAGCCGGACCGATAGGCGTCCAGGATCTGTTCCCACATGGCCAGCGGGTCGGCTTGGAAGTAGCCCCGCCCGGCGCCGGGATGACTGCAGTAGTCCTCACTCATCGCCGCAGTCTCACCGATCAGTGAACCATCGAGGAAGACTTTGGCCGGGCCAAGTGACAGGTAGTCGTTGCCAAAGCCGGACGCGATCCCCAGGTCGAGCCCATTTCCGAAGACATCCGACTCCGCGGTGTTGATCGAGTGCAGTACGTCGATGGTTGGCATCAACTGCGCCCGCGCATGCAACTGTCCTGTCTGCTGGGCAAAGAAGTAGGCGCTGAACTCGGCAGGGCTGTGCCCGATCCAGCCACCTCCAATTCCGGCCTCCGTGAAGCTGGTGATACCTTCGCGGGCATATTGGGCGGTTGCGCGCTCGAGTGCGGCGACAATCGCGTCGCGCGGGTAGGGCCGGATGAGGTCCTGAATCAGATTCTGCGCCGTCTCCTGCACCAAGCCTGTCGGGTTGCCGTCGTTGTCGCGTACGATGACACCGCCGTCGGGATCCGGGAAGCCGGCGATATCCGCGCCAGCCAGCCTCAGCGCGGTGGAGTTGACCACCGCCATGTGGCCCGAGGTATGTCGAATAAATAGTGGCCGTCCAGCCGTGACGGCGTCCAGTTGTGCGATGTCGGGGAATTCGCCGAAGTGGTCTTTTTGGTTGAATCCAGTGGCCATGATCCAGCCGTCGGTGCTGCCGTCGTCGCTCGCGATAGCCGCGGCCTCGGCGAGCAACGAATAGATGGAGTCCACTCCTCTGACTTTGGAAACGTCGACCTCGGCCAGCCCCAGCCCGAACCATGTGGTGTGGCAATGCGCATCGATGAATCCGGGTGTTACACAAGCGCCGCGCAGGTCCACTTCCTCCCGCGCGGTCAGCCCGGCGATGTCGGCATCCATGCCCATGATTCGCCCGCCCAGCACTCCGATACTCGTTGCCTTGGGCCGCGACGGATCCAGGGTCTGCACATTTGCGTTGTGCAGTAAGAGATCCAGTTGAAAACCACCAGTTTGGCCGGGTTGTCCAGGAGCGGCAGCGGGCATGGGGGAGACCTTTCCGTCGGCGTCATGTATATCGTCGCAGGAGCCAGTCAGTACCGGAAATGTGTCCGCTGTGGAGGTGCGTTCCACCCACAAAATCGAAGGAGTCGCCTATACCTAACTATCGTTTTCGTCAATGGTTTGAGCTGATCTTGAGGGAATCTTGTGGGGACTCTTGACTTTGGCGTGGATCCGGTGGTGGGTATACCCCATTTGGGGCGGTGCGGTACCCCTACAAGTAGGGCTGTGAATCACATCACAAAGTGGGAAGTATTGGGGG